>DATHPK010000260.1:0-2192 GCA_035483935.1 Acidimicrobiales bacterium
CGGCCAAGCCCAGGCAGAGGTCCGGGCCGGTTGGGCGGAGACTGGCATCGCCGAGACCTTGGCCGCCATCAAGAAGACGGCCGAGTCCTAAACCGCCTCTGTCACCAACTCAGCCGCAGTCGTCCCTGTTCGCGTTGAAGACGAAGGGCAGCGCAGGCGACACGAGCGCACCAGTACGGCAACCCTCCGTTGTGCAACTGCGGGCTACCGTGAAGCGGGCTCCCTGAGAGGCGCCTGAACCTGGACGAGTGAGGGGGGACCAGTGTTCGTCATCTTCGGCTTCCATCGGAAGCCGCATCGCCTGGCGACCCTCCGCACCGTGTGTGCGGGTTGCCAGAGCCGCGTCAGGCAAGACCTCTACAGCGTGCGTACGCGTTTTCGGCTCTTTTTCGTGCCGGTCATGCCACTGCCCACGACATACAGAACTACCTGTGCGGAATGCGGCACCTCGGCCACCGTCTCAGCCGAGAAGGCGGACCTTCTCTTGGCGAGCGCGCCTCGTGTCGACGAGCCTGAGTCGACCGAGGAATTTGGGCCGGAAAGGTCGGCGGCTGCGGCCTAGGACCGACGGGCGCGGTACGAGCTGATCGCGCGCCCATAGACATCGACGTAGCGCTCGGCCAAGGAGTCCATGGACCAATGGCGGGCGTGCTCGATCGCGGCCTTGCGCGCGTCGGGCGCCGACAGTCCGTTCCCTTCGACGGCGTCGGCAAGGGCGACGCCGAGCGCGCGGGCCAAGGCCACCTTGTCGCCGGGGGGTACGAGCGCGGCGTGTCCGCCGGCCGCCATGCGGTAGCCCTCGATGTCCGAGGCGACCACCGCGCAGCCCGCTGCCATGCCCTCGAGGAGCACCATGCCGAACGATTCGCCGTGCAGCGACGGTGCGCAGAGCACGTCGGCGCCGGCAAGCCGTGCCGCCTTGTCCTCCTCGGTGACCGTGCCGAGCCAGTGCAGGCGGTCGGACTCCGGATGGCGCCGGCATTGCACCTCGGTCTCCGGCCCCTCACCGGCAACCCATAAGACGGCTGGCCGCTCCACCAGTGCGAAGGCGTCGAGCAGAACACCCAGTCCCTTGCGTTGCTCGTGGCGTCCCAGGAACAACACCGTGGGTGTTGGGACGTCGCTGTCGTCGTGTACCGGTTCCGCTGACTCGTAGGGGTCGACGTCGACACCGTTGAAAAGGACCTCGAATGGGCCACCGCTGGACTGCTCGCCCGTCTTGCGGGCGGAGTCGGAAACCGCCACGCACACATCCATGCGCCGGCCGACGAGCTCGACCAACGGCTTGAGCGGCCGTACCCAGCTGGACAGGCCGGCTCGGTGATAGGTCGCTACCATCGGGAGCGGATCTGTGAGCACGAGTCCATACGCGGCCGTGGGCGCCAGCGGCTCGTGGATGTGCACGAGGTCGAAGTCGCCCTTGCGGATGAAACGCTCCGCACGGACGGCCGCCGCGGGCGAGAGGGCAACCGGCGCGATGGACCCGTTGGAGCGCACTCCGGTGGGGCGGCCGATCACATAGTGGTCACCCAGCGATTCGGGGAAGGCCACGCCGGAATCCGCGGGGCACACCACGGTCACGTCGTGACAGAGGCGGCGCAAGGCACGAGCAAGTCCGCTGACTTGACCCTGCACGCCCCCGGGCTGGGTCTGCGCGTAGGGAGACAACATCGCGATCCTCATGGTGTCAGCGTGGATCGCTCGGCCAGTTCGGCTGGTACATGTGCCACTGCTCGGGGCGGCAGCGGATGTCGTGTTCGAAGATGTGGGCGAGGTCCTGGGTGATGCGCGCGATGTCCTGGCGCAACGACCCCTGCCGGGTCGTGTCCATCGGCGGGTGGACCACCGCGGTGTGCCAGTTCCGCCCGGGGCCCGAATAGACGCAGACCGGGATGAGCGGAGCGCCGGTGCGGATCGCCAGGGTCGCCGCGCCGCCCGGCAGGGTGGTGCGCTCGCCGAAGAACTCCACTTCGACGCCATTGCCGATGAGGTCGCGGTCGCTTACAAGGCCGGCCAGCTGGTTGTTCTTGATGGCCCGCACGAGAGGGGCGGTCGACCCCTCGCCGAGGGGGACCGCGGTGAGCCCCATGGCGGCGCGCTTGGCGACGAACCACTCGAACAGCTCCTCGGGCTCGAGCACCTCGACGACTGCGGTCATCGGCATGCCCTCGAGGGCCAGCCAATAGCCACCC
>DATHPK010000261.1:0-18535 GCA_035483935.1 Acidimicrobiales bacterium
TGGGTCGTTGAGAACGGGCTGGCGACGCGGGTGCGCGACGGCCGCGCCGAACCACGCGAGGACGGGATGGACCGTCCGAGATACGTGCGCGAGCACCTGGGCGCCGTGGCGGACGCGGTGGCGGCGGGGGTCCCCGTGCGCGCCTACCTGCACTGGTCGCTCGTCGACAACTACGAGTGGGGCAGTTACGAGCCGCGCTTCGGCCTGTTCGGGCTCGAGCGCAGCGACCCGGGCGCGGTGCGTTGGCATGACACGGACTCGGCCGGCGCGGACGCCGCGGGCGAGTTCAGGCGGGTGCTGGCCGGGCTGCGGCGAGGCGACCGCACGGTGCTCGGGCCGGCCTGAGCGTCGCGGCCCTCAGTCTTCGCCGCTCCCGTCCGAAGGCGTCCCCGTCTCGACCGCCGGGGAGACACCCTCCGTGGCGGGACCCTCGAACTCCCTCTTCTCCTTCCGCCGGTGGCGGACGAACAGCACGACGATCACGACGACGATCAGGCCGAGGAGGATGTCCGAGGCGATCCCGGTCGCCTTCTCCACCCGCTCGCCGACGAAGTAGCCCAGCAGCACGAAGAGGACGCCCCAGCAGATGCCGCCGAGGGCGTTGGCCGGGAGGAAGATGCGGTACTTCATCTTGGACAGGCCGGCCAGGCCGGGGATGACGGCGCGCAGGAAGGCGGTGAAGCGACCGACGAACACGGCCGTGGCGCCGCGACGGCGCAACTGCTGGAGCGCGACCTCGATCCCGCGCTGGCGTTTCTTCAACGGTCCGACCTGAAGGAGCCTCTCGCCCCACTTGTCGCCCACCCAGTAGCCGATGGAGTCGCCGACGATGGCGCACAGCACGACGCACACGGTCATGCCGGCGACGCTGACCCCGCCCTTCGACGCGAGCACGCCGCCGAGGATGGCGGCCGTCTCGCCCGGGAAGACGAAGCCGAGCATGATCGACGCCTCCGCCGCGACGAGCACGCCGACGAGGAGGTAGGCCTGCCACCCGTGGAGGGAGAGGAGCGGCTGGAGCAGCTTGTCGATCACGGCTCGGGGGCTCCGCCGTGTTGTGGTCCGGCGGGACGGGGCGGTCGCTCGCCGGAGGCGGCCGTCAGTTGACGGCGCGCAGGGTGGTCTCGCGCGGGTTGAGCTGGCGCCAGCGCTCCTCGATCTGGTCCACGTAGTCGCGGCCGCGGACGAGGTGGGTGAGGATGTCGGCTTGGCCCTGCGGGCGGGCGAGCATCCAGCTGTGGCCGCCCGGCACCCAGATCACGGGTGAGCGGGCGATGGCGGCGAACTCGAGCGCCGTGTGGCCCGGGGTGATGCGATCGAAACAACCCCACTCGTTGAGGATAGGGATCTGCTGGGCTGCGAGGTGGCGGACCTCGCTGCGCTGGTCGACGCCCATGAGCATGCTGCCGACCGGCAGGGTCTGGGACACGGTGCGGATGTTCTGGCGCATGTCGGGCAGGACGGCGCGCACGGTGGAGTACAGGCGGCCGATGGCGAGGTCGGGCAGGTCGAAGATGACCGCCGCGATCATGTCGACCATCGGGGCGACGTCGGGCAGGATCGGCGAGAGGAGCGCGGGCAGGATGCCCGTACGCTCCTTCCACGCCGGCGTGCTGACGCCGTCGCGGTAGATGATGCCGAGCGTGCGGCGCGGGTGGTCGTGCGCGAACTGCACGGCGACCGCCCCGCCCATCGAGTGGCCGAGCAGGACGACCGGGCCGGCCTCCACCTTGTGCACGATCGCCATCACCTGGTTGGCGAGGTGCTCCATCGAGACGTCCTGCCACTCGAGCGGGTCGCTGCCGCCGAAGCCGGGGAGGCTCGGGTTGATGACGCGCCAGCCGAGTTGCTCGGCCAGGCGCGCGCTCTCGCGCCAGTACATGCCGCCCCCGGCGAAGTAGCCGTGGATGTTGACCGCCCACACGGGCGGCGTGCCCGGCCCGTCGGGTCCGTAGGCGTCGACGTTGTCCGAGACGGCGAAGCGGAGGCGGCGGCCCTCGACCATCATCGAGCCGGGGACCATGCGGATGGTCGGGGTCTTCCTGATCTTGCGGGCGTATTGGTCCCTGACGACACCCAGGCCGTGCGCCGCGTGGCCGGCGTCGACGAGCTCGACGGGGGAAGGCCCGTCGGACGGCGCCACGATCGCGCCGGAGATCTGCAGCGAGTCGTCCAGGGGTTGCTGCGCCTTCTGCCTGAAAAACGAGACCGCCATGCTCTCCGACCTCCGCTGTTGCGATCGCTCCTGCAATCGTTCCCCTGGTGTGGCGAAGTACGACCTTCCCCGCCGCTCCCCCACGGTATCCGAACGTCGGGGCAGGTCGGCGTCGTGCGCGTGCATGTACATACCCGGGCTGCGACGATGGATGCATGAGCGCCGACATCGTCATTCGGGGGGGCACCGTGATCGACGGGACGGGTGCGCCCGGCCGGCCCGCCGACGTCGCCGTCACGGGGGGCCGGATCAGCGGCGTCGGGCCCGGCCTGTCCGGGGCACGGGAGTTGGATGCCTCGGGCCAGGTCGTCTGCCCCGGCTTCGTCGACATCCACACCCACTACGACGCGCAGGTGTTCTGGGACCCGGATCTCACCCCGTCGTCGTTCCACGGTGTGACGACGGTGATCGCCGGCAACTGCGGCTTCTCGATCGCGCCGATCCGTTCGGACGGCGTGGCGTTGCTGGCGCGCACGTTGCAACACGTCGAGGACATGTCGTTCGACACGCTGTCGGTCGGGGTGCCCTGGGGTTCCTTCGAGACGTTCCCGCAGTATCTCGACGCGGTGTCCGCGGGCGGGGTGTCGTTGAACTACGGCTGCTACGTCGGGCACACGGCGGTGCGCCTCTACGTGATGGGCGAGGACGCGTACGAGCGCCCGGCGTCCGAGGACGAGATCGCGACCATGCAGGCCGTGATCGCGGACGCGATGGCGGGGGGAGCGGCCGGGTTCGCGTCCTCGGCGTCGCCGACCCACAACGGTGACTCGGGGCGTCCGGTGCCGTCGCGGGTGGCGGACCTGGCCGAGTTGCGGGCTCTGTTGGAGCCGGTGAAGCAGTCGGGGCGCGGCGTGGTGGCGCTGCTCCCGGGGGGCGTCTTCCCCAACAAGGAGGTGTTCCGGCTGCAGCGGGAGGTGGGGCGGCCGTTCACCTGGACGGCCCTGTTGACCGTGAAGGGCTACCCGTACCACGAGAAGGTCATCGCCGAGCACGACGAGGCGTGGGCCTCGGGCGTGGAGGTGTGGCCGCAGGTGTCCTGCCGGCCGCTCGTGTTCCAGATGAACCTGTCCGAGCCCTTCACCCTGAACATCCGTCCGACCTTCGCGGCGCTGATGGACAAGCCGAAGTCGGAGCGGGTGGCCGCGTACCGCGACCCGGCCTGGCGCGCGACGGCGTGGGAGGACGTGAGCGGTGGCCGGGGCGGGCTGCCGATGAACTGGGCCTCGATCTCGGTGGCCGAGTCGAAGCACCACGGGGACCTGGTGGGCCGGCCCGTCACGGTGCTCGCGGAGGAGCGCGGCTGCACGCCGTTGGACGTGATGCTCGACGTGTCGTTGGACGACGACCTGGAGGCGCGGTTCTGGTCGGTGCTGGCGAACGACGACCCGGACGCGATCGCGTGGTTGCTGCCGCGCGACGGGGTGCTGCTGGGCCTGGCCGACTCCGGCGCGCACGTCTCGCAGCTGTGCGACGCGTGCTTCTCGACGGACCTGTTGGGGAACTGGGTGCGCGAGCGCGAGGTGATGCCGCTCGAGCGCGCCATCCACAAGCTCACCGGCGAGCCCGCCGGTGTCTACGGGCTGAGCGACCGGGGCGTCGTCTCTGAGGGCAAGGCCGCGGACCTGTGCGTCTTCGACCCGGCGACGGTGGGGCCGGGGCCGCTGCGCCGGATCCGCGACTTCCCCGCCGACGGCGAGCGCCTTATCGCGGACGCGCCGGTCGGGATGACGCACACGCTGGTCAACGGGGTGCCCATCCGGGTCGACGGGGAGCCGTCCGAAGAGGGGTTGTCGAGCCGGCCGGGGGTCGTCCTGCGGGGCTGACGCCGGCGGCGCCGGGTCAGGCCAGCGACGAGGCGGCGGACGAGGCTGCGGACGAGGCGGAGGCAGGGGCGGCGGCGGGGCTGCGGCGCTCGACCAGCTCGTCGGGCAGCAGGAGCCGGACCGAGACGGCCAGCTCGTCGTAGACCCGGGCCATCGTGGACCAGCCGTTGATCCACCCCACCAGCGCCGAGTACCAGACGTGCCCGATCATGCGGGCCCGGTCGGACATGTCGGGGACGTCAACGCCGGTGTCACCCATGGCGCGGGCGATGATCCCCTCCATCAGCAGCGTGATCTGCTGCTGGCAGCCGACGGCGGCGGGGTCGGGCGACGACAGCGAGATGAACACCGCGGCGACGAGCTTCGGCTGGCGACCCATGGCGCGCAGCGCGCGGTCGAGCACATCGAGCACGCGGTCGGCCGGGTGGTCGCCGCGGGGCGGGTGTTGCCCGATACGGCTGTCGAGCATCTCGACCCAGTGCACGAGCGTCGCGGCGAGAAGGTGGTCCTTGCTCGTGAAGTAGCGGTACACCGTGCCCATGGCGACGTCGGCGCGGGCCGCGACGTCGCGCATCTGCACCGCCTCGTACCCGCCCTCGAGGCCGAGCGCCATGGCGGCGTCGATCACGCGCTGGCGCCGGGCCTGTTGCGCGCGGGTGAGCGGGCGGTCGAGCGTCTGCTCCATCCCGACAGCGTATCCGCAGCGTCATCTGGGCCTTTTGGAGGCGCCCACTACGCTGGCCCGTCATGCCTGCACAGCCGCCGGCCCGCGATGCCGCCATCGTCGGCCTCGACGACTACGCCGGCCGCGTGGCCGACCTGGCGACCACCGACGGCCGGGTCCCCGGGGAGCGGGGGCGCCAGACGCGCCAGCGCCTCCTCGACGCCACGGTCGAGCTGCTCACGACGACGTCGTGGCGGTCGGTGAAGGTCACCGACATCGCGCGGCAGGCGCGCACGTCGCCGGCGACCTTCTACCAGTACTTCGGGAACGTGGAACAGGCCATCCGTGTGCTGGCCGAGGGCATGGTCGACCAGGCCGCGCAGCTCGCCGAGCTCGCCGGCGGCGACTGGTCCGAACGGGCGAGCTGGGACACGGCGCGGGCGGTGACCGAGGGCTTCCTCACCTACTGGGAGGACAACCGCGCCGTCTTCCGCGTCGTCGACCTCGCCACCGAGGAGGGCGACGCCGAGCTGCGGGGTATCAGGGTGCGCGCGTTGAACGCGGTCACCGTGGCGCTGGCGCAGGTGATCGTGGCGGCGTCACCGTCGGGCACCGGCGCGCCCGGGACCATGACGAGCTCGCCCGCCGGCGCCGATCCCATGGCGGTGGCGGGGACGCTCGTCGCCATGTTCGCCAGCGTGTCGGCCCACCGCTACGGCTTCGAATTCTGGGGCATCCGCACGGGCCACCTCGTCGACACCCAGGCCCGCCTGCTGCACTGGGCGGTCACGGGGCGCGAGGCCCCGGTGGCCGAGGTGCCGGCGGGGTCGCGGGAGGCGTCCCGGCCGCGAACAGGGCCGGTGCTCGGAGGGGCGACGGCGCGGCGGCGCAGCGGGTCCGCGGGGGACCTCGCGTCGCCTATCTGAGCGCGACCGGCTGCAGCGGCGACCCGAGCCCGGCGACCAGCGGCAAGGGGGTGGCGTCGAGCAGGAAGGTGTAGCGGCCGTCGGCGGCGCAGGCGTCGGAGAGCGGGTCGAGCACCCAGTTCTGGCCCTGGGTCATCCCCATCTCGACGAGGTGCAGCACGTGCACCGGCAGGTAGGCGTCCTCGTACTGGCAGGGAAAGACCTCGAACACGAACGTGTCGGTGGCCACCGCGGCGACGTCGTGCGCGTGGAACCACGACGCCGTCTCGATGGTGAGGCCGGGCGAGGGCCACGTGTACGCGACGAGGTCGCGCCGCTCCGGCTGCAGGTGCACCATCTGGCCCGTGCGCACCAGCACGATGTCGCCGGGCTCGGGCGTGACGTGCGCGAGCTCGCAGGCCGCGTCGAGGTCCGCCGGCGCGATGGGATGACCCGGCTCGAGCACCTCGCGCCCGAGCGCGCGGGCGACGTCGAGGAGGACGCCCCGGCTCACGACGGCGCCGGCGCGATGGATGCCGCAGCGGGCCGCGCCGGCCTCCAGCGTGATGGTGGACGCCGGGTACCCGTTGTAGATGTGGCCGCCGTGACTGGCGTGGGCGAGCCCGTCCCAGTGCGTGGCGGCCTGCGTGCCCATGGAGAAGACGTCCTCGCTGAAGGCGACGAAGTCGGGGTCGGGGCCCTCCGGCTGGTTGACGTGGATCGTCGTCCGGGTGGGGTTGGCCCGGCCCTCGACGAAGCCGAGCTGGATCCCGTCGGCCTCCGACAGGGGCAGCCCCAGTGCCAGCGCCTGACCCGAGACCACGGTGGCGGTACCCCGGCGGCGCGCCGCCTCGTCGATCAGGTTGAGCGTGCCGATCTCGTCGTCGGGACCCCACCGTCCCCAGTTGCGCACCCTGGCCGCGACCTCGGTGAACGCGCTGGACTCGGGCACGCGGGCACACTACCGCCGCGTCCGCCGGCGCCCCGGTTGTCCGGGCCGGGGCGGCGGACGATACTGAGACCGCGGCGCAGAATCAGCGCAGCGAACTGGTCCGCCCGAGCGCGGAGCGGGCAAGCCTCAGGGAGGGATTGCGAAATGACGACGGTACGTGCGGCGGTGTGCACCGGGCTCAACGAGCCCTGGAAGACCGAAGAGCTCGAGGTCGACCCTCCGGCCAACCGCGAGATCCGGGTGAAGATGGTCTATTCGGGCATGTGCCACTCGGACGAGCACCTGCGCACCGGCGACATCAGCGCGCCGCCCGAGGTGCTCGAGATGATCGGCGTCAAGTCCATGTTCCCCGTCGTCGGCGGCCACGAAGGTTCGGGCGTCGTCACCGAGGTCGGGCCCAACGTGACCCAGGTCGCACTGGGCGATCACGTCGCCGTCGCCTTCATCCCCTCGTGCGGGACGTGCTTCTGGTGCGCCAGCGGGCGCCAGAACCTGTGCGACCTCGGCATGATGACGTTGGCCGGCGGCATGATCAGCGACGGCACGTACCGCTACCACCTTGGCGGCGAGAACGTGAACCGCATGGCGCAGCTGGGCACGTTCGCCGACGAGATGGTGTGCCACGAGAACTCGGTGGTCCGCCTCAACCCGTGGGACAACATGAAGGCCGCCGCACTGATCAGTTGCGGCATCGCGACCGGCTTCGGCTCCGCGGTCGACCGGGCGAAGGTCAAGCCGGGCGAGACCGTCGTGGTCGCAGGGTGCGGCGGCGTGGGCTCGGGCGCCATTCAGGGCGCGCGCATCGCGGGGGCGCGGCACATCGTGGCGGTGGACCCGGTGCCCTTCAAGCTCGAGAAGGCCAAGGAGATCGGCGCCACGCACACGGCGGCCTCGCTGGCCGAGGTGCCGTTCCTGCTCCCCGAGCTGACGATGGGCCGCAACGCCGACGTGGTGATCCTCACGCCCGGCGTGCTGCACGGCGAGATGATCGCCGAGGCCGCCCAGTGCGGCTCCAAGGACGCGCGCATCGTCGCCGTCGCCATCTCGCCGTTCAGCGCGATGGACGTGAAGCTGAACCTGTTCAACCTCGCCATGTTCAACCAGACGGTGATGGGCACGGTCTTCGGCTCCCAGAGCCCCCGCGTCCAGGTGCCGAACCTGCTGAACCTCTTCGAGAACGGCCAGCTCAAGATCGACGAGCTCATCACCCAGGAGTACACGCTCGACCAGGTGCAGCAGGGCTACGAGGACCAGGGTGCGGGGACGATCATCCGCGGCGTGGTGAAATTCGACAGCTGACCGGGCGGTTCCTCCGGGCCTGGTCCCGGCGGGCCGACGAGGTGGGCCGCCAGGCGGTCAGGCCCCGAGGTGCCGCGTAAAGCCCTCGGGAACGACGATGTCGTCGGGCCCGAGCTGGTCGATCGACGAATGCCCGAGGCCGAGCAGCGCCGACTCGATCCCGCCGCGCAGGATGTCGAGCACGTTCTCGACGCCGGCCTGGCCGTTGGCGGCGAGGCCCCACAGGTAGGCGCGGCCGATCATCACGGCGCGCGCTCCGAGCGCGACGGCCTTCACCACGTCGCTACCGCGCCGGATGCCGCCGTCGAGGAGCACCTCGACGTCCTGGCCGACGGCGCCGGCGATGGCCGGCAGCGTGCGGATCGTCGCCGGCGTGCCGTCGAGGTTGTTGCCGCCGTGATTCGACACCGAGATGGCGGTGACGCCGGCGTCGACCGCGCGCTTGGCGTCGTCGATCCGGGTCACGCCCTTCAGCATGAACGGGCCGCCCCACTGCTCCCGCAGCCACGCGACGTCCTCCCAACTCGGTGGCGGGGTCCCCATCCATTCGCCGTACGCACCGAAGAACGTTGGCCCCTGTTGGCCCTTGGGGACCATGTTGGGTGTCGTGAGGTCGGGGGCCTTGCCCGTCTTGGCGAACGACCAGAACCAGCGGGGGTGGGTGAGGGCCTCGGGCGCGAACTTCAGCATGGTGCGGAGGTTCATCGACTCGGGGATGGCCGGGCTGCCCCAGTCGCGTCCGTGTGAGAACGACCAGTCGAGCGTCGCGATGAGGCCGACCGCGCCGGCCTCCCGGGCGCGGTGGGCGCGGGCGAGGATCTGTTCGCGTGAGCCGATCCAGTAGATCTGGAAGAAGGTCTGCGGGTTGGCCGCGACCACCTCTTCGACAGGTTTGGAGCCGAACGAGCTGAGGCCCACGGCGGTGCCGCGGGCGGCGGCGGCTCGGGCGACGGCGACCTCGCCGTCGGGGTGGACCGCCTGCACCCCGGTGGGCGAGATCACCACGGGGAACGAGATGTCCTGGCCCATGACCGTGGTGGCGAGGTCCTTCTTCTCGGAGAGGCCGGCGACGTGGGGGGCGAAGCCGAGCTCGCCGTAGGCGCCCACGTTGTCCTCGACGGTGATGCCGCGCTCGGAGCCGGCGATCAACGCGCCGTAGACCGACTTCGGGAGGCGCTTCTCGGCGCGTCGCTGGGCCTCGGCGACCGTCTCGAACCACTTGTTAGCCATGTGCACCGGGACTTTACGCGCCCGGCTCCTCGACCCCCAGTTGGGTGCGGTGCTCGCTCGGTGGGTCCGGGTGTCGCCGGGGCGGTTTCGTCGGGCACGGCCGTCGTCGTGGCGCCGGATTCGGTGCAAGCGCCGTTGTACCTGGTGAGGGGGCTCCGGAAATCAAAAAATTGCTCAACAGGCGACGGTCGGCGGCCGAAATACCAGCGTGGCTCGGGAAAATGTGGGGCCGACGTCCGGGGCGGCGCGGCCGAGTGCGTGGTTCACGCTGGCCGACCTCCCTGCCGGCCTCGCGCTGGCGATCATCGTGGTCCTCTTCCCGGTCTCCTGGGCGGCGGCGTACTGGCTGGGCGGTGGCACCAACGTGCTGCCCGAGTGGTTCCTCATCCCGATCCTGCTGGCCGGCCTTCGCTTCGGCCCGCTGGGGGCGCTGCTGGCGGGACTGGCGGCGACGTTCGTCGCCGGCCCTCTTCTCCCGGCGAGCACCGCCACGGGTACGCCGCAGGCCGCGAGCGACTGGGTGACCCGCGGCGTCTTCTTCGTGATCATCGGCGAGCTCGTGACGTACCTCTTCATGATGGTGCGGCGTACGACAGGCGGTGCCGTGCAGGCGGAGACGAAGCACGAGAGCGAGCAGCGGTTCCGGGCGTTGGTGCAGCGGGCGACCGACATGATCACGGTGATCGACGCGACCGGCTGCGTGCACTACGACTCTCCCGCCGTCGAGCGGATCCTCGGGTGGGCGCCTCCGCAGCGTTTGGGCCGGAATGCCGGTGCCATCGTGCATCCCGACGACCAGCCGGCGGCGGGGGCGGCGTGGAACGCGGTGATCGCCGACCCGAGTCGTCCCCAGACCATAGAAGTGCGGCTGCTCGATACGACGGGCTCGTGGCACTGGGCGGAGTCGACGTTCACGAACCTGCTCGACGAGGCCACGGTGGAGGGCATCGTCATCAACCACCGGGTGGTGGACGAGCGGAAGGCTTTGCAGGACGAGTTGCAACACCGCGCCTGGCACGACTCGTTGACCGGCCTGGCGAACAGGGGCTTGCTGCGGGACCGGGTCGACGGCTCGGTCCCGGCGGTGTACCCCGACGGCGATCCGACGTCCGTTCTGTTCATCGACCTCGACGACTTCAAGACGGTGAACGACGGCCTCGGCCACGACACGGGGGATCAGCTGCTGGTCCAGGTCAGCGACCGGCTGCTCAAGTGCGTCGGGCCGTCCGACCTGGTGGCGCGTCTGGGCGGGGACGAGTTCGCCGTGCTGGTCGCAGCGTCTCCCGATGGCCCCGCTGCGGGCGGCAGCGTCGCCCAGCGGATCATCAATGCGATGCAGGAGCCGTTCGACGTCGGCGGCCACCGGATGTACGTCAGCACCAGCATCGGCATCGCCACCTGTACTCCCGGTGCGGCGGACGCGGATTCTGTGCTCATGCAGGCCGACATCGCGATGTACCACGCCAAGGCGAATGGCAAGAACCAGTTCGTCTTCTTCACCGACGAGATGCACAAGGGTGTGCTGCACCGCTTGGCGGTCGAGTCGTGGCTGCGCGACGCCCTCGCCAGCAACCAGTTCCAGGTGCACTACCAGCCGATCGTCGCCCTGGCCGACCAGAGGATCGATGCGGTCGAGGCGCTGGCCCGTTGGGAGCATCCGACCTTGGGGTTGCTCACCCCGGGCGACTTCATCGAGATAGCCGAGGTGACCGGCCTGATCGTTCCGCTCGGCAGGTTCGTGCTGCGGGATGCGTGCTACCAGATCCGGCGATGGCGCGACGAGTACGACGAGCACATGATGGTGAGCGTCAACTTGTCGGCGGCCCAGCTCCGCGACCACGAGATCGTGTCGAGTGTGCGGGAGGCGCTCGACGATGCGGGCATCCCGCCGGCGGCGTTGATGATCGAGGTCACCGAGGGCGCATTGATCGGCGACGTCGCCGGGGCGACATCGGTCCTGGAGTCGCTCCACGGCCTGGGGGTGACCATCGCCATCGACGACTTCGGCACCGGCTATTCGTCGCTGTCGCACCTCCAGCGGTTCCCGGTCGACGTCCTGAAGGTCGACAAGTCGTTCGTCGACGGACTGTGCAAGGGCAACGACGAGGCGACGCTGGTTCGGTCGGTGCTGGCCATCGGCGCCGAGTTCGGCCTCCAGGTCGTGGCCGAGGGCATCGAGTCCGCCGAGCAGGATGCCGAGCTGCGCCGTCTCGGTTGTGACTACGGCCAGGGCTACCTGTACGCGGCGGGCATGACGGCGCCTGAGCTCGACGAGCTGTGGCGCCTGGAGCGCGAGCTGGAGACCCTCGGGGGAGCGGGGCTCGGAGTCCCAGGAGCCGGTACCGGCGCCGGCTTCGGTCCCGGCTCGGGTGACGGCGACTCCTCGCCGGACGCCGCCGAGACGATGGCCGCGGTCGCCGAGACGATCGCGAGTGCCGCCCGGTGCCGTCGTCCCGGCGGGCAACCATCGAGCGGAGCTGGACTGCACGATGCGACGGTGGATCCGACGGAGCCGGCGCAGACGAGTCGGTCGAGTCGGTCGAGTCGGTCGAGGCGCTCGGCCTAGAGCTGCGGGGGCGGCAACCGGGGATCATCCGCCCGAAGCTCAGGTCCGTACCATGGCCGGATGGCGATCGAGATCCGTCCGGCGCGGCCCGGCGACATTCCAGCGGTTCTCTCGTTGTGGTCCGGGGCCGCGGCGCCGACGAGTACCGATGACCCGGACGGCGTGGCCGCGTTGTTGGAGCGCGACCCGGGCGCCCTCTTGGTGGCCGACGTATCCGGCCGGATCGTCGGGACGGTGATCGCGGCCTGGGACGGATGGCGCGGCTCCGTGTACCGGATCGTGGTGGCGCCTGAGTATCGAAGGGACGGGCTCGGCCGGCGCCTGTTGGACGAGGCCGAGAATCGACTTCGGCTGGTCGGGGCGCGCCGGATGCATGCGATCGTCGTCGGGACCGACCCACAGGCCCTGGGTTTCTGGGAGTCCTCGGCGTGGGAGCACCAGGCCTCCCAGCTCCGCTTCACCCGGAGCTAGATCGGGGCTCCGGGTTTCCCCCCCGCTTGTCGTTGCCGGCTCAGGCTTTGCCGTAGGGACTGTGCCGACCACACCCTGGACCGGAAGGACACACGGGGGACGAGTGGAGCGACCGTTCGTTCGCGGGCGCAGCCGAGCCACACGCCCGCTCCGTACGCCGCGTCGTCCGCGACGTGGAGGGCGACGTAGGGCCCGGGGCGGATGTCGGAACCGTCCTGCCGCTGCTTGCTGTCCTTCATCAGGTCGGCGAACGCCGGAATAAGCAGGGCGAGCGCGGCGGGTTTCCGTGTTCGCGGGAAGGCCAGTCCGGCCAGGAGAGCCGGGCTCCAGGCCCGCGTCAGGCCCGACAGTGCCGGCACCGCGGCGCGTGTGGTGCCGTCTGCGGCGATCCGGGTCGCGACGGCGACGGGGTCGTGAGTCAGGTCGCGCAGTCGGTGGGCCAGGAGACCGGTGGAAGTGGCGAGCGTGAGCAGCGCGAGCACGGGGCGGCGCTTCGCGGCCAGCAGCCACACCGCCAACGACCAGGCCGAGACGTCGAGGGGCGCGAGGGCCCTTGCGTGCCGGCGCGCGAGCGGTGCCGCCGACGTCCCGTAGAAGGTCCGCCGGGCCAGGAAGTCGCCGATGGTCGCAGGTCCGTCGTGCTCGACGGTGCTCTGCGGCACGAAGCGCACGTCCCAGCCGGCATCGGCGAGGCGCCAGACGAGGTCCACGTCCTCGCCGCCGCGCAACGTCGGGTCGAAGAGCTCCGGCCCGGATGCCACCGCCGCCCGCACCACCAGCGCCGCGCTCGGGACATAGGGGATCGGGGAGCCTCGCCGCACGAGCCCTTCAACGGGGCCACGGTCAAGAGACGATCGGACCGCTTCGTACCTCCGCACGGGGTCTTGGTCCTGGGTGCCCGATGCGTTGTGCGCGGGAACCACACGCGGCGCCACGGCACCCACGACGGGGTCGTCGAAGTGGCCCAGCAGCGGGTCGAGCCATGCGGGAGGGGGGACGCAGTCGGAGTCGACGAACGCGACCAAGGGCGTGTGCACCGCGGCGAGGCCGGCATTGCGTGCTCCCGCGGGACCGCAGTTGTCCGCCAGCGCGACGAAGCGCGCGCCGTGGTGTTCGGCGATCTCCTTGGTTGCTCCCGGGTCGGTCGACGCGTCGTCCACGACGACACAGGCGAGGTCGGGGAGGGCGTGGAGCAGACGGTCGAGCTGCGCCGGACGGTTCCGCACGGGGATCACGACGGTGACGTGGTCGTAATTGAACTCCGACGTCGTGGGCCGCGGGTTGTAGGCCCCCGACGAGACGAGACGGCGCGCCAGGAGACGCTCCCCCTCCCGGTCGTCGACCGGATGACCGGCCCGCCACCGGTCGATGAGGTGTTGCGCCCGCGCCGAGATCCGGAACAGCCGGACGGGGCTTCCGCCGAGGACGACGGCACCGTCGTCGAGGTGTGCGGTGGAAGCGGCTTGGTGCAACGTGAAGCCGGCGGGCAGTGGTGTGGTCCGGCGGTCCGGGGCCGGCCGCAGCGCGGGCCGTTCGGGCATCACGGGGGCGGCCATCCCCCAATTCTGGCAGTCGTTGACGTTGATTAGGCTGGGCCTTTGCCCAGAGGAGGTCGGGATGCTGGCTGAGGACCAAGACACCCAGGACATCGAGGACGTGTCCGACGAGGACATCGACGAGCTCCTGGTGGAAGAGGTCTCCATCGACGGGATGTGCGGCGTCTATTGAGCACGACCGAGGCGCGGCCGGCCCGGACCGGGGTCGGGACCGCGTTCGCAGCCGAGAGGGCGTGGCGGCTCAACCCGAACGTTGCCCTGCGTGACGAGGCGTTCGGCGCGCTGGCCTACCACTACGGCAACCGCCGCCTTGTCTTCCTCAAGTCCCGCACGTTGGTGACGCTCGTCGGCGCGCTGGCGGAGTATCCGAGTGCGTCGGCGGCTATCGAGGCGTGCGTGCCCGCGGACAGTCACGCGGCCTACGAGCGGGCGCTGGCCCGGCTGGCTGCCTCCGAGGTGATTGATGCGTGCTGATTACGAGACCGAGACCGAGACCGATCCCGAGACCGAGACCGAGGCTGGGGAGTTGGCGGCGCCCTTGTCGCTGAAGGACCGCTTCAGCCATGGTCTCGACGCGCCGATCTGCCTGACCTGGGAACTGACGTACGCATGCAATCTCGCCTGCGTCCACTGCCTGAGTTCGTCCGGACGCCGGGACCCGGCCGAGCTCACGCCCGCCGAGGCCCGTGCGGTGGTCGACGAGATGGTCGACATGAAGGTGTTCTACGTCAACATCGGCGGGGGGGAGCCGATGCTGCGCCCGGACTTCTTCGACCTCGTCGGGTACGCGGTCGACCGGCGTGTGGGGGTGAAGTTCTCGACGAACGGGACGCGGCTGACGGCGGATCGGGCCCGGCAGTTGGCGGCGTTGGACTATCTGGACGTGCAGGTGAGCATCGATGGTGCGAGTCCTGCGACGAACGACCCGGTCCGTGGTGAGGGTTCGTTCGCGGCGGCCCGTCTCGCGATGGACAACCTGGCGGCCGCCGGCTTCGGCCCGTTCAAGATCAGCGTGGTCGTCACCCGCCAGAACGTCGAGGACCTCGACGCGTTGGCCGCGATCGCCGATTCGTACGGGGCCCAGCTCCGCCTGACCCGGTTGCGGCCTTCGGGGCGCGGCGTCGACTCGTGGGACGCGCTGCACCCGACCGGTGAGCAGCAGAGACGGCTCTACCACTGGTTGCTCGAGCGTCCGGGTGTGCTCACGGGGGACTCGTTCTTCCATCTGTCGGCGCTGGGTGAACCGCTGGACGGTCTCAACCTGTGCGGGGCCGGACGGGTGGTGTGCCTCATCGACCCGGTCGGCGACGTCTACGCCTGCCCGTTCGTGATCGACCGCGAGTTCCTGGCGGGCAACGTGCGGGATCCCGGTGGGTTCGCAGCGGTGTGGCGTTCCTCCTCGCTGTTCACGTCGTTGCGTGAGCCTCAGAGCGCCGGCGCCTGTGCATCGTGCGGCTCCTTCGACGCCTGCCGGGGCGGGTGCATGGCGGCGAAGTTCTTCACGGGGTTGCCGTTGGACGGCCCCGACCCCGAGTGCGTGCACGGGCACGGCGAGGCGGCGCTGGCGACCCTGGCGGAGGGCGGGCGTCCACGGGCGGTCATCGGCCACTCGAAGGTGGCGTCGGACGGCACGCCGGTCCCGGTGCCGACCCCGGTGCGGTTCCGCTCGGCCGTCCGGGCCTGAACTTGAGCCAGCTGAGCCAGCTGAGCCGGCCGAACCGGTCGAGCCGGTTGCGCTGATCGACCGGTCGACTGATCGACGTGGAGCTGGGACGGGCCACCTGGCAGCAGGTGGAGGCGACGGGGGGTGACGCCCTGCTCGCGGTGCCGCTCGGTTCGCTCGAACAGCACGGGCCGCACCTGCCGCTCGATACCGACACCCGGATCGCCGAGGCCCTCACCCGGGGCCTGGCGGAACGACGCACCGGCGTGGCGGTCGCACCGGCGGTCGCCTACGGGGCGAGCGGCGAGCACGCCGCGTTCCCCGGCACACTGCTCGTCGGTCACGAACCCCTCGCCGCGCTCCTCGTGGAGCTCGTTCGCAGCGCACGTTCCACGTTCCGCGGCGTCGTGCTCGTGAACGCGCACGGAGGCAACGAGGCGGCGCTGGCCGACGTCGCAAGAAGGTGCGCCGCCGAGGGCGACGACGTGCTGGTCTGGCGTGCCACCGTGCCCGGGGGTGACGCCCATGCCGGTCGCACCGAGACGTCGCTGATGTTGGCCATCGACCCCGCCACGGTCCGCCTGGAGCTCGCCGAGCCGGGCTGCACCGAGCCGATCGATGCGCTGCTGCCCCGTCTGCGCGCCGAGGGGGTGCGACCGGTATCGTCCAACGGCGTGTTGGGCGACCCCACTGGAGCGAGCGCCGAAGAGGGGTGCGCCCTGTTGGACGCCCTCGTCGCCGACCTGGCGGCATCGGTCGCACAGCGCTGGTCCGTATCGTGAGCCCGGCCCCGGTGGCGGTCGTCACGGGCGCCGCCCGCGGCATCGGCGCCGCGACGGTGGATGCGCTCGTCATTGCGGGCTGGAACGTGGTCGCCGTCGACGCCGCCGCAGACGACCCGTCCCTGGACTACGCCCTCGCCACCAAGGCGGACCTCGATGCGTTGGTGGACCGGCACGGCGCGGCGGCCGTCCGCGGCGTCGTTGCCGACGTTCGCAGCCCCGCGGCCATGCGTGCTGCCGTCGACGAGGCGGTCCGGCACTTTGGCGGGCTCCACGCCGCGGTCGCGGCCGCGGGCGTCATCAGCGGCGGCCCGCCGCTGTGGGAAGCCCCCGACGCACAGTGGGACCTGCTCTTCGACGTGAATGTGAACGGGGTGCGCCATCTCGCCACGGCCGCGGTGCCCGCGTTGCTCCAACAGCCGCCGCCGCGCCACGGGCGTTTCATCGCCGTCGCCTCGGCCGCCGGGCTGCTGGGCCTGCGCCGCCTCGCCGCCTACAGCGCGTCGAAGCACGCCGTCATCGGCCTGATGCGCTCCCTGGCGGCCGACCTCGCCGGCACCGGCATCACGGCCAACGCGGTGTGCCCCGGCTCCACCAGGGGAGCGATGCTCGATGCCTCCGCCGCCGTCTACGGCCTGGCCTCCGCCGAAGAATTCGCAGGTCAACAGCTGGTGGAACGTCTCCTCGAGCCCTCGGAGCCGGCTGCGCTGATCGCGTGGCTGTGCGGCGCCGGCTCGGGTGGTGTGACGGGGGCCGCACTCCCGGTAGACGGGGGGATGACGTCCTGATGTCCTGATGTCCTGATGTCCTGATGTCCTGACGTCGTCGACGTCCCGGGGCGTTCGAAAGGGAAGAGGTGGTGGGGTCCATGGCCGAGGTCGAGTGCACGCATCTTGATCAGATCAAAGGCGCGAAACCGCTCACCGAGGGCTGCGGCGAGTGCATGAAGACGGGGGCCAGGTGGGTGCACCTTCGGCTGTGCCTGACCTGCGGCGAGGTCAACTGTTGTGACTCGTCGCCCAACAGGCATGCGACCAAGCACTTCCATGCTTCGGGCCATCCGATCGTCCAGTCCTTCCAGCCCGGTGAGGACTGGATCTGGTGCTACGCCGACGAGTTGATGATGGAGCCCAGCGCCTAGCGCCTCAGTGCGCAGAGTTCATTCGCTGGCGCCGTACGTCGTGTCCCGCCGCTCGGTGCGGGACGAGCCCACCGCGGTCACCGCCCGCCGCAGGTCGTCCACCAGCGCGGGCACCGTCGCCGCACTGCCGGCATGGACCGTCGCGTGCAGCGAGTCGGGCCGGTTCTGCCTGTCCAGGTACCACCCGTCGGCGGCCAGCCGCTCGCCCACCGCGAAGATGTCCAGCGCCTCGGGGTCCCGGGCCCCGAACGCGAGCACCGTCGCCGGCGGGTCCCCCCGCACCTCGAGCGCATCGATCGCGTCGACGCCACGGCGCAGCTCCAGGGCCGCGTCGTGGGCAACCCGGGTCAGCTCCACATACCCCGCACGTCCCAGGTGCATCATCACGGCCCAGGCGGCGGCGATCGGCCCGGCCGGCCGGGTCCCCGCCATCGCGGTCGACGCGTAGAAGCCGCCGAGCCAGTCCTTCGTGACGAAGAGCTGCTTGCGGGCGAGCTCGTGATCTCGATACAGGATCACCGACACGCCCTTCGCCGCGTACCCGTACTTGTGCACGTCCGCCGACATGGACGTGACCCCCGGCACCCGGAAGTCGTACGCTCTGTCGCCGTCTGGCAGCCGGCCCATATCGCGCAGGAACGGCAGCAGGAACCCGCCCATGCAGGCGTCGACGTGGCAGAGGATCCCCCGTCGCAACGCCAGCGCGGCGACGTCCACGACCGGGTCGATCACCCCGTGCGGGTACGTCGGCGCCGACGCCACCACCATGATCGTCTCGTCGGTGCACGCGGCCTCCAACGCCGCCGCGCTCACCCGGAAGTCCGCGTCCACCGGGACCCGGACGAGGTCGACGTCGAAGTAGTCGGCCGCCTTGGTGAAGGCAGCGTGCGCACTCTCGGCCGCCACCACGCTCGGACGGGCGATGCCCCGCTCCCGGCCGACGTCGCGAGCGGTCTTGACCGCCTGCAGCAGGCTCTCCGTGCCGCCTGACGTCAGGTAACCCTCGACGGCGCCCCCGGAGGCCGGATCGTCGGCGCCGAGGAGCGAGGCGGTGTTGGAGACGATGTCGTGCTGCATGACGCCGATGCTCGGGAAGGCCAGGACGTTGAGGCCGTTCTCGGCGCTGTAGAGCGACAGTGCGTCCGAGAGGAGCTCATGTATGTCGTCGCCCGCGGAGTAGACGAGGCTGAAGACGCGGCCGCCCCGCCAGTCCTGGTCGTCCTGCTTCATCGTGATGAGCTGCTGCATGACCACGTCGCGGGGTAGGC
>DATHPK010000262.1:0-9831 GCA_035483935.1 Acidimicrobiales bacterium
CCGCTTTTCTCGGATGTTTCTGCGCGACGTGCCAGAGGACCACATTTGGTGTGCGGACTCGATGGAGCTCGCACTCGAGACGTGCCGTGAGACCGATGTCCCCGGTCGGATGATCCACATGGGTGAGATGCCACCATCGGATCTTCCGTCCGCGCAGTTCGACACCGCCTTTGCTTACTCCGTTTTCTCGCATTTCTCCCCCTATGCCCATGTTGGCTGGGAGCGAGAATTCGCCCGGGTTATGAAGCCTGGTGGCCTCGCCTTCGTGACAACCCAAGGTCGTTGGTTTTTGAATCGATGTCGAACATTGCGTGAAAACCCCGCGACGGTGACGACGCCATGGGAAGCGTCGCTGGCTCAATCGTTCGTCGACTACGAGGATGCCGTTGAGCGCTATGACCGCGGGGAATTCTTGTACGCGCCAAACGGGGGAGCGTCTGAGCCCTCGGAGATATACGGCGACGCGGTCGTGCCACGTGGCTATTTCGAGGTCCAATGGTCCGAGCACTTCGAGTTGCTGGACTTCGTTGCCGCTCCGACGGTTTGCCCCCAGGCCGTTGCCGTATTGCTGCGACGCCAAGGTTGACCGGCTGCCCCGCCGTCGGGGGCTCGTGATCGGTGACTGGGCGAAAGCAGCGGTCGGGTGCTCCGACGTATTGTTGCACTCATGGCCGAAGAACCTGTGGAAGAAATCGAGGCTCTAACTGAGCGGATCGGCAGGGCAATCAAGGAAAATGCCTTGCCTGAGGACATCTGCAAGTTAGCGGAGGCCCGCGCTTGGCTGATCTGGCCCAATCAGCCGCACTAGGCAAGCCATTGGCGGGATGGCCCCAGGCGAGAGTCGATGCTGAGTGACGTACGCCGCTTCATCCCGGGTTCCTAGTAGCGGCCGGAGATGAGGGTCGGCAATCGGCCGAAGGGGAGATCGATTATTTCCCTGCCGCTCTGAAGCTCGGTACCTAACTCGTACGCCCCGAGCGCCAGCGCCGCTCGAAAGGCAGGCGCCACGTGCGTGGCGCAATGAGCTCGTTGATGGCGGGGGGTCCCCAGCTGCCCTTGGCGTAGGGCTCGGCCGGAGGCGGGTTGTCGAGGAGCGGCGTCGACACCTCCCACAGCCGCTCGATCCCCTCAGCCGTGTTGAAGAGGGTGTGGTCGCCGACCATGGCGTCGTGGATGAGGCGCTCGTAAGCCTCGAGCACGTCGGCGTCCTGACCCGTCTCGTGCAGCGCGAACTGCAGGGAGAGCTTCTCGAGCTGCATGCCCGGGCCGGGGTGCTTGCCGTAGAAGGACAGCGACAGCTTGGACGAGTCGGCGAGGTCGAAGGTGAGATGGTCGGGCCCCTGGGCGCCGACGCCGGAGCCCTCGGGGAACATCGACTTGGGGGGCTCGCGGAACGCGATCGAGATGATGCGCTCGCCGCTGCCCATCTCCTTGCCGGTGCGCAGGAAGAACGGCACACCGGCCCAGCGCCAGTTGTCGATTTCGCAGCGCACGGCGACGAGGGTCTCGGTGTCCGAGTCCGCTGCCACGCCCGGGATGTCGCGGTAGCCCACGTACTGGCCCCGCACCACCTCGTTGACATCGAGCGGGCGCATGGAGCGGAAGACCTTGTTCTTCTCCTCACCGATCGGGTCCGGCGCGAGGGCCGTGGGCGGCTCCATGGCGACGAAGCCCATGATCTGGAACAGGTGCGTCACGACCATGTCCTTGAAGGCGCCCGTCGCTTCGTAGAACGCGACCCGGTCGTCGACCCCGAGCGTCTCGGGCACGTCGATCTGCACGTGGTCGATGTGGTCGCGGTTCCAGATCGGCTCGAACAGCCCGTTGGCGAAGCGGAAGGCCAGGATGTTCTGCACGGCCTCCTTGCCCAGGAAGTGGTCGATGCGGAAGATCTGGTCCTCGTCGAAGTACTGGTGCAGCATGTCGTTCAGCGCCACGGCCGAGGCCAGGTCGGTGCCGAACGGCTTCTCCATGACGATGCGCGAACGCTCGATCAGCTTGGCGTCCGCCAGCATCTGGATGACCGACTGGTCAGCCGCGGGCGGGACGCTCAGATAGTGGAGCCGCCGCACGCCGTTGGCGTCCCCGCCGATCGTCTTCTCCGCACCGGCGACATGGTCGCTCAGCTCCTGTGCACCGCTCGACGTGGATACGAAGGAGAGCCGCTTCTCGAATTCGGCCCAGTGGCGCAACGAGATCTTGCCGGTGTAGAACTCGTCACAGGCGTGGCGGGCCAGATGCCGGAACTCCTCTTCGGTCATCTGCCGGGTGGAACTTCCGACGATGCGGTAGTCGGGCATCATCCCGAGCGTCGAGAGGTGGAGGAGCCCGGGCAGCAGCTTGCGCGCCGCCAGGTCACCCGTGGCGCCGAACAGCACGATGACGTGCGGGTCGATCTGGGGACCAGACGCCGGCGAGTCGGCGGTCTCGCTGCGGTCCACGACCTCGGTCATGCGGGTCTCCGCACGTTGAGCTCGGCCGTGTTCGCGCCCATGATCTTCGGCACGGCCTCCTTGGGGAGCTTCTGGAGCTCGGTGACCCAGTCGGTCGGCTGCGGCAGCCCCTCCACGTGGGGCCAGTCCGAGCCGAAGATGACGCGGTCGTCGCCGACGAAGCCGACGATCTCGTCCACGTCGTCCTCCCAGAACGGGTTGATCCAGATGTGGCGCCTGAAGGTGTCGACCGGGTCCTCGGCGAAGTAGCCCGGCATGCGCCGCGCCGTGGTGCGCAGTTTGCGGAACAGGGGAGCGAGGAACTCCGAGCCGTTCTCGACCGATGCGACGCGCACGTTGGGGAAACGGTCGAACAGCTTCTCGAGGATGAGCGTCGCCAGCCAGTCGTGCGCCGCCCGCTCGATCGCGAACAGCTTGATGCTCGGGCGCTGGTACCCACCGCCACCCTTGAACGAGGCCCGGAAGCCGTCCTGCGCGTAGCCGTTCGACGACAACCCGGCGTCCCCGGCGTGCACCACGACGGTGATACCTGCTTCGTTCACCCGCGCCCAGAACGGGTCGAACTCGTCGGCGGCCGGAGACAGCGGCCCGTTCGCCGTGATCGGCGCCGCCGCCCGTAGCACCACGGTGCGGGCGTCCTGGTCGAGGGCCCACTCCAGCTCGCGTACCGCCTCGTCGACGTCGGCCAGCGTGATGTAGGGCGAGGCGAAGATGCGGTCGCGGTACGCCATGCCCCAGTCCTCGGCCAGCCAGCGGTTGAACGCACGGAACAGGAGGACGACCGCCTCAGGGTCCTCCTTGAGCGACTCCTCGTAGAGCATGCCCAGGGTGGGGAAGAGCCAGACCTGGGCCAGCCCCTGCGCGTCCATGGTCGCCAGGCGCGCATCCCGGTCGCGGTACTCGGGCCGCGTGGGCTCGGGCGTGCCCATCAGCTCGTGTATCGGCACGCCGTTCGGGTTGCCGCGGAAGTAGTCGAACAGAGCGCCCGCCGGCGAGATCGGGTTGAACGTCGGGTTGGTCACGGCCCGGCTGATGCGTCCGCCGAGCGAGTGATACCGCCGCCCGTTGACCTCGACCCACTCGATGACCCGCGGTCCGAGGGCCGGATCGAGATGGCGGGTGAAGGCGTCGAGGGCCTCGTAGTAGTGGTTATCGGCGTCGAAGACGGGTGCGTCGAGCGTGGGCATTGTCAGCCTTTCCCAGAGCGCGTGGCGTGCCTGGCGTCGTTGTGGCGCAACACCAAAACTGTATTGGCTGGCGGCCGGTGCCCCGTCAGGCCTTGTTCCCGGTGCGGGGCGGCCCGGCGGCGGTGAATTGCACGCCATCGGGGTCTACCGCCCAGACGGGCGGCTGCCCCCATTGCTCCCCGAACACCAACTCGGGGAGCGGGCGTCGGCGCACCGGACCGTGGCTCCCGAGCGGCCGGCCCAGCGTGATGGTGGCCATGATGTCCACATCGTCGGGGATCCCCAGCAACCCCCGCAGGTCGCCGTCGGCCATGTGGTGCAACCCCGTCAGCACGCCCCCGTAGCCGAGCGCGCGGGCGGCGAGCAGCAGGTTCTGGCAGGCCGGGTAGATGGAGGCGCCGTCGGAACTGGCGGTGTGCGATCGGTAGCGGGCGTAGCAGGCGAGCACGAGGACCGGTACCGACTCGTAGTTGTCGACGTAGCGCTGCATGGTGCGGGCGAGCCGCGACTTGGGCGAGTCGGCCTGGGCGCCGGATCCCTTGTCGTAGCCGTCCTCGGCGCGCTTGGCGTCCCAGAAGTGGCGGGCGCCTGCACCGATGAGCCGCTTGGCCTCCGCCGCGACCGGGCCGTCGGTGAGCACGACGAAGCGGAAGGGCTGGCGGTTCGATCCGCTCGGCGCCCGGGTGGCGGCGAAGAGGATGTCGCGCAGGACGTCGTCGGGAACCTTCTCGTCGGTGTAGCGGCGGATGGCCCGGGTCGTGAGGAGCCCGTCGTAGAGCGAGACGCCGTCGAGGTGCACGACGGCGACCCTACCAATGCACCCCCGGGGTACCCGCGGTCACGCCACGGCCGTTCCCTCGACCAGCTCTCCGTAGAGCGCCGGCCGGCGCTCGTCCTCGAGCAGTGCGCCCACCCCCTCGTGGACGTGCGCCAGATGCAGGTCGATACGGTGCACGACGAGCTCGGCCGGGCTCGGCCGGCCCGGCACGGCTGCGGGTGCTGCGGCGACCACGGTGCCCGTGGGGGCGATGATTCGGCTCGCGCCCAGCAAGGTCGACGTGGCGTGGGTGCCTGCCTGGTTCGCCTCGAGCCACCACTGGCTGTTGGCGAGCGCGTACGCGGGGTGGAGGAGGTCCCAGGCCGCTGCCGCCTCCACCTCGCACGCGCACGAGGCGAGCACCAGCCGCGCGCCGCGCAAGGCGAGCGAACGGGCGACCTCGGGGAAATCGCCCTCGAAGCCGACGACGAGCCCGACCCTTCCCAGCGCCGGCTCGTCGAACGTCGTGACGCGGTCGCCGCGTGCGAAGACGGCCTGCTCGCGTGCGGGACGATAGAGGTGTGCCTTGCGATGCCAGGCGGCAAGGTCGCCATGGGGATTGAACACGATCATCGTGTCGTGCACCGAGCCGTCCTCACCGAGCTCCGGCACGCTCCCTGCGACGAACAGGCCGAGCCGGCGCGCCCGCTCGGCGAGCCGCGCCGCCCGCGGGCCGTTGCGCGGCTCGGCCGCTCGACGTGCGTCGTCGGCGAGCGTCTCGGGGTCGTAGCCGCACGACCACAGCTCGGGCAGGACGAGGAGTTCCACGCCGCGGGCGGCGGCGTCGTCCATCATGCCCAGGGCGACCGAGAGGTTCTGCTTCGGCTCACCCGGTGCGGACAGCCACTGCGCCACGCCCACCAAGAGGTCTCGTTTCACTTCCCCACCGGGTTCGTCCACTCCTCTCGTCGCCGCTGCCTGCACGGTAGGGGCGCAAGGTTCGGGGAGGGTTTCCCGCCTGTGAATGGCTTGTTACATCCGAAGCCCGGCTCGCAGTGAGAACGGACCTTCGGATCTCAGCGGGTTGACGCACCGACGTCGATGGTCGGGAAGGCGCAGCGGGTCGGCGGGCTCCGATCGGGTTCTTCGGGGACCGTCAGGAGCCTCGAGTTTGGATGCATACGAGCCAGGGCTTATGACCCTTCATAACGCTTCATAACAGCGTCCCTGATGGCACAGGAGGCTCCATCATTAGTTGGCACCCCTATACATCGACACTAGAGGACGAGGACGCGTTGGCGCCCCGCTTAGATCGAGAGACACCGCGCGATAATGGCGCGACCTCGTCGGTTCCGATGAGCCGTCAGAACGCAGGCCGGGCTCAGGTGGTCCCGAGCGCCATGGCGGTCAGCAGCTCGTAGATCACGTGCGCCGCGGCGATGGCCGTGATCTCTGCGTGGTCGTACGCAGGCGAGACCTCGACCACGTCGGCTCCCACGATGTGGGCGGGCGCCAGCGCCCGCACCAGCGACAGGAGCTCGCGGCTGGTCAACCCGCCGGCCTCGGGCGTGCCGGTGCCCGGCGCGTGGGCCGGGTCGAGGACGTCGATGTCGACGGACACGTAGAGCGGGGCGTCGCCGATCCGCTCCAGCACCCGCGCCGCCGTGGCAGCACCGCCGAGCTCGGCGACGTCGTCGGCCGTGATCTGGGCGAAGCCCATGCCGGCATCGTCGATGAGGTCGGTGCTCGAATAGAGCGGCCCCCGAAGGCCGACGTGTGTGCTGTGGTCGCGACTGAGCAGTCCTTCCTCCCAGGCCCGACGGAACGGCGAGCCGTGGGTGAAGCGCTGCCCGAAATAGACGTCCCACGTGTCGAGGTGGGCGTCGAAATGCACCAGCGCGAGTGGACCATGCCGCGCCGACGTGGCGCGCAGCAGCGGCAGGGCGACGGTGTGATCGCCCCCGATGGCCATCACCCGACCGCCGCCCGCCAGCAGCGCCTCGGCGGCGGCTTCGATCTGCGCGACCGCCTCCTCGGGCCCGAACGGCGTGCACGCGATGTCACCGGCGTCCACAACTTGCGCGAGCTCGAAGGGCAACGCGCCAACCGCCGGGTTGTAGGGCCGCAGGAGTCGCGACCCTTGTCGCACCGCGGCCGGACCGAACCGGGCGCCGGGCCGGTACGTGGTGCCGCCGTCGAACGGGATGCCCACCACCGCGATGTCCCAGCGCGGCACGGCCTCGGCCGTCGGCAGCCGGGCGAACGTGGCGGGCCCGGCGAAGCGGGGGACGACGGTGGCGTCGGCCGGGCCGGCCGGGCCGGCGTCCCCGGGCATCAGTCGTCGATGGCCTGGTACACGAGCGCCCGCAGCTGGGCCCGGAACGGGTAGGCGATGGACGGGAAGAGCTGCGTCATGAACACGACGAAGAGGTCCTCGGTGGGGTCGACCCAGAACGCGGTGCTGGCGGCACCGCCCCAGTAGTACTCGCCGGCGGAGCCGTCCATCGCGGTGGCGGCCGGCCCCAGGCCCACGGCGAAGCCGAGGCCGAAGCCGACGCCCTCGAAGCCGGCCTCGCCGAATCCGCCCATTGCGAGGTCCGCCAACGTTGCCCCGCCCGGCAGATGGTTGACGGTCATGAGCTCGATCGTCTTGCGCCCCAGCACGCGCCGGCCGTCGAGCTGGCCCCCGTTCGCCAGCATCTGGCAGAAGTCGACGTAGTCGTGCGTAGTCGAGACGAGCCCGCCTGCGCCCGACAGGTACGGGTGCGGGCGCATGATGCCGTTGGCGAACGAGCCCTCCATCAGGCGGGGGGTGTTGGCCGGGCGGTACTGGTAGCAGGGTGCGAGGCGGCTCAGCGATCCCTCGGGGACGTAAAACCCGGTGTCGGTCATGCCGAGCGGCTCGAAGACCTCGCGCTGGAGGTACTCGTCGAAGCGCTGGCCCGAAAGGATCTCGACCAGACGCCCCACAATGTCGGTGGACAGCCCGTAGTTCCAGTGCGTGCCGGGATGGAACTTCAGCGGGTGCTGGGCGAGGAGGGCGGTGACGTCTTCCAGCGTCTGCTCGCGGCCGAGTGCGCGACGAGCGTCGGCGAACGCCTGGTCGATGGGGTTGTCGGGGAAGAGTGCCCCTGGCAACCCGGTCGTGTGCATGAGGACGTCGCGCATGTTCATCGGCCGCTTCGGCTTCACCAGGGTGACGGACCCGTCGGCCTGAGCCTCGCCAACCTGGAGGGTCCGCCACTCGGGGATGTAACGGTGCACCGGGTCGAGCAGCTGGAACATGCCCCGCTCGTAGAGCTGCATGAGGGCAACCGATGCGATCGGTTTGGTCATGGAGTAGATGCGGAAGATTGCGTCGTCGGCCATAGGTAGGGCGCGCTCGCGGTCCATCAGGCCGAGGGAGCGGTGGTACGCAACGTGGCCGCCCCGCACCACCGTGATCTGGCAGCCGGTGATCTTCCCCGTGTCGACGTAGTGCTGCCCGAAGTGCTCGGTAATCCGCTCGAGCCGCTCCTCGCGCATGCCCGCGGCGTCCGGCCAGACCTTCATGGCGCTGTCCATCAGCTCTTGCCTTTCTGCTCGCCTATGCCTGAGCCTGCTTCGCCTTCTGCTCGCGCATGTACGCGGCGGTCCCCTCGAGGAACGCGCCGACGTCCTTCTCCTTGTTGGCGACAACGCCGTGGAACCACTCGGGTACCCAGACCTGGGCGGCGCCGGCGTCGAGTCCGGCGAGGATCGCATCGACCGCAACCGAGACGGGCTCGGCCGGGACCGGCAGGTCGGGGACGTCGTTGTCGGGAAGGGTGAACAGCTCCGTGTCGATGACGCCCGGGTAGACGACCATGAGCTTGATGCCGTCGTCCCACAGGTCGACGGCCATCGCCTCGGAGAACGCGGTCAGGGCGGCCTTCGATGCGTCGTAGGCGGACTCGCCGGGAGCACTGAGCTTCCCTGCGATCGACGAGACGTTGACGATGGTGCCCGAACCGCGGGCCAGCATCTGTGGGAGCAGCGCCATGGTCAACCGGACGGGTGAGAGGTAATTGACGTGCATCACGGCCGTGATCGTGTCGATGTCCAGGGCCGTCACGTGCCGGCGTTTCGGGATGCCGGCGTTGTTGATCAGGATGTCCACCCCGCCGAATGCGTTGACGACGTCGACGGCCAGCTGGTCGACCGCGTTGATATCGGCCAGGTTGACGACCCACATCCGGCTGTCCGGTGAATACTTCATGCAACGCCCCACGACCTCGGACAGGCGGTCGGCCCGGCGGGCGCAGATGCCCACCACCGCACCGCGTTCGGCCAGCGCCTCGGCCAGGCCGGCCCCGATGCCCGAGGAGGCGCCCGTCACCAGGATGCGGCACCCTTCGAGGTCCAACGCCATCGTCCACCCCACTTTCCTTCAGCCAACCGCTTCACCTTACGCAGCGGGACGGCCGTTGACGATTTGTTAAGAGCGTGCCCCGCCGCGTTGACATCGGGTTCACACCCCGAACGCAAGAGTGGCTCCGTGGCCGATTTCCTCGCAATCGTGAGCTTCATCGCCTTCATCGCAGTGTTCCTGGGCTACATCTGGTGCTTGGAGCGTGTGTGACCGTCGTCCAAGGTCTCCTGCTCGGCGTGTCGATCCTGGTGTTCATCTACCTCGGCGTCGCCATGTTCAAGCCGGAGTGGTTCTGACCTGAATGGGTTACTTCTGGACCATCCTGACGCTGGTCGTCGCGCTCGGACTGTCCTGGCGCTACCTCGGCGCCTACATGGTCGGCGTCTTCGAGGGGCGAATCACGTTCCTCTCATTCATCGAACGTCCGATCTACCGTCTGCTCGGGACCAGCCCCGACCGCGAACAGTCCTGGAAGCGCTACGCCGGCTCCCTGGTCATCTTTTCGGCCTTGTCGTTCGCGATCACTTACGCCATCCTGCGCCTCCAGGGCTCCCTCCCACTCAACCCGCAGCACTTCGGCGGTGTCGGGCAGGGACTCTCCTGGAACACGTCCGCCTCGTTCCTGACCAACACCAACTGGCAGAACTACGGCGGCGAGACGACGCTTTCGTACCTCTCGCAGATGTGCGCGCTCACGGTGCAGCAGTTCGTGACCCCCGCCGTCGGCATCGGTGCCGCCCTCGTCATCACCCGGGGGTTCTCCACGAAGGGGTCGCCCACCATCGGCAACTTCTGGGTCGACATCACCCGGGCCATGCTCTACGTGCTCGTCCCGATTGCGACCCTCGCCGGGCTCGTGTTCGTCGGACAGGGTGCGATCGACACCCTCTCCGGGCCGGTCAACGTCCACAACGCGCTGAACGGGGTGTCCCAGACGATCGCGCTCGGGCCGGTCGGGTTCATGGAGGCGATCAAGCAGCTGGGCACCAACGGCGGTGGTTTCTTCAACATCAACTCCGCCCATCCGTTCGAGAACCCGACCGC
>DATHPK010000263.1:0-1607 GCA_035483935.1 Acidimicrobiales bacterium
CAGGACTGCCGCCTCTACCCGGAGCTCTCGGTGCTCGACGTGCTGCTGTTGAGCGAGGACGCCCGCCACGAGGTGGCGGTGCTGTCCACCACGCTGCGCCTCCCGTGGGCGCGCCGGGCGGAGCGCCGCAAGCTCGAAGCGGTCGACCAGGTGATCGCGGCATTCGGTCTCGAGCGGTTCCGCCACCACCGCACGGCCGAGCTGTCGACGGGGACGCGGCGGGTGGTGGACCTGGCGTCCATCGTCCTGGCGCAGCCGCGGCTGCTGCTCCTCGACGAGCCCACGGCCGGCATCGCACAGCGCGAAGCCGAGGCCTTCATCCCGCTCCTGCGGCGCATCCACGAGGTGGCCGACACCACCATCGTGCTCGTCGAGCATGACGTCCCCCTCGTGTTCGAGCTCTGCTCGACCGTGATCGTGATGGAGCTGGGCCAGGTCGTGGTGGCCGGGCCGCCCGACCGGGTCCGCGCTGACCCGAAGGCCCTGGCCGCCTACCTTGGTGCCAGCGACGAGGCCCTGATGGCGTCGGGCCCGCTCGGGGAGGGCGGTCGAGACCGCACAGGTCGAAGCGAAGGAGCGTGACCATGGAGTCGAGCATCGACGTGCCCGGACACCTGTCCAGGTGGAATCCGCTGGCAGCGATCGGTCGGTCCTGGCGCCGTCTGCGCCGGCGCCCGCGGGCCATGCAGATCCGGACGGCGCTCATCGTGGTGGCGATCGTCGTGGGGCTCGTGGCCTGGGTGGCCTTCGCGCCGTCGGGGACGCCGGGCGGTGCGGGTTCCGCCGGCGCGGCCGAGCGACCGAACGGATCGGCGACGCAGGGCTTCACGCCGGTGAGCCAGGCCAGCACCAGCGACCGCGGCGTCTCCAAGACCGAGATCAACGTCGTCTTCCCCGTCGTCGCCGTCAACAGCCAGGCGGGCAAGTTCGGGTTCGCAACGGACAAGGAGTACAACGAGCAGATCCCTGCGATCAACCTCTACGTGAATCAGATCAACAACGCAGGAGGGATCAACGGCCGCAAGATGAACCCGATCATCGTGCAGTTCGACCCGAGCGACGAGGCCAACGACCAGGCCCTGTGCCGGCAGTGGACCCAGGGCAACCCGGCGGTGTTCGCGGTCGTCGACGGCATCGGGACCTGGCTGGGCGACGACCAATTGTGCGTCACCCAGCAGAGCCAGACGCCGTTGATCAGCGCGTGGTCGACCACCACCAACTGGACCGACCTCGGTTCGCCCTACCTCTGGTGGACCGGCGCCGACATGGCGCCGGTCCTGGCCGCGACGGTGCAGTGGGGCCTCAGCTCGGGCCGCCTGGGCCACGGCAAGAAGGTTGGCGTCGTGGTGTCCGACCAGGCGCCGGACCAGGCCGCCATGAACGACTACCTGCTACCCGACCTGAAGAAGGCGGGCATCACCCCGATGGTCGAGACCGTGGCGGCGGGGTTGAACGAGACCGCGTCGACGAGCTCGGACGCACAGCTCGCGGTGGAGAAGTTCAAGGCCGCGGGCGTGCAGTCGGTCTTCCCGCTGATCTACGAACCGGCCTTCTTCCCGTTCATCGGCGCGGAGTCGTCGCAGCAGTACTACCCGCAACTCCTCCTG
>DATHPK010000264.1:0-7074 GCA_035483935.1 Acidimicrobiales bacterium
GGGCGATCCCGTCGACTTGACGAAGATCGCGCTCCATCATGGGCGTGCGGTATCGCAGCAGTCGTCGATGATGGCCGCCAGCTCGGCCGGATGCGTGTCGTACGAGCGATGCCCGGCGTCGAGGTCGATCACCGTTGCCCCGCCCATGGCCGAGATCATCCGGTCCGCCAGTGCGGGCGGGATCACCTTGTCCCGCAACGCGCGCACGTAAACCCGCGGCACCTCGGTCGGGAACCCCGCCCAGGACACGGGCTCGAAGAGGACGAGGGGCGCCTCGAGACCCATGCGCGGGCCGTTCTCGACGATCTCGAGATCCGTCTCGATGGGAGGCTCACCGGCCCGCAGGCCGCCGATGGTACGACCCCGCGCCGACTCCAATGTGACCTCGCGGTGGTCGGCCGCGAGCGTCCGGATGTCATCACGGAGATAATCCAGCGGGCGTTCGCCGTCCGCCGGCACGGTGGCCGAGACGAAGACAAGCCGTTGCAGCCTGGGCACCGAGCGGGCGGCCAGTGCCGCCGCGACACCGGGAAGGACGTAACCGCCGGAGGAATGCGCGACCAGCACGACCTCCGTGAGACCGGCGCCTTCGATGTCCGCCACCACCGAGCTGACCCAGTCGCTGATCGTGACGTCGGCGAGGTCGGCCGGCTTGTAACGCCGTCCCGTCAGGTCCAGGGCGACGGAGGGCGATGCCAGGTGATTGCGCACCGCGTCCCACATCGTCGAGGTGAGGGTCCCGCCGTGCACCAAGACCGCCACAGAGCCCGGGGTGTCTGCGCTCACGGCGATGCCGCGGGCCGTCCTCGGGGAACATAGGTGAGCACCGCCTCCCCACGGAGCTCGTACACCGGGTCGACGCTGTCCAGGCCTTCCATCCGGAGCTGACGGACGAGGATCTTGGACGTCGCGGTGGTCGGGAGCGCCGAAGACACCCGCACGTAGCGCGGCACCCACTTGCGCCCGAGATCGGCCTGCTCGGCCAGGAATGCGCCGAAGGCCTCCCCGTCGAAGGTCGCGCCGGGCCGGAGCTGCACCGCGGCCATCACCTGGTCGCCGACGGACGGGTCCGGCACTGCGTAGACGGCGGAGATGACCACATCGGGGTGGCGATCGACGATACGCACCACCGGTGCTGCGGCGAAATTCTCGCCGTCGACGCGCAACCAGTCGTCGCCGCGGCCCGCGAAGTAGAGGTACCCCTCGGCATCCTTGTAGGCGAGGTCACCCGACCAGTACCACCCGTCCCGTACCCGGGCCCGATCGGCTTCCTCGTTGTCCCAGTAGCCCTCGAAGTTGGGCGGGATCGAATCAGAGACGATCTCGCCGACGGCTTCCAGCGCGTTGAGCAGCTGTCCCCCGTCGTCGAAGCGCGCCACGGCGCACTCCTTGCCGTCCTGGTCGACGACCAGCACGCCGGGAGGCGCGGGACCGAGCGCGCCGGCCGGCGTGTCCGGGCTACGCGAGATCGCGATCCCCCCTTCGGTCGACCCGTAGTTCTCGGAGATGGCGACGCCGAACCGCCGGGCGAAACGGTCGACGTCGCCGGGAGCGGCCTCGTTCCCGAACACGTCGCGCAGTGTGCTGTCTGCGTCGTCGGGCTGCTCGGGCGTCGCCAGGACATAGGAGAGCGGGCGTCCCACGTAGTTCCAGTACGTCACCCCGTGACGCCGCACGTCGGGAAGGAAGCCCGAAGCGGTGAAACGTCCACCCGTGGGGAGGGCGATGGTGGCGCCGCCGACCACGGCGGGCGCCCAGCCCGACATGAGGCAGTTGGAATGGAAGAGCGGCATGGAGAGATAACAGCAGCTGTCGGCGTCGAGCCCATACCGCTGGACCAGCGTGGCGCCGATCACGACCATCCGGCCCTGGGTGCACCGGCACGCCTTGGGCGAACCGGACGTTCCCGACGTGAAGATGAGGTAGCCCAGGGTGACGTCCTCGACCACGTCGACATCGGGTAGGTCGGCGCTCGCCGGAAGGGCTGTTTCGCCGTCGACCAGACAGATCCGCGGGTTGTCCGCGCCGGCGATGCCGATGCCCGGGCCCATGTCGTGGCCCTCCACGAGACCCAGGTGGGCGCGGTCGGTCACCAGGAGCTGACAACGCGTGAACGCCAGCTCACTCGCAAGGGCGGGGCCGGGGTGTGTGGGGTTGGCCCCCACGTAGACCGCACCCGACAGCGCGCACGCGCCCAGCCAAAAGTGATGCTCCGGCACGTTGTCCAACAGCACGCCGACGTGCGGCGGTCCAACGGTGCGCAAGCCGGACCACAATGCGGCGCGGCGGGCCGCCTCGGTCACCACGGCGCTCCAGGACCACTCGACGTCGTTGCAGCGGAGGCCGGGGTTGTCGTCCCCCGCCCGGGCGACCCAGGCGTCGGCCATCGATCTCATCCGTCATCCCTCTCTGAGCGCCCGAGACGTGCGCGCAGCTCGCCCAGGGACGCTTGGAAGGCCGGCCGCTCCATCGACCACCGCTGCGCCGCGAGCTCGAGGTCGATGGCGGCTGCCGGTTCGTCCACCGCTGCAACCGCAGCGATGGTCCGCTTGGTCCTCGACACCAGCTCAGGATCTCGCGATGCCGCTTTCCGCGCCAGCCAACCGGCCTCCGCGGCCAGGTCGTCGGCTGTCACACAGCGCCAGACCAGTCCGCGACGCGCGGCTTCCTCGCCGTCGAGCACCTCGCCGAAAAGCGTGAGCGCGGCGGCGCCCGGCCTTCCCATCACCCGCTCGAGGCGCCAGAGCGCCCCTCCCCCGGGGTGGATCCCCACGTCGAGGAAGCGGAGGTCGAAGCGCGACGCAGGGGTGCAGATGGCGAGATCGCAACAAAGGAACAGCGTGATGCCAGCGCCGACCGCCGCGCCGTCGATTGCCGCCACGGTGGGCATCGGCGCCTCGTCCAGGGCGCGAAACGCGCTGTAGATCTCTTCGAGGGCGACCTTGGGTTCGAGGAGCTCGTCCACCGAACCGCCGGCGCAGAATACAGGAGGAGCGTTGCGCAGAACCAGCGCCCGCGAGCCCCGGGACGAGGCGTCTTCGATCGCCGCACACAACGCGCGCACGAGATTCCACGAGAGCGCGTTGCGCGCCCCGGGGTCGTCGAGCACCACCGTCGTGATCCCGTCCGAGTCCTCGACCCGGACGGGCCCGCTCCGCGCGCTCACCAGTTCCACCGGCCGACGCTCAGCGGGCGCGGGCGTCGGGGTCGAAGGGCGGGCGGCCCATCTGGTCGCGCACCGTGACGACGGGCGGGTTCGTCAGCAACCGCCGCTGCCAATTGGCGCCGTCCACCACGAGCACGTGGCCCGAGATGAACCGGGCGTACGGCGAGGCGAGGAAGGTCGCGGCCCACCCCAGCTCGCGCAGCCGGCCCACCCGCAGCGCCGGCTGGCACACGTCCTTGTCGCTCGTGCGGTCGAGGTTGCCCTTGATGTCCGCCGTCATGTCCTCGTGGGGGAAGAGACCGGGGACCAGCCCGTTCACCGCGATCCCATAGGGGCCCCACTCCACCGCCAGTGTCTCGACCATGTTCTTCACCCCGGCCTTGGCCGCGGCCGAATGAGCGAAACCCGGGCCACCCGTCCAGGCGTACGACGCCCCGACGTCGATGATCGACCCCGGCGCGCCAGCCGCGATATGGCGGCGCGCGAATTCGCGTGAGCAGAAGAACGTCCCGTTGAGGGTGATGTCGACCACCGTCCGCCACGCGTTGGGCGACATGTCCTCCGCCGGCACCGGGAAATTCGCCGCGGCGTTGTTGACCAGCACCGCCGGCAGGTCGAAGGCCGCCTCGGCGGCGTCGAACGCGGCGGCGATCTGTTCGGGCTCGCGGATGTCGCACGTCACCGCCAGACACAGGCCCCCCACCTCGGACACGGCGGCAGTGCCGGCGTCAAGGTGCTCCTGGCTCCGGCTTGCGATGACCACCGCGGCCCCGAGGCGGGCGAATTCGACCGCGATGGCCTTGCCGAGCCCGGTGCCGGCGCCGGTCACGAGTACGGGCACTCCGTCGAAGGTCCCCGGCGGCAGTGCGGTCGCGCCTGCTGCCGGCGGTTCGGGCAGTCCGGGCATCTCAGCTCCCCTTGTACGAAGGCGGACGCTCGTCCGCCCGAGCGGCCCGCATCTCGGCCATGTCGTCCGATCGGGCGATGAAGGTCTGGGCGATCATCTCCTCGTCCATGGAGGTCAGCACCTCCGGCACGGCCAGGTGGCCCAGGATGCGGCGCGCCGCGCGCACGGTCACGGCCGGCGCCTCCGCGATCTTCGCGGCGATCGCACGCACCTCCTCGTCCAGCTGTCCGGGCGCCACCACTCGGGAGACGACGCCGTGCCCGAGCGCCTCGTCGGCACCCATCACCCGGCCCGTCAGCACCATGTCGGCCGCGACACCGTGCCCACAGATCTGGAAGAGGCGGGCAACGCCGCCCGTGTCGGGAATGACTCCGTGCCCGACTTCGGGCAGCATGAAGCGGGCACCTTCGGCGGCGACCCGGATGTCACACAGCAATGCCCGCTGGAACGATCCGCCGATCGCCCAGCCCTGGAGCGCGACCACGATCGGCGCGTCGAGCTCGAAGATGGTCCGGATGCCGCGGTGCCCGCGGCGCATCAGCTCATGATGGGTCATCCCTGCGTCGGCACCACCGAGTGCGCCCACGTCACGCCCGGACGAGAAGGACTTGCCCTCGCCGCGCCAAATAACGGCCCGGACGTCGGTCATCGTCCGCAACTCGGACAGGACGTCGAAGAGTTGCGCGTCCATCGCGTCGTCGAAGGCGTTGTGCTTCTCCGGGTTGTCGTTCGTGATGGTGGCAATCGCACCGTCGACTTCAAGCCGTACCGTTCCGGCCACCGTGACGCTCCTTCGGTTCCTGGCGCTCCACCCGACAGCCCGATACGGCCCTTGACGCCGTCGCGCGGTGCCCCGGGCCGGCGGGAGGAACCCGAAAATCAGATACGATATACAAATATGGTCGATGTGGCCGCTGAGCCTTCGGACCGGCGGTCGTCGGGCCCGCTGACGGGCATCCGGGTCCTGGCCCTCGAGCAGATGCAGGCGTTGCCCTTCGCCACCCAGCTGTTGGCGCGGCTCGGTGCCGACGTGGTGAAGGTGGAGCCGCCGGGCGGCGAGCTGGGGCGGAGCTCCCAACCGTCGGTGCCCGACCCCCAGGGACGGCCGATGGGCGCCACCTTCCTGCGGAACAATCTCGGCAAGCGCAGCATCTGCATCGACCTGAAGAACCCCGCGGGCCGCCAGCTGGTGCTCGACATGGCCCCCCGCTTCGACGTGATCGCCGAGAACTTCCGGGCCGGGGCGATGGCGAAGCTCGGTCTCGGCTTCGAGGACTTCGTCACGGTCAGCCCGCGCTGCGTCTATGTCTCGGTGTCGGGGTTCGGAAACGTGACCACGTCCCCGTACCGCGACCGCATGGCCTTTGCTCCGATCGTCGAGGCCATGTCAGGCATCTACGCCATGAAACAGAAGGGTGACCAGCCGCCCGAGGCCTCGCCCGTCGGTGGTCTGGGCGACATCAGCGCCGCCCTGTTCGCCACCGTCGGCCTGCTGGCCGCGCTGCGCGAGCGCGACCGGACCGGTCAGCCCCAGCACGTCGACATCGCCATGTTCGACTCGGTGCTCGCCATGACCGACATCGTGCCCAATTTCTGGTCGATGGGCCTGAAGAACGGCGACGTAGGCCCTCTCATCAACCATGGGTTCCGGTCCGGCGACGGCTGGATCATCGTCCAGGTGACCCGCGAGCACTACTTCGAGAGGCTGGCCGAGATCGTCGGCCAGCCGGAATGGCGCGCCGACGAGCGGCTGGCCACGCGACAGGGCTGGGTCGACCACCTCGACGACATGATCCGCCCGGCCATCGAACAGTGGGCGTCGGACAAGACGCGCGAGCAGGCCTGTGCCGAGCTCGGCGCGGCCGGCATCGCCGCCGGGCCCGTTCTGCGCGACGAGGAGCTGATAGCGGACCCACACGTGGGCGCGCACGGCATGCTCGTCGGCATCGACCGGCCACAGGGAGGAGGCGGGCCCGTGCTCACCCCGGGCAATCCCGTGCGGATCCTCACCGCGCCCGGCACGCCGGACACGCGGGTGCCGTGGGTGGGCGAGGACACGGACGACATCCTGGCCAAGGAGCTTGGTCTGTCCCTCGAGAAGGTGTCCGGTCTGCGCGCGGACGGCGTCGTCGCCTGACGCGGGCCTCGTGACACTCACCGAGACCGTGCCGGCCGCGTTGGAGCGGGCCGCCAGCGACTTCGGCGATCTCGAGGCCGTTGTCGACCGCGGCGACCGCTGGACCTTCACCCAGCTCTACGCCGAGTCACTTCGCGTCGCCCGGGCCCTGATCGCCAGCGGCGTCCGGCCGGGTGACCGTGTTGCGCTGTGGTCGCCCAACAGCGCCCGCTGGATCGCCACCAGCTTCGGCGTCTACGCGGCCGGTGCCGTTCTCGTCCCGGTGAACACGCGCTTCAAGGGCATGGAGGCTGCGCACGTTCTCGGGCGCTCCGGTGCATCCGTGCTTCTCGGCTGTACCGATGCCGTGGGTACCGACCTCCTCGCCCTGTTGGAAGGAGCGGGCGACCTGCCCGCCCTGCGCGAGGTGGTGGTCGTCGAGGGGCCCGAGCACGCCGGCGCCGTCGACTGGGAGGACTTCGTCGTCCGCGGTGCCGCCGGCGAGCGGCCGCTCCCCGCCGTCGATGCTGACGACCTCGCCGACATCATCTTCACCTCCGGGACCACGGGCGCACCCAAGGGAGCCATGCTCGGCCACGGCCCGAGCGTGCGCACCTACGAGGCATGGAGCGACGCGGTAGGGCTCCAGCGCGGCGACCGCTATCTGTGCGTCTACCCCTTTTTCCACACCGCCGGCCTGAAGTCGGCGGTGCTGGCTTGCGTGCTCCGCGGCGCCACCGTCCTCCCACACGCCGTGTTCGACGCCGGGGTCGTGATGCAGCGCGTGTCCCAAGAGCGCATCACCGTCCTGCCCGGGCCGCCCACGGTGTTCCAGGCGATGCTCGAGCACCCCGAGCGGGCGAGCTTCGACCTCAGCTCGCTGCG
>DATHPK010000265.1:0-13607 GCA_035483935.1 Acidimicrobiales bacterium
CGTCCGCCACGGCGCCCAGGTGCTCGCGCACGTATCTCGGCCGGCCCATCCCGTCCTCGCGGGGTTCGGCGCGGCCGTCGCACACGCGCGTCGCCATCCCGTTCTCGACGACCCACAACGGCAGGCCCGGGCGCAGCGCCGCCTCGGTGGCGCACCAGCTCCCGAGCGCGGCCGGGTCCGAGACCGTGTCCCACAGCGCACGCCCGAAGGACCAATCGCGCCCGCCACCACCCCCGCCGACGCGACGCCCCGGCACCCGCATCGCATGGCTGGCTATGGGGTCGTACCAGTCGAACCCGGCGGCGTCGACGACCCGGGAACGGGGCGACGCGCCGACGACGTCGACGACCCGGCGCGGCACCTGGCGGCGCGTGCGGCCGCGCAGCGTGGTCCACGCGGCGGTGCTCCCCGGCGCGCGGTCCGTGCCGTAAGGCGACACGGCCGCAAAGAAGCGGCGCAGCCACGCCTCGCCCGCGTGGCGTGGCGGGAACGCGGCGTCGTGTACGGCACGCCGCTCGTCGACGTAGGTGTCGACGTCGGACGGGTCGATGCCGGTCTCGCGCAGCTGCAGGAGGTCGACGAGCATCCGGTCGTGCTCGTAAATGGACGACGAGCTCGTGTTCATCGTCACCTCGGCCTCGGGTTGCACCTCGGCGATGGCGTCCGCCGCCAGCACGTGGGCGCAGAGCAGGTTGTCGAGCACGCAGTAGGCGTCGGACACCGCCATACGGCGGCCCGGCGGGGCTGCGCCCTCCACCCAGCCCATCAGCATCACGATGTTGGGCTCGTTGACCGTGATCCAGTGGCGGCAGTAGGGCGCCAGGGCGGGCAGGATCCGGCGCACGTGACGAGCGAAGACGTCGGGTGATCCGGGTCGCAACCAGAACTCCTCGCCCTGCCAGACCGGGTTGGTGAAGTGGTGCAGCGTCACCATGGGCGCCAGGCCCCGGGCGGCGCACATGGAGAGGATCTCGGCGTAGCGCTCGAGCGCGGCGTCGTCGTAGACCTCGGGCCGGGGCTCGAGCCGCGCCCATTCGACCGACAGGCGGAACGTGTTGCAGCCCAGGGACGCCGCCCGATCGAGCGCTTCCTCGGGGTGACGCCAGAAATCGCAGGCGATGCCCGAACGCTCGATACGGCCCGTCGCCTCCCAACCGGCCCAGTTGTTGTGCGGCTCGTCCGGGCCGTTGAAACCGCCCTCGATCTGGAAGCCCGACGTCGCGACGCCGACAAGGAACCCTTCGCCGAGAAGGTCGCCCGAGTCGCGGGCCTTCGCCGTGCTCTTCGACCGACCCTTGGCCGGAGCCTTGGCGCGCGCCCGGGCCGTTGCCGGCGGCCGCTTCCGCGCCGGGGCCTTGCGGGCAGGCGTCTCGGAAGGCATCGGTTCAGCTTGTCAGGCCCGCCGGCCTCGGCGCCTCGGTGCCGGCCGACCCGGCCGCCCCGTCCGTGGCCGCAGTCAGGTCGAAGGGCTCAGCGGGGTTGCGCCAGCGAGCGCAGCCGGGCCAGTCCGGCCGACGCGAGGTCGATCTCCTCGGCGGCGCGGCGGACCAGCGCCCGCACCTGGGGCTCGGCCGCCTCGCTCCCGGCCCGCAGCGCGGCGGCCTGGACGTCACGCGCGGCGCCGATCACCTCGGCCGCTTGGCTGCGCAACCCGTCCGAGCGGTGCGTTCCCGAAGGCAGACGACGCTCGTGACGCAGCAGGCCGTCGAGCTCACTCGCCAAGCCGTGCAACGAGCGGCACACCGACGGCAGGTCCGCAACCGGCGCCTCGTGGGCCGAGGCATGGGCGACGGCCTTCTCCGCGTCCTCGACGGCGACCCACATGCGCCGCCGCACCCGGGCTGCGGCGCCGCGGCTGAGCTGCTCCGGCGTGGCCCGGGCCCAGGACCGTTCCCGGCCGGCCACGACGAACGCGCCCGCGGCCACCGCACCGCGCGTCAGCGGGTGCCGGCGCACGAAATGCCAACGCCGGCGCACGTAGCGGCGGGCCAGCACGAAGGCGACGGCCAGTGACAGTCCCACGACGAGCCCGGCAAGGACGAAGAATTCGAGCACGTGCTCCACGAAGCTCACGACGAGATTCTACGTGGCCAGGCGCCGAATTCCCCCCCGGTACCCTTGGGGTCATGGAACCAGGGTCGGCGCCTGGGGCGGGCGGCTCGGATTCGGACACGCCGGACGCGCCGGACACGCAGGGCACCCCGTCCCTCGATCCCTCCTGGACGCCCGGCGTTCCCTCGGTCCGGGAACTGCTCCCGAGCCTTGCCTTCGGTGCGGCGGTGCCCATCGCCCTCTACTTCGCCGTGCGACCCCACGTCAGCACCGATGCCGAGGGGCTGATCATCGCGGGCTCGGCCTCCGTCGCCTGGATCCTCATCCAGTTCGTCCGCAACCGTCAGGTCGACTTCGTCGGCGCCGTCGTCCTCTTCGGGTTCGTGGTGGGTGTGGTCAGTTCCACCGTGCTGGGTGGCAACGCGTACGTGCTCAAGGTGCGTGACGCGTTCTTCACCGCGCTCTTCGGCATCGCGTGCATCGTCACCATATACACCCACGACCGCCCGGCGTTGTTCTACGTCGGCCGGTACCTCTCGGCCGGCAACGACCGGACCAAGATCGCCGCATACAACGAGCTGCACGAGATCCCTACCGCGCGCCACATCTTCCGCGTCCTCTCGGTCGTGTGGGGCATCGGGCTCGTGATCGAGGCCTCGGCCCGCATGACCCTGGCCGAGGCGCTGCACACCAGCACCTACGTCGCGGTGTCGCCGTTCATCACCGCCACCGTCATCGGATCGCTCTTTGCCTTCACGATCGTGTACTCCAGACGCGCGCAGCTCGAGGCCGCCGCGCTGATGACCTCCATGGCGGAGCCGACCCAGCCGGTGGTCGACACGTCCGATGCGCTCGGTCCACCCGCCGCCGCGCAATCGCCAACGTCACCTCGGTTGAGCCACGGCCCACCGGACCCCGGCGACTCGCCCGCGACCTTCGACTAGTTCGCGGACTGGGAGCCAGCCGGGCCCCGCATCTATCCTCGGCCCGGCGCAAAACCGAAGGGAGCCGAGACCGATGGCAGACGAAGTCCTGAGGGATCGCCGCGGCAACGTGGAGATCCTCACCATCAACCGCCCCGAGGCCCGCAACGCGATCAACGGCGCCGTCAGCAAGGCCATGTCCTCGGCCATGGACGAGCTCGCCGGGGACACCGAGTGCTGGGTCGTCGTCATCACCGGGAGCGGCGACAAGGCCTTCAGCGCCGGCATGGACCTCAAAGCCTTCAGCAGCGGCGAAGGCGGGGACATCATCGGCGCCAAGGGCGGATTCGGCGGCCTCACGCAGAGGGAGTTCAGCAAGCCGATCATCGCCGCGGTCAACGGGTCGGCCCTGGCCGGCGGCTTCGAGATCATGCTCTCGTGCGACCTCGTCGTCGCCGCCGACCACGCCACCTTCGGCATCCCCGAGGCCAAGCGCGGCCTGATCGCCGGCGCCGGCGGCCTCGTCCGCATGCCCAAGCGCCTTCCCATGGCGATCGCGCTCGAGCTGGCCATGACGGGCGACCCGATCGACGCCGAGCGGGCCCTGGCGCTCGGCCTCGTGAACAAGGTGGTGCCGTCCGCGAGCCTCATGGACGAGGCCATCGCGCTGGCCGAGCGCATCGCGGCCAACGCACCCCTGGCCGTCCGCTACTCGAAGAAGGTCATGAAGGAGGCGGCGGAGCTGCCCGAGGCCGACGGCTGGAAGATCAACACCGAAGCGGTCGGGGTCGTGTTCTCGTCGGCCGATGCCATGGAGGGCCCGATCGCCTTCGCCGAGAAGCGGGCGCCCAAGTGGCAGGGCAAGTAGGCGAGCACGGGTAGGGAAACGGGTAGGGAAAGAAGGAACCCACGGTGATCGCCACCGCGTCGCTCGCCCCCGCGCTCGATACCGTCCGGCTCACCCTCCACGTCCTCGCCGCCGCCGTCTGGGTCGGCGGCCAGATCGTGATGACCGGTCTCGTCGGTCCCGCCCGCGGCCTCGGCGGCGACGCGCCCAAGACGCTCGCCCGCGCCTTCGCCCGAATGGCGTGGCCCGCATACTTCCTGCTGCTCGCCACGGGTATCTGGAACATCTCGGCGGTGCACGCCTCCTCGGCGACCTCGGCGTGGAAGGCGGTCCTGATGGCGAAGATCGTCGTCGTGCTGCTCGCCGGCGTGGGCGTCTTCCTGCACGAGCGGGCGACGACGAAGGGCCAGCTCGCGTTGTGGGGCTCGGTCGGCGGGCTGGCCAGCGTCGCCGCCCTCGTCATGGGCATCCTTCTGGCGGGCTGACTCCGAATACCTGTTGGAAGTACGCAATGGGCCGCCTCCAGGCGGTCCACCCCGCGCTGCTGCCCTGCAGCTACCGGGGGCCGGAATTGGGTCTAACCTGGATTCAGTCACCGGTTCGTGGATCCAGGTGAAGGAGAAATCTCATGCTCGCTGAACTCTTTGGTGCAGACCTGATCTGGGTCATCGTCATCGTCGCCATCCTGCTGGTGGGCGGCACGCAGATCCCCAAGCTGGCCCGCAGCCTCGGCTCGGCGAAGAACCAGTTCGAACAGGGGCTCAAGGAAGGCCACGCGGAGTCGGCGGCGAGCAACGGCACGTCCGCCGCCAGCGACACTCCGGCCCAGGCGCCCGCGCCTCCCGCTGAAGGCAAGTCGCAAACCGGCTGACCCGCGGCGATGAGCCGCGGCCGTTGAACCGCCGGTGCCCCAAAGCGTTCGGCGCCGACACCGCACACTGCAGACCGGGGGGATCATGGCATCCGACGTCTTGTCCGTGGCCGAACGGCTCTGGAACGGAGAGCTGTCGACCTCCACGTTCCACCCCGTCGACCACATGGGCGGGTTCGTCGAGATCACCGACGGCGTGGGGTTCTGCCCTTCCTTCGCCAACGTCTCCTCTTTCGCCACCGACGACGGCCTCGTGCTGGTGGACACGGGCAGCGCACCACTCGCCCAGATCGTCCACGACGACATCCGCACCTGGAACCCGGACCGCCTCAACACCGCGGTCTACTCGCACGGTCACATCGACCACGTCTTCGGCGTGCCCGTGTGGGAGGCCGAGGCGGCGGAGAAGGGGTGGGCGGCGGCGCAGGTCATCGCCCATCACGCGCTGCCGGCACGCTTCGACCGCTACATCTTCACCGCCGGCTACAACACGATCATCAACCGCCGGCAATTCGGTTTCACCGATCTGAACTGGCCGACGGAATACCGCTACCCCGACCGCACTTATCACGACACGCTCGAGGTCTCGGTCGGGGGCGTCGGCTTTGCGCTGCGACACGAGAAGGGCGAGACCGACGACCACACCGTGACGTGGCAGGCCGATACGCGGGTGCTCTGCTGCGGTGACCTCTTCATCTGGGCGTCGCCGAACGCGGGCAATCCCCAGAAGGTGCAGCGCTACCCGCGCGAGTGGGCGAACGCGCTGCGCCGGATGCTGACGCTCGACGCCGAGTTCCTCCTCCCCGGCCACGGCTTCCCCGTCATCGGGGCGGCACGGGTACGCCAGGCCCTCACGGACACCGCGGACCTGCTCGACTCGCTGGTCGACCAGACGTTGGGGGTCATGAACAGCGGCGGGCGCCTCGACGACGCCATCCACAGCGTCCGCGTCCCGGAAGAGCTGGAGGGGCGTCCCTTCCTCCAGCCGGTGTACGACGAGCCCGAGTTCATCGTGCACACGGTGTGGCGCCAGTACGGCGGCTGGTGGGACGGCAACCCGGCGACGCTCAAGCCGGCGCCGGAGCGGGCGCTGGCGGCCGAGCTGGCGGAGCTGGCCGGAGGCGCCGGCGCCCTGGCCGAGCGGGCTCTCGAACTGCTGGCGGCGGCGGGCGACGCGCCCGAATCCGGTTCCGGCGAGGCGGACGGGGCGCTGCGCCTGGCCGGACACCTGGCCGAGAGCGCCTGGCTGGCCGCGCCGGACGACCCGGCCACGCAGAGGGCCCGCCAGGAGGTGTTCGCGGCCCGGGCGGCCCGGGCGACGTCGACGATGGCGAGGGGCGTGTTCACCTGGGCCGCCAACGAGGCGGGCGGGGGGGCCGCACACCCCCACACCCACTGAGCGTCCGGGGCGGGGCCGGGGCGGGTGACGGCGGTCCTCCGTGCCTGCTCGTTTCGTGTTTTTTGGACCGGTTCGATAGTGTCGGCGGGGTGGACTCGTCGCTGACCGGCCCTTCCTCGAACACGTCCGAACGCCCAGGTCACAGCACCAAGAGTCCCCGTCGCCGGCGGCTGGCGATCGCCGGGGTGGTGCTCGGGTCGCTGCTGCTCACGGGGTGCCAGCTCCCGAGCTTCGGCGCCTACAAGGGCGCCACCTCGCAGGGCCGCTCGACGTTCCACCTCTGGCAGGGCTTCTTCATCGCCGGGCTCGTCGTGGGCGGGTTCACGATGGTGCTGATCCTGTGGGCGATCTTCCGCTACCGGAGGCGCTCGGACGTCATTCCGCGCCAGACCCAGTACCACACGCTCACCGAGATCATCTACACGGTGACGCCGATCCTGACCGTGCTCGGCCTGTTCGTCGCGACGGTGATCGTCGAGAACCAGGTGACCGCCGTCGAGCCGCACCCCTACACCACGGTGCACGTCTACGCCTTCCAGTGGGGCTGGGAGTTCCAGTACGACAACGGGGTGAAGGTGATCGGCCAGACGACCGACGCGCCGACGATGGTGCTGCCGACGAACGAGACGGTGCGGGTCTATCTGCGGTCGTACGACGTGCTGCACGGGTTCTACGTGCCCGAATTCAACTTCAGCCGGTATGCCAGCCCCGGTTACTGGACGTCGTTCGACCTCAACGTCTTGCACAACGGCGTGTACCGGGGGCAGTGCACGCAGCTGTGCGGCCTCTACCACTCGATCATGTTCTTCAACGTCCGTTCCGTGAGTCCGAACACGTACCAGTCGTGGCTGCGCACCACCCGTGCGTTCCAGCTGACCCACCCGAACTCCATCGGGCAGCTGCCGGCCGCGGTGCACGGCAACAGCAACGGCACCGCGCCCAGCTACTCTGGGAATTCGGGCAACTCCGGCAGCGGAAACACCGGGAACACAGGAGGTGCGTTATACGGTGACTGACGTCATCGCCCCCGGGGGCGCACACGAGCCCGCAGTCCAGATCCCCGCGGACGGCCACGCCCACATCGGGCACGAGGAACACGGCCCGAGCGGCATCCTCAAGTGGCTGACCTCGACCGACCACAAGGTCATCGGCCTCAGCTACATGATCACGGCGGTCGTGATCTTCTACATCTCGGGGATCATGGCGCTGTTCATGCGGATACAGCTGGCGTCGCCGCACTCGTCGTTCCTGAGCTTCGCCCAATTCAACGCGCTGTTCACCATGCACGGCAGCCTGATGCTGTACCTGTTCGCCGGCCCGTTCGCGTTCGGTGGCCTGGCCAACTTCATCGTGCCGCTGCAGATCGGCGCGCCCGACATGGCGTTCCCGCGCCTGAACGCGTTGAGCTACTGGCTGTACCTGACCGGCTCCATCACCATGATGCTGGGCTTCTTCGTGGCCGGCGGCGCCGCGCAGTTCGGCTGGGTGGCCTACGCGCCGCTCTCGAGCGCGACGAGCTCACCGGGCGCCGGGCCGGACGTCTGGATCATGGCGCTGGTGCTCACCGGGTTCTCCGCCATCTTCACCGGCGTCAACCTGTGCGGGACGATCTTCTACCTGCGCGCACCGGGCATGACGATGTGGCGCATGCCGATCTTCACCTGGAACATGCTGGTGACCGGGATCCTGATCCTGATCGCGTTCCCGGTGCTGACCGCGGCGCTGGTGATGCTCTTCTGCGACCGCCACTTCGGGACCCACATCTATACGGCGGTGGGCTGTCTCCACGTGAATGGGACCCATATGGCTTCGTGCGGGTCACCGTTGTTATGGCAGAACCTCTTCTGGTTCTTCGGCCATCCCGAGGTCTACATCCTCGCGCTCCCGTTCTTCGGCATCGTGACCGAGATCCTGCCCGTCTTCTCGCGCCGACCGGTCTTCGGTTACAAGGGCATGGTCTTCGCCACCATGGCGATCGCCGCCCTGTCCACGGGCGTGTGGGCGCACCACATGTTCACGACGGGCGCCGTGCTGTTGCCGTTCTTCTCGTTCCTCAGCCTGTTGATCGCAGTGCCGACCGGTATCAAGTTCTTCAACTGGATCGGCACCATGTGGCACGGCCAGTTGACCTTCAATACCCCGATGCTGTTTTCGATCGGGTTCCTGTTCGCCTTCTTGATGGGCGGCGTGACGGGCATCATGCTGGCGTCGCCGCCGATCGACTTCGCCACCCACGACACGTACTTCGTGGTGGCCCACTTCCACCAGGTGCTCTTCGGCACCGCCGTGTTCGCCGGCTTCGCGGGGCTCTACTACTGGTATCCCAAGATGTTCGGCCGCATGTTGCGGGACAACCTGGGCAAGTGGCACTTCTGGCTGATGTTCATCGGCTTCTGGGTCACCTTCATGCCCCAGTACGTGGTCGGGCTGCTCGGCATGCCGCGCCGTGTCGCGTCGTACCCGTCGAACCTCGGCTGGCAGAGCTACAACATCGTCTCCACCGTGGGTGCCTTCATCATCGGGATCTCGTTCGTGTTCCTGCTGGTGAACTTCTTCGTCTCGTGGCGTAAGCCCATCCCGGCCGGCAACAACCCCTGGGACGCCCACACGCTCGAGTGGTTCACGACCTCGCCGCCGCCGCACCACAACTACACGCACCTGCCGCCCATCCGTTCCGAGCGGCCGACGTGGGACTACAACCACCCCGACCACCTGGTCCTCCCCCACGGCCGGTCCGCGTCGAGCAACGGGCACGCCAACGGAAAGGTCAAGGCCGGCGTATGAAGGTCGAGTCGCTCTTCCTGCTCTTCCTCGGGGCCTTCTTCGGGGCCATCGGCCTGTGGTACTGGTTCTGGGGCTACGAGGACGGCGGGAGCGTCATGCTGCTCGGCGCCACGCTGCTCGGCTTCCTCCCCGGCCTCTACTACTTCTTCTGGCACCGGCGTTTCCACGGCCACAAGTACTTCGTCGTCGGCAGGATCGATGCGGTCGGCGACCGCCCCGAGGACCACCCCGACGCCGACATCCCCGACGGTGCGGGCGAGATCGACTCGTTCCCGGGCTCGTCGATCTGGCCCTTCGTGATGGGCATGGGTGCCTTCGTCACCGTGCTCGCGATGGTCTTCGGGATCTGGCTTGCCTTCATCGGCATCCCGCTGATCCTCACCGCGCTGACCGGCGTCACCGCCGAGAGCCGGCGCGGCGGCCACATCTGAGCCTGCGCTGCTGCGCGGGGCGCCCCGACGGACGCGCATGTTCCTCCTCGGCGTGGCGCGCCTGTCGTTTGCCGCGCTGAGGGAGTCGGGGGCGCTCAACCTCCTCTGACGCCGACGCGAGGCATCCGAAGCCGAGGGTCAGAGCCGACATCGCCAAGTTTCCGAAGACGCTCTCCGTCGCTCGCGTCTGCGTCGAGGCATCGCTCGCTCGGAAGGCCGCCCGGTGGGACCCCGGTACCCTGGATCGATGGCCTCGCCACCGCCGCAGCACGCGCTGTCGCGCGCCCTGGTCGCGCTCATCGCGGTGGCGACCGGGGCCATCGTGGCGAACCTGTACTACGCACAACCCCTGCTGCACCGCGTCTCGGAAACCTTCCACAGCGGTCCCGGCCCCACCGCCTGGGTCATCACGGCGACGCAGGCCGGTTACGCGGCGGGGCTGCTCCTCATCGTCCCGCTCGGCGACCTGCATCCGCGCCGGACGCTCGTCGTGCGGCTCTTCTGCGTCGCCGCCGTCGCCCTGGTGGCCTCGGCCCTCGCGCCGAGCCTCTGGTTGTTCGCGCTGGCCTCTCTGGCGGTGGGCGCCTCGTCGGTGGCCGGACAGGTGATGATCCCCTTCGCCGCCGACCTCGCCCCCGAGGAGCGGCGGGGTCGCGTCGTGGCGCGGATCATGACGGGGCTGCTGCTCGGCATCCTCCTGGCGCGCACGGTGTCGGGCTTCGTGGCGCAGGCCACAGGGGGCTGGCGCGGCATCTATTGGCTCTCGGCCGGGCTCATGCTGTGCTTCGCGCTCGTGCTGTGGCGCGTTCTGCCCGCAGAGGGGCCGCGCCCGCACCGCACGTACGGGCAACTCGTGGGCACGTCGCTGCGCCTGCTGGCCACCGAGCCGGTGCTGCGACGCCGCGCCTGGCACGGCGCGGTCGCGTTCGGCGCCTTCAGCGTCCTGTGGACCACGCTCGCCTTCCTGCTCTCGGGCAGCCCCTACCGCTACTCGTCGGCGGTGATCGGCCTGTTCGGCCTGGTCGGCGCGGGTGGGATCCTCGCAGCCAACGTCGCCGGCAAGCTGGCCGACTCGGCCCGCACCACCCTGACGACGGTCGTGGCCGGCGTCCTCCTCACCGGTTCGTTCGCTCTGCTCTGGGCCGGCCGAACGTCGCTGGCCGCGTTGATCGTCGGCATCGTGGTGCTCGACATGGGCACGCAGGGCATGCAGATCACCAATCAGGCGGTGATCTACGCGCTGCGGCCCGACGCCCGCAGCCGGATCACCGGCGCATACATGGTCTGCTACTTCGTCGGGGGCGCCGTGGGCTCGGTGTCGGCCGGCACCCTGTACGCCTCGCACGGTTGGGCGGGGGTGTGCCTGCTCGGCACGGGCTTCGGGGTGGCGACGCTCGCTCTGTCGGCGTACGAGCGCCTGGGCGAGCCCGGTCGTCGCAAGCGCCCGGACGCGCACGCCGTCGCGACGGTTGCGCCCTCCTCCGACGGCTGAGCGGACGGATCAGCCGTTCAGGCGCTCCGACAGGGAGACCGACACCCGGTCGCCCACGTCCTTGCCGATCTGCTGGCGCAGCGCGGCCTTGACCGGGAGCTTGTGCGTCCCGTCGCCGAGCGCCATGAAGGAGCTGCGGAAGGGCCGGCCGTCGATCGTGCCGCGGACCTTGACCAGGCCGCGGGTGCCGAAGTACTCGGCGGACCCGGGCATGACCACGTAGGCCCAGCCGCCCTTCTCGGGCGACTGCACGATCGTGGCGGTGAACGTCTTGTCCAGCTTCATCGCGGCGCGGCCTCCATGACCTTGAGCTGGTTCCCGTCGGGGTCGCGCAGGATGAACATCAGGGGCACGCCCGGCCAGCGCAGCAACGGATCCGTGTCGACGCCGCCCCGGGCCAAGGTCGCGTGGTCCGCCTCGGCGTCGCCGGTGGTGAGCGTGATGCCGGTGTCGACCCCGACATGACCTGAGTCGCCGGCGGCGACGAGCGCGACCGGCACGCGGCCCCCGGGTGGCGCCACCTGCAGCCAGCGCCCTCCGTCGCCCATGGGCGCGTCGAGGCGTACCTCGAAGCCGAGCTTCCCGACGTAGAAACGCATGGCCCGCTCCTGGTCGGCGACGGTGACGGCGACGCCGCCGACGTCGCTGATCCTCGTGGTGGTGGCATCTGTCATGTCGAAGCTCCTCTCGGGCTGCGGGCCGCCCGCTCAGGCGTACCGGAGCGACCCGGGGGTGGTGAGCAACTCGCCCGACTCGAGCCAGGTCTTGAGGCCCGAGAGGATCATCGGCCAGCCGCCGAAGATCTGCGAGTTGGCGCCCTCGCGCATCTGGTCGTGGACGAGCGTCAGGTGGCACGAGTCGTCCCCGACCTGCTCGATCTCCCACGTGACGCGGGTGAGGCCTTCGGCGATCACGTCGTCATCCCAGACGCACGCCATGGTGTGCACGAGCCGCCGGGGCGGGTCGACCTCGAGCACCTCGCCGTCTCCGAGATGGACGGCGTGCTGAGCGACGTCGACGCTGATGGGCGAGCCCACCTTCCATTCCGAGTTCACCGCGGCCCCGAAGTTGTACTTGGCCCGGATCTCGGGGTTGACGATGGCGTCCCAGAGCTGCTCGGGCGTCGTCTTGATGAAGATCTCGTACACCTTTTCCATCTGCCTCTCCAATCTGTCCTTGATCTCACTGAGCCCTGCCACCCAAGGCTCCGAGTACTTGCTGACCCAGCGGTCGTGGATGAGCCGGATCGGCACCGGATTGAGGAAATGGAGCTTCTCCCTGCCCCGCCTCCGCGTGACGACCAGCCCGGCCTCCTCCAGCTGCTTGAGGTGCTTCATGACGCCGAAGCGCGTCATGGAGAACTTCTCTTCCAATGCGCCCAGGGTCTGGCCGTCCCGGCGGAACAGCTCGTCGAGCAGCTCCCGCCGGGTGGGGTCGGCCAACGCCTTGAACACCTCATCCACCCTCAGCACTATATGTGACCTTTTAGTCACATGTCAAGCCCAGCGGTGTGCTCCGACCGTCCTCGTACTCGCCTCGGGCTCGGCTAGTCGGCCAGTCCGGAATTCACACGCTCGGCCCTCGGACGACGTCGCCAGGTCTCGACACAGCCGGGGAAACAGAACAAGACGACCGAACCCCGCACGTCGTGTGCGATCTCCTGGGCCGTGTCGTGGGACAGCGGGAGCCCGCAGATCGGATCGCGGGAACCGTCCTCGCCGGCGAGGGCCATACGGATGCTGGTCACCGGTACCGGCTTCTCCACTCCGCGCAGGCTCACGGGCGTCTCACTCGCGGCGGCACCCCAGCTCGGCATGTCGTACATCACCGAGGGAGATGCCCAGGCCTCGGAGGCCGGCGCAAGATCGCACAAACGCGACGCGACGTTGACGCAATGTCCGATGTAGTCGTCGCCCTCCATGAGGATCACCTCACCTGAGGCGACACCCGAGCGGATGGACACCGTGTTCATCGGCTCCGTGACCTCGCTGACCACATAGTGGAGCTCCAGGACCGTCTCGAGCAGAGGACGGGTGTCCACACAGACGAGCATGGCGCCGTCGCCGAGCCACTTGGCGATCCTGACGCCACGTCGGGCGCAGATGTCCCGGAGCAGGGCCCGGAAGGCGGTAAGGATGTCCACGGCCCGCTCGTCTCCCTCGAGCTCGGTCAGCGCCGTGAACCCCGAGACGTCGATGAAGGCGAAACTGCGGTGCACTCGCACCTGCGCATCGTGCCATGCGCCCCTGGTCGAAGCCCAATTCGGCACGGACCTGCGAGGCCGGTTCGGCAGGCGGACCAGGTCGTACGATGACGCCATGATCCACACCGTCCGGGCCGCCGGCGCGCGCCGGCACAAGGTCCGACCTCAGCGGTGAAGGGCTGAGAATGGGGCAACTCGAAGGAAAGGTCGTGCTCCTGAGCGGTGGTGCATCCGACATCGGCCGCGCCACCGCGCTGCTCCTCGCCCAGGAGGGCGCGGCAGTGGCGGTCGGTGACGTCACCGAGGAGGCTGCCGCAGCGGTGGCACACGACGTCGGGGCCGCTGGTGGGCGTGCTCTCGGTCTGCGCTGCGATGTGCGGAACGACGAGTCCGTCGCGACGTTCGTCGGAGCGGCGGTGGATGCGTTCGGCGGTGTCGATTGTGTCGACCACAATGCCGCCTGGAGCCACGCCCGGCTCGACACCGACGCCGTGGGAGTCGATCTCGGCGTGTGGGAACGGGCGATCGAGACCACGACGAGAGGGGCCCTGCTCCTGGCGCGTCACGCCATCCCGGCCATGACCGAGCGCGGCGGCGGGTCCATC
>DATHPK010000266.1:0-14600 GCA_035483935.1 Acidimicrobiales bacterium
GCCCGCTTCTCGGTGCTGGCCCGCATGGAGTCGGACAGGGTGCTCAGGCGCTTGATCTCCCGTTGCTCCAGCTCGGCGGCGCGCTCGCGCTGGGACAGGTCGGCCTCGTGCTGGGCCTGGAACTTGGAGTAGTTGCCCTTCCACTCGGTGAGGCGCTCGTTGGAGATGTGCAGGACCTTGGTGATGGAGTGATCGAGCAGCTTGAGGTCGTGACTCACGACGAGGAGGGCGCCGGGAAAGCGGGCCAGCTCGTCGAGCAACCAGCGCTTGGCCGAGCGGTCCAGGTGGTTCGTCGGCTCGTCGAGGATCATGAGTTGGGGCTCCTGGAACAGCACACGCACAAGGTCGACCCGCCGGCGCTGGCCACCCGACAGCTCGTCGATGTCCTCGAGGAGGAGCTCCTGGCGTAGGCCCAACCCGTCCGCGAGCCGCGCCATCACCGCCTCTGCCTCGTATCCGCCGCTCGTCTGGAATTTGTCCTGCAGGTCGGTGAAGAGTTCGATGTTCGCTTCACTCGCCTCGTCGGCGAGCGCCTTGCGCGCCGAGCCCAGCGCGTCGTCGAGCACGTCGAGCCCCCGGGACGAGAGGATGTGGGAGAACCCGGTGGGCTCGAGGCCCAGCCCTCCCGGGACCGGAGCCTGGGGCAGGTAGCCGTGGGAGCCGAGAATCCGCACGTTGCCCCGATGGCGCAATTGGGGGCCGGGCTCGGCCACCAGCACCGAGATGAAGGAGGACTTGCCGGTCCCGTTGCGCCCCACGAGGCCGACCTTCTCCCCCTCCCCCACCACGAACGACGCGTCGGAGAGGAGCGTGCGGTCGCCGATTTCGATGGTGAGGTTGGATCCGACGATCACGACACATTGTACGAGCAGGAACAACGCCTCGGTACACTCCGCGGATGGCCGCTCTCGATCGCAAATGGTGGACGCTCATCGCCGTCTGTACGGCGACGTTCATGCTCCTGCTCGACATCACCGTCGTGAACGTCGCGCTGCCCGACATCCAGCGCTCGCTCAACTCGAGCTTCTCGGACCTCCAGTGGGTCGTGGACGCCTACTCGCTGACGTTGGCGGCGTTCTTGTTGACCGCCGGCGTCGTCGGCGACATCTACGGACGGCGCAACGTGTTTGCCGGCGGCCTCGTCATTTTTTCTCTTGCGTCGCTCCTCTGCGGCCTCTCCACGACGCCGTTGATGTTGAACCTCTGCCGCGGCCTCCAGGGCGTCGGCGGGGCGGTCATGTTCGCGACGTCACTCGCACTGATCGCGAATGCATTCGTCGGGCGCGACCGCGGCACGGCATTCGGCATCTACGGCGCCGTCATCGGAGGAGCCGTCGCCATCGGCCCGCTGATCGGCGGGGCCATCACGAGCGCCTGGGGCTGGCGCTGGATCTTCTTCGTCAACGTGCCGATCGGTGTGCTCGCGGTCTTCATCACGTTCACCCAGATCGCACGTTCCAAGGACCCGCAGCCGCACCGGGTCGACTGGATCGGTTTCGTCACCTTCTCGGGAAGCCTCTTCACGCTGGTCTTCGCACTGGTGCGGGGCAACGACCTCGGCTGGAGCAGCGCGTCGATCGTGGCGCTCCTCGTGTCGTCGGGCGTCCTGATGGTTGCGTTCTTCCTGAACGAAATGTGGACCCGGGAGCCCATGCTCGACCTGGGGTTGTTCAGGATCCCCGCGTTCGTGGGCGTCTCGGTCGTCGCTTTCACCATCGCCGCGTCGATCTTCGCCATGTTCCTGTACCTGACGCTGTACATCCAGGACGACCTCGGCTTCAGCCCTCTGGCGGCGGGCATCAAGTTCCTCCCGCTGACCTTGCTGGCCTTTGCGGTGGCGCCCCTCTCGGGCCGCCTCCTCGTGCGGGTGCAGTCCCGCTATCTGCTCGGGGTCGGCATGCTGCTCATCACCGGCGGCCTGCTGGCGATGTCGCGCACGACGCCGACGTCGGCGTGGACGGTGCTGCTCCCGGGTTTCATCCTGTGTGGCGCCGGGATCGGTACGGTCAACCCGGCGCTGGCCAACGGCGCCATCGCGGTGGTGCAGCCCCACCACAGCGGCATGGCCTCAGGGGCGAACAACACGTTCCGCCAGGTCGGCATCGCCACGGGGATCGCCGTGCTCGGCGCCGTGTTCCAGAGCCAGATCATCGCCCACACGACGACGGCGCTGGACAAGACGGCAAGTGGGGTCGAAGTGCTGCGCCATGGAGGATCGGCGCTGCACGGCGCACTGTCCGCGGGGCAGGTACAGCAGGCGGCCCAGCACATCCCGTTCGCCGGGGCCCGCGCCGCGCTGACGAGCGCCTATCACGTCGGCTTTTCGACAACGCTCAACCATCTCATGATCATCGGCGCAATCGTGGCGTTCGTCGGCGCCGTGGCTGCCGTCGCACTCGTGCGCCAGCGTGACTTCGTCGTCCCGGGCAGCCCGGGCCCGCCGCCACCGAGCGCCGAGGGTGGTGCGCCTCCGCGCGAAGGGGACGCGGTCCCGGCCGTCCATGCTTGAGCCGTTCACGCTCGAGGGTGACTACGTAAGACTCGAGCCGTTGTCCGAGGCGCACGTGCCCGGGCTGGTCGACGCCGCCTCCGAGGACCGGAGCAATTACCAGTGGGCGATCGTGCCCGACGGGACCGAGCAGATGGTGGCGCACGTGCGCGACGCCATGGCGAAGGTGGCCAGTGGGGCCCACGTGGCCTTCGCGACGGTGCGCCGCGGCCGGGAGCCGGGCGAGCCGGACCGGGTGGTCGGCTCGACGCGGTTCTGCGAGGTGTCGTACTGGCAGTACCCGCCTGGCGCGACGCTCCAGCGCCACGGCGTACCTGACGTCGTCGACATCGGGTTCACCTTCCTCGCGGCCTCGGTGCAACGAACGCCCATAAACACCGAAGCCAAGTTGCTGATGATGACGCACGCCTTCGAGGTGTGGGAGGTGCACCGGGTCGCGCTGCAGACCGACGTGCGCAACAAGCGCTCGTGGTCTGCGATCGAGCGCATCGGGGGCCAGCTCGACGGGATCATGCGGGCCGACCGACCGGGCGCCGACGACACGGTGCGCACATCGGCGCGGTTTTCGATCCTCGCCGGGGAGTGGCCTGCAGTGAAGGCGCGCCTGTCGGCTCGGCTGGCTTCGGGCTGAGAGCGGTTCGGTTCGGCTTTCGCCTCGGGTCAGACGTCAGGCCCGGGCCATCGTGGCCTGGATCTTGCGCTGGTGCAGCGCGTGGACGGCGGCCTCCGCTTCGATCCTGGGCCGCACGGCGGCGACCGCCTTGCCCGTGCGGTGGATCTTCCAGGCCAGTTGGTCGGCCCGTTCGACCGTGTGGCCGAAGATCTCGACGAACGCCTGGATGACGGTCTGAAACGTCGTCACGTCGTCGTTCCAGACGATCACCGCCCAGAGGTCCTCGAACGCGAAGAAGGCGTCGACGTCCTCGTCCGCGAGATCGGGCAGTTCGATGGTCGAGGGAGTGGAGTGCGTGGACATGTTCGCGAGGTGCGCAGTCGCACGGCCGATTTGGCCCAGATCATCCTAATCCGGCGCGGTAGCGTGCCGTCCCATGCGAGCGACTGTCCTGAACGGGCCCCGTGATGTCAGCCTTGAAACGGTGCCCGACCCGGTGCTTCCCGGACCCGAAGGCATCATCGTGACGGTGGAACGCACCGCTATCTGCGGATCGGACCTCCACTTGTTTCACGACGCGCCGACAGGCAGCGGCATCCATTTGGGCCACGAGGCGATCGGCACCGTGGCCGAGGTTGGTGCGCACGTGCGCAGCTTTCGCCCCGGCGACCGTGTCCTCGTGTCGGGCGTCATCGGTTGCGGTACCTGTGGTCCCTGCCTGGCCGGACAACCCAACGTCTGCCTCAACGACAAGGCGGCGGCGTTCGGCACCATGCCCGATCTTCCGGGCGGGCAGGCCGAGGCGATGGCGGTGCCGTTCGCCGATCTCTTCGCGCTCCGGATACCCGAGAACGTGGCAGACGAGGAAGCGGTGCTGCTGACCGACATCCTGCCGACGGGCTACCTCGGCGCGCTGCGGGCCTCCATCCGGCCCGGTGCGACGGTGGCGGTGATCGGCCTCGGGCCGGTCGGGATCATGGCGCTGCAGTGCGCGTCCCTGTTCGGCCCGGCGCGCATCCTTGCCGTCGATCAGGTACCTGAGCGGCTCGCTCGGGCGGAACGGTTCGGGGCAGAACCCATCGACGCGAGTTCGGAAACGGGGGCGGCGCAGGTCCTGGAGGCCACCGGAGGCCGCGGCGCGGACTCGGTCATCGAAGCGGTCGGCGCCGACGCCACCGTGCTCGACGCCGTGTCGTGCGCGGCCGCCGGCGGCACCGTATCGATCGTCGGGGTCAACCTGTCCCTGGCGCTGCCCTTTCCGATGGGCCTGGTGTTCCTGAAGAGCCTGACCCTGCGCACCGTCTTCGCGCCGGTACCGGGCACCTGGCCCTCGCTCGTGCCGCTCGTGCAGAGGGGCCGGCTGCAGCTGGTCGACACCTTCACCCACCGGATGCCGCTCAGCGAGGTGGCGGAGGCCTACGACCTGTTCGACTCCCGGCGCGACGGAGTGTTGAAGGTCTTGCTCTTCCCGAACTGACTCCGGCCGAAGTTCAGCGTGCCCTCGGGCGCGTCGGGTGTGCGGTTCGTCACGATGGGCCACGTGACGTCGCCGAGCGCGGGTTGGGCGACGAACCAGGGCGCTGGTGGCGGAAGGGTCAGGTACGTGAGCTTGTCCACGATCGTCTCGTAGTTCACCCGCCAGCCCTGGAAGTGGCGCCAGGCCTCGTCGGCCTCGCGCTCCATGGGGAAGTGCACTTCCTCCAACCGGCTGAATCCCTCGTCGAACTCGGCGCGGGTCAACCGCGTGCCCGCGGTCGGCAAGGGGTCGGCGTCGAAGGGGATACTCAGGGCTCGTGCGATGGAGCGCAGGCATCTGATGCCCATCGACAAGCACAGCCGGGCCTGCTGCGGTGTCTGGTCCGGGCTCACGGAGTGGTACAACGCCGCGGAGTCCATCATCGCCACCAGCCCGACGAGCCAATTGCGCCGCGGGACAGGAGAGCGGAACCAGATCAACGACGGGTAGTTGGCGTGACTCTCCGACACCGCGGCCGCCCAGCGCTCCCAATCGAGATACAGCGGCGGGAGATCGTCGATGTTGTCCAGCCAGTAGTGCCGGGCGAGGATCTCCGGGCCCCAGCCCGGCGCACCCCCGCGGGCCTCGAGCAGGGTCACCTCTGTCTCGCGAGCGGCAAAGGCGTTGTAGAGCGCGGGCAGGTAGGCGATCACGAGTGCGACCACGAGGAGCCCGACCCCGGCGGTGATGATCTCGAGGGTGTGAGGACCCGCACCGCTCGCCGAAGCGATTCCGAGGGTGAAGATGGACGAGCCTGCGATCCCGATCGCCGAGGCGAAGTCCGTACCCGCGTCCCACCAGATGATGAGCCCGAAACCGACCATCAGGAGACAGATCCACAGCCCGAACAGCAGGATCATGGAGGCGGGCCCGACGAACGACAGCACGCGGTCGCGCAACTCGTAGGTCGGCAGCCGCGGCGAGAGCCGACGTGCCATGCCGGCCACGACACGGGTGACACCCCGTGGGATACGCGACGAGGTCACCCGCGGCAACACCAGCGCGGTGAAGACGTTCCACATCGTGACGAGCACGAGCACGATGCCCGCGACGAATCCGACGAGGCGGGCCAGCTCCACGCCCGTCATCCTGCCAGATCGGGTGTGCGCTGCTGCGCTTCCGCTCAGTGCGGAGGGTCCGGGCCGTCGGCCCGGGCGGAGAGCCGTCGCGCCGGCCCGCCCGATGCGACCAGCGCGGCCGGCACGTCGACGGACCGTGAGCGCAGGAGCTCGCCGAGGCCCTTGGCCTGGGTGTCGAGCCGGAGGTTCGACGCCACGCCCCACCCCAGGATGCCGTGCACCACGAAGTTGACGGCCCGCAGGTTCGGGAGCGGATGCCTCTCGAGCTCGAACGCGGCCAGCTCCGGGAGGAGGGCGCGGAATGCGTCCGTCGTGAAGCTCGACTGCAGCCACTCGTCCACGTCGTCCTCGTCCGCCCAGACGCCGACGTTGGCGTCACCGCCCTTGTCCCCCGAACGCGCTCCGAGGAGAACCCCAAGGGGGACCCGGGTCGTCTCCGCGTCGCCCGAGCCGCTTGCGCGGGAGTCGGTGTCGGGCCCCGTGGGTGGCGGCGGGAGCTCGGCCGTGACCGCCCTCATCTCGGGAGCCGGCGTCGGCTCGACCACGCTGCCCTCACACTCGATGCGAGGCGTCACCGCGGACGCGGCGACCGTGGTGGGCCAGTACCGGGCAACGCCCTGCGCGGCGCCGGGTGCGGTGGTGAAGAAGGTGCCCGGATAACTCGAGAGGCTGGTCTCGACGACGGCGCCAGAGAAGGCGCGTCCGACGGCCTGTTCGTCGTCGCCCCGCACGGCCAGGCGGAGAAAGGCCATCCCTCCTCCGGTCAGGTCGCCCGAGAGGTCCTCGGACGTCTCGACGAAGGCAGCGCGGCCACCCGGGATCCCGGCCCACACCGCGTCGGCGGCGAAGCGCGCCTTGTCGTCGACCTGTGCCCCGGTCAGGGCGAGTGTCATCGAGTTCCGCCACCCGGCGTCGAGGTTCGCCGTGACCTTCAGCGTGGGCGGCGGCGCCTCGCCCCGCACGCCCGCGATGCGGACGCGGTCGGCACCCTCCTGGGTCAGCTCGATCGTGTCGAAGCGCGCCACCGCGTCCGGACTGAGGTAACGCGCGCTTCCGATCTCGTAGAGAAGCTGCGCCGTCACGGTACCGATGGTCACTGCGCCGCCGGTGCCCGGGTGTTTGGTAATGACGGACGAGCCGTCCCGGTGCACCTCGGCGAGAGGGAAGCCGATGCGCTCCCGGTTCGGCACCTCCTCGAAGAAGGCGTAGTTGCCGCCGCAGCACTGCGCGCCGCACTCGATCACATGGCCCGCCACGACGGCCCCCGCGACCGCGTCGTGGTCACCGTCGGTCCAGCCGAAGGCATGGAGCGCCGGCCCGACCACCAGGGCGGCATCGGTGACCCGGCCGGTCACCACAACCTGTGCCCCGGCGGCCAGGGCATCGGCGATCGGGCGGGCGGGCAGGTACGCGTTGGCGGTCACGAGCGGGGCTCCAGCCGCGAGCGGCTCACCCGTGTCGAGGTTGACGAAACCCTCGCCGGCCGCGCGCAGGTCCTCCACTCGGGCCGTGATGTCGTCGCCCGACACGGAGGCCACCCGCACCCCGACCCCCTGGCGACGGGCGAGCTCGCGTACCGCGTCGGCCAGTCCCTCGGGGTCGAGACCGCCCGCGTTGGCGACGACCGTGATCCCGCGTTCGATGCATTCCGGCAGCACGTCCTCGAGCTCACGCAGGAAGGTGCGGGCGTAGCCGCCGCTGCGGTGGCGGGTCTTGTGGAGGATGTACATGGTCAGCTCCGCCAGCCAGTCCCCCGTCAGCACGTCGATCGGTCCGCCCTCGACCATCTCGCGGGCAGCCGAGAGCCGATCGCCGAAGAAACCGCTGCAGTTGGCGATACGCAGGACCTCGCCCCTGGCGGGGGGCGCGCTCATGCCGGATCCATCTCCACCAACAGGTCGCCCACGTCGACCTGTTGACCCGGTGCGCCGTGGACGGCACGCACGGTCCCCGCACCGGGCGCACGCAGGGTGTGCTCCATCTTCATCGCCTCCAGCACGACCAGGCCGTCGCCCTCGTCGACGACGTCGCCCACGCTCACCAGCACCTTGGTCACGGCGCCCGGCAACGGTGCCCGGCACTCCCCGGCGACTCCTCCGCGTTCGGCGGCGTCGTCCTCCGTGCGCAACACGAAGGTCGACTGGCCCTCGGGTCCGTTCACGAAGGCGGCATGTGGTCCCAGGCGCACGCGGTAACGCCTGCGCAGCCCGTCCGGGGAGAGCAGGTCGACCACGCCCCTCCGCACGGCGGCCGAGCCGGCCGACTGCCACTCACCCCCTTCGACACGGAGCTCAGCTGGTTCGCCCGGCCCCGTGACGCGCACCTCGATGGTCCCGGTCGCATCGCGCAGCTCGTCCACGTGCAAGGGGCGTCCCACGTTGCGCCAACCCGCCGCGGGCACCGGGACCAGGCTCCGCGCCGCACGCTCCTCCAGAAGGCTGAAACCGGCCGCAGCGGCGTGACGCCGTCGAACCTCGTCCGTCACCAGCGCATCGCGCAGGTCGCTACGACGATCGAGATAGTGGATATCGATGCCGCCGCGCCGGAACGCGGCGTCGTCGAGCACGGCCTGGAGCAGCTCGCGGTTGGTCTCGAGACCGTCGAGCTCGAGGGTGCGCAGTGCGAGCGACAGCTTCGCGACCGCGGCCGACCGGTCCGCGCCGTGCGTCATCACCTTCGCGACCAGCGAGTCGTACGCCGGGCTTACGACGCTGCCCGACTCGATGGCGCTGTCGACGCGCACGCCGGCACCCTGTGGCCAGCCGACGTGTGTCGCCGTCCCGGGCGTGGGCCGGTACCCGTCCCGGGGGCTCTCGGCACAGACGCGCACCTCGATCGCGTGACCGCTGCTCGCCACGTCGTCCTGCGAGAAGGGCAGTGCGCGCCCGGAGGCGACGGAGAGCTGCAGCCCGACGAGGTCGAGGCCGGTCACGAGCTCGGTGACGCCGTGTTCGACCTGCAGGCGCGTGTTCATCTCGAGGAAGTAGAAGCCGCTGGTGTCGACGAGGTACTCCACCGTCCCGGCACCGACGTAGCCGACGGCCTGGGCGGCGGCGACCGCGGCCTCCCACATCGCGTGGCGCGTGGCGTCGGGCACGAGTGCAGCGGGGGCCTCCTCGACCACCTTCTGATGCCGGCGCTGGACGGAGCACTCCCGGTCGAAGAGGTGCACGACGGTGCCGTGGGTGTCGCCGACCACCTGTACCTCGATGTGCCGAGGCTCGGTCAGGTACCGCTCCACGAAGACCTCGTCGGACCCGAACGCGGCCGCGGCTTCGCGCTGCGCTGCCGCCACGGCCTCGGCCAGCCCGCCCGGTTCTTCGACGAGGCGCATGCCGCGTCCGCCCCCGCCGGCCGACGCCTTGACCAGCAGCGGGTAGCCGACGCCCCGCGCGAGTACCGCGAGCGCGGCCTCCTCCGCCCCCGACGGCACGACCGCGCTCGGCAGCACGGGGACACCGGCGGCGGCGGCGACCGTTTTCGCTCGCGTCTTGTGGCCCATGACCCGCATGGCCTCGGCCGGCGGCCCGACCCAGACGATCCCCTCCCGGGCGCAGGCTTCGGCCAGCGCCGGGTTCTCCGAGAGGAACCCGTAACCGGGATGCAGGGCGTCGGACCCACTGGCCCGGGCCGCAGCGACGAGCGCGTCGGCGTCGAGGTAGGTCTCGCGCAGTGACGCGCCCGGTAGCAGGACCGCGGCGTCGGCCTCCCCGACGTGCGGGCTGCCGGCATCGTCCGCGGCGAAGACGGCGACGGCCTCACACCCCGCGTCGTGCGCGCCGCGGATGATGCGACGCGCGATCTCGCCCCGGTTGGCCACGAGGATGCGCCGGAGCGCCGTCTTGTCCATCAGTGTCGCACCACCCCGAAGACCGCCGTCCCCTTGACCGACGCGGAGTGCACCGCGGTCAACGCGATGGCGAGCACGGTCCGGGTATCGCGCGGATCGATGATCCCGTCGTCCCACAGCCGGCCCGTTGCGTACTGCGCCGTCGATTCCTCCTCGATCTGGCTCTCGGTCGCTCGGCGCAGCTCCTCGTCGGCATCCTCGTCGAACGGACGCCCGGCCGCCTCGGCGGCATTGCGCCGCACGATGGAGAGCACTCCCGCGAGCTGCTTGGGACCCATGACGGCGATGCGGTGATTGGGCCAGGTGAAGATGAACCGAGGGTCGTAGGCCCGGCCGGCCATGGCGTAGTTGCCGGCGCCGTAGCTCGCACCGACCATCAGGGTGAGGTGCGGGACCTTGGAGTTGGACACCGCATTGATCAGCTTGGCGCCGTCCTTGATGATCCCACCCTGCTCGTACCGCGTGCCCACCATGAACCCGGTGATGTTCTGCACGAAGAGGATTGGGGTGTCGGTCCGGTTGCACAGGGCAATGAACTGCGCACCCTTCTGGGCCTCGGGCGAGAACAGGATCCCGTTGTTGGCCACCACGCCGATCGGGTAGCCGCCGACGGACGCCCACCCGCACACGAGCTGCGGGCCGTAAGACTCCTTGAACTCCTCGAATCGTGAGCCGTCGACGACGCGAGCGAGGATCTCGCGGACGTCGAAGGGGACGCGCACGTCGACCGAGGCGATGCCCAAGAGGTCCTCGGCCGGGTAAAGGGGCTCGTCCGCCGGTTCGCTCGGACCCGGACCGAGGCGGCTCCAATGCAGGTGCGCCACGATGCCGCGGGCGATGCGCAGCGCATCCTCCTCGTCGCGGGCCAGGTAGTCGCACAAGCCCGACGTCCTCGCGTGCATCAGGGCGCCGCCGAGCTCCTCCTCGTCGGCGTCCTCGCCGATGGCCATCTTCACCAGTGGGGGCCCGCCGAGGAAGACGCGGGCGCGGCGCTCGACCATGACCGTGTAGTCGCTCATGCCCGGCAGGTACGCACCGCCGGCGGTCGAGGAGCCGAAGACCACGCAGACGGTCGGGATCCCCTGCGCGGAGAGTTGGGTCAGCCGGCGGAATTGCTCGCCCCCCGGCACGAAGACGTCGGCCTGGCGGGGCAGGTCCGCCCCTCCGGACTCGACGAGGATCAGAACCGGGAGGCGGTTCTCCTCGGCCACGTCCATGGCCCGCAAGAGCTTGCGGATCGTGGTCGGGCTCGTGGTGCCGCCACGCACGGTCGGGTCGTTCGCGATGACGAGGCACTGCGTGTGTGCCACCTCAGCCAGCGCCACCACCACTCCCCCGCCCACGGGGTCAACGGTGTGAAGCCCGGCCAGCGGGCAGAGCTCGAGCACCGGCGTGCCGGGGTCGACGAGCGCCTCGAGCCGCTCGCGCACCATCATCTTGCCGCGGGCCCGGTGTCGTTCGACGTACTGCGCGCCGCCGCCCGCCAACACCTCGTCGTGGAGCACGCGCATCTCGTCGACGAGCTCGCGCATCGCGTCCGCCTGGGCGCGGTGCTCGGCGGACGTCGTCGTGAGCAGCGTGCGCAGCGCTGTGCTCACGGCTCGGCGATCACTCGGTCGTGTCCCACGAGGGCCGCCGTTTCTGCAGGAACGCCTCCATGCCCTCCGCTGCCTCGGCGCCGGCGAAGAGCTCTGCGGATAATTCCGCCGCCGAGGAGAGGCCGTCGCGCCAGTCGAGCGGCGGCAGGTCACGCAGCAGGGCCCTGGTCGCCCGGAGGGCACCCGGCGCCGCCTTACGGATCGCCGTCGTCTGTTCGGCGACCCATCCGTCGAGCGCGGCCTCACCGTCGACGGTGACGGCGCTCAGCAGGCCGGCACCCACGGCCTCGTGCGCGCCGAAGCGCTCGCCGGTGAGCGTCATGCGCGCGAGGAAGCGCCGGTCCATTACCCGGAGGGCCGGCACCAGGATCATCGCCGGCGCGACCCCGACCCGGACCTCGGTGAAGGCGAAGGTGGCCGACTCGGGAGCGACGGCCATATCGGCGGCCGCGATGAGACCGAGGCCGCCGGCACGGGCGTGGCCGTTGACCCGCGCGATCACCGGAATCGCGCTCTCGACGATCATCGTGAGGATGTCGGGCATCCGGTTCGGCGCCGCGGCGCCGCGTTCGGACAGGTCGGCGCCCGAGCAGAACACGGTGCCGGCACCGGTGATGACGACGGCACGCACGTCCGCGTCCGACGTCGCGTCACGCAACGCCCCCTCGAGCTCTTCCAGCATGCGGGCGGAGAGCGCGTTGCGGTTCTGGGGCGAATCGAGGGTGAGGGTGCGCACGCCGGTGTCGTGCTGCACGCCGACCAGCGAATCAGTCACGGCCGCAGTGTAGGGGGGACACGCCCGGGTGGGCAGAAAATCACCGGTGGTACCGTTGGCCGGTGATCGAGTCCGACGAGCACCAGTTGTTTCGAAAGACGCTGCGCGACCTGTTCGAGCGCGAGATCGAGCCGCACGTCGATGAATGGGAAGCGGCCCGGATGTTCCCCGCCCACGACCTGTTCCCGAAGCTGGGGGCGGTCGGGCTGTTCGGGTTGGAGTACGACGACGCCTACGGCGGCATGGACGCCGATCACAGCTTCACCCGCATCGCGGCCGAGGAGCTCGGACGGGTCAGCTGCGGCGGCGTCCCCATGGCGATCGCCGTCCAGATGTCCATGTCGACACCGGCCCTGCATCGCTACGGCAGTCACGAACTGAAGGAACGCTTCTTGGCGCCCGCCATCCGGGGCGAGGTGGTGACGTCGATCGCCGTCACGGAACCCGACGCCGGCAGCGACGTCGCCGGCATCCGCACCCGCGCCGTGCGGGACGGCGACGAATGGGTGATCAACGGCTCGAAGCTCTTCATCACGAACGGCGTCCAGGCCGACTGGCTGTGTCTCCTGGCGCGCACGTCCGAGGAATCGGACGGGGCCCGTGGCATGTCGCTGATCGTGGTGCCCACGGATGTCCCGGGAGTGGCGGTCTCGCGCAAGCTCGAAAAGCTCGGCATGTGGTCCAGCGACACGGCGGAGCTGTCGTTCGCCGATGTGCGGGTGCCCCTGGGCAACACCATCGGCGAGATCGGCCGGGGCTTCCAGCAGCAGATGGTGCAGTTCCAGGCCGAACGGCTGACCACCTTCTACAAGCAGGTGGGGTCGATCGAGCTGGCGCTCGAGAGGACCGCCGCGTACGTCCGTGAGCGTCGGGCCTTCGGCGCCCCTCTGCTGGCCAACCAGTACGTGCAGTTCACGCTGGCCGAGCTCGGTGCGCGTCACGACGTCCTGAAGCACTACGCCTCGATGACCGCGGAGGCCGTGGGACGGGGCGAGGACGCCACCCGGTACGCCACGATCGGCAAGCTCCTCGGGTCGAGGTTGCAGCGAGAGGTGGCGGACTGGGCCGTGCAGTTCCACGGCGGCATGGGCTACATGGACGAGAACTGGACCTCGCGCTACTTCCGCGACACCCGCCTCGACTCCATCGGTGCGGGCGCCGACGAGGTCATGCTGCGGATCCTGGCCCGGATGGACGGCTATTCGGTGGACTAACCGCCCACCCGGGCCGGTGTGCCAAGGGTGACCGGGGGAGCCACCCCCGGTCACCTACGGAGACCCGCGACCGCCTGATCGCCGGCGCGCCTCCTTCCTCAGCGATGTAGTGACACCACCGTCGACGTCGCCGTGGCGGTGTAGTTGCCTGCCGGCGTCCCCACCGGCGTCAGGTTGACCGTGTTGGTGATCACGGTGCCGGACCGGGCGCTCACCCCGACGACCAACACCAGGTAGTCGTTCGCATGTGCCGCGATGGGGCTCGTGTCGGTGCAGGTCACCGTCCCCAGCGTCGCGGAGCAGTGGAAGGCCGATGGGAACTGGAGGACCCCGATGTAGCTCAGGCCGGCCGGCAGCACGTCGGTGATCGTGACCGCGCCGGTTGTCGCCGTGGACGCCAGGTTGGTCACGGTGATCCCGTACAGCCCCCCGACGTTGGACACGAGGCCGAGTGCGCTCAGCTGGATCCGCAGGTTGTCGGGCGATGTCGTGGCCGGGTTCACCGTGAAGCTCTGCGCCGGGCTCGAGGCCGACCCCGTGTAGGTGAAGTCGGGGTTCGACGAGCCCGTCGAGGTGAAGGTGGCCACGACGTTGGAATAGCTGCCCGCGGCCAGCTGGGTCGCCGTGAGCGAGCAGCTGAAGCCGACGCTGTCACCGCTGCCGCCGCTGAGCGGGTTCACCGAGCACAGCGCGGTGGCGCTCCCGTAGGAGACGGTGACCGACCCCTGGGGGATCCCGTCGCCGCTCTGGCCCGTCACGGTGCCGCTGAACGTCTCGGAGGTCTCGGAGCCATAGGTCGTCGAGGTGGCGATGGCGTTGAGCGACGTGGTGGTGGACTCAGAGGCCGCGTTCACCGTGAAGCTCTGGGCCGGGGTCGAGGTCGAGGTCGTGTAGGTGAAGCTCGAATTCGACGACGAGGTGCCCCCGGGGCTGTAGACGGCGACCACGTTGGTGAAGCTGCCTGCGGCGAGCTGGGTGGCGGTCAACGAGCACGTGAAGCTCGAGACGTCCGTCGAGCCGGCCGGCAGGGTCTGGCTGCACAACGCGACCTGCGTCGGGCTCCCGTAGTAGACGGTCACGGTCCCTTCGGGGTAGCCGTCGCCGCTCTGGCCCGTCACCGTGCCGGTGAAGGTCTCGGCGGTCTCGGATCCATAGGTGATGGACGAGGTGACCGCGTTGAGCGCCGTGGTGGTGGGCTCGGTCGAGACCGAGGGGTTCACCGTGAAGCTCTGGGCCGGGCTCGACGTCGAGGTGTTGTAGCTGAAGTCGGCGTTCGAGGAGGTCCCCGCGGCGTAGGTGGCCACGACGTTGCTGTAGGTGGCCGCCGCCAGCTGCGAAGCCGTGAGCGAGCAGCTGAAGTTGGCCACGTCGCCGCTGCCCCCGCTCAAGGTGGACTGGCAGAGCTGGGTCTGCGTCGGGCTGCCGTAGAAGACGGTCACCGTCCCT
>DATHPK010000267.1:0-5806 GCA_035483935.1 Acidimicrobiales bacterium
AGTCGGCCGGATCGGGTGCAGTGGCCCAGCGGTTGTCGGCGTTGCGCTCCTCGGAGACGGTGCGGCGGGTGCGCTGGTCGCTGGGATCGCTCCGGATCGAGCGAGGGCTGGCCGTCGGGCTCGGCGGCTTCGTGCTCGCGCTGCTTGTGCCGCTGGCGTTCCCCGGCCCCAACCTCGACTTCCTGACCCAGGGGTTCATCTACGCCGTGATCGCCCTGACCCTGGTGGCGCTCACGGGGTGGGCCGGTCAGATCTCGCTGGCCCAATTCTCCTTCGTCGGGGTCGGCGCCTTCACCGCCGGACACCTGGCCGGCGCCCATGGCCAGCATTTCCTCTTCGCCATCCTGATGGGCATGGTGTTCGCAGCGCCGCTCGGGATCATCGTCGGCCTGGTGTCGCTGCGGCTCTCCGGCCTCTACCTCGCCCTGGCCACGCTGGCGTTCGCTCTGGTGATGGACAACGTGGTGTTCAACCGCGGTGACGTGAGCGGTGGCCAGACCGGCATCACCGTCGCGCGCCCGCACTTCTTCGGGATGTCCTTCACGGGTCGCGCCGCCATGTACGAGCTCGCCGTCGTCGTGTTCGCGCTGGTGGCGATCGTGGCGTACGCACTGCGCCAGGGCCCGATCGGCCGGCGGCTGCACATCGTGCGCGACTCGCCGTTGGCGGCCTCGACCCTCGGGGTGAACCTGACCGTCACCAAGATCGTGGTCTTCGTCGTCGGCGCGATGGTGGCGGCGCTCGCCGGCTCGCTGTACGGCGCCTGGCAACAGGCGATCACGCCGCAGGACTTCATGTGGTCGGCATCCCTCGAGCTGCTCCTGGTCGTCGTGCTGGGCGGGCGCTCGCTCATCTCCGGTGCGGTCATCGCGGGGGTGGTCTACGTCATCCCGTTCCTTCCGCAGATTCCGACCAAGATCAAGGAGCTCATCCCGCTGCTGGTGGCGTTGGGCGTGATCGGCCTCGCCCAGGAGCCCGAGGGGACCGTCGCGTTGGCACGCCGCCAGACGCGCTACGTCCTGGGCGTCCTCCGACCCCTGCCCCGGCGCGCGCCACGGGCGCGCCCGGCCGCCGAGCCCGGCGTGCGCACGGGAAACGTCGTGCCAGGCCATGTCCGATAGCACCGTGACGGCGCCGACGCCGGCGATCCGATCCGTCCGCCCGGTGTTGGTGGCCGAGGAGATCTCGGTTCAGTTCGGCGGCCTCAGAGCGCTCGACAAGGTGAACCTCGAGGTGCCGTCCGGACGGATCACCGGGCTCATCGGCCCCAACGGTGCGGGCAAGACGACCATGTTCAACGTCCTCACCGGACTGCAGCACGCCAGCACCGGGCGCGTCCTCTTCGACGGCGCCGACGTCTCGCGCTGGCCCGCGCATCGGCGGGGGCGGGGCGGGATGGCGCGCACGTTCCAGCGCCTGGCCCTCTTCACGCGCATGACCGTGCACGACAACCTGGTGGCCTCGTGGGAGTCCTCGCACGGTGGCGGGGTGCTCGGGCGGGGCCGCCAACACTGCCGGCGCAGGGTGCACGACGTCATGGACCTGCTCGAGCTCTGGGCGCTGGCGGACCGGCTCGCGGGTGAGCTGTCCACCGGTCAGGGCCGCATGGTGGAGCTGGGGCGGGCACTCTGCACCGATCCGCGGCTGCTCCTACTGGACGAACCCGGTTCCGGTCTCGATGCGCAGGAGACCGCAACCTTCAGCGCGATCCTCCGCAGCGTGACGTCGGGTGCCGACGCGCCCGCAGTCCTGCTGGTCGAACACGACATGGCACTGGTGATGGACGTCTGCGCCGAGCTCACGGTCCTCGACTTCGGCCGCGTCATCGCGCGCGGCACACCCGATGAGATCAGGGTCGACGAGATCGTGCGGGCGGCCTACCTGGGAGATGCCAGTGTCGCCTGACGCCGCCCTCGACATCCGCGGCCTACGCGTCGCGTACGGCGGGGTCCGCGCCCTACACGACGTGTCACTGGCCGTGCCTCAGGGCGCCGTGGTCGCTCTCCTCGGGCCGAACGGCGCCGGCAAGAGCACCACCCTGCGCACCGTCTCGGGCGTGATGCGGGCCGAGGCGGGCACCATCGCCTCGTTCGGCCGCCGGATCGACCGGATGCCGGCCTACCGGATCGCACGGATGGGCGTCGTCCACGTGCCCGAGGGCCGCGGCATTTTCCCGAGCCTCGACGTGCGCGAGAACCTCGAGATGGCGGCCGAGGGGACGCACGGGCGCGGGGACGAAACGGCGCAAGACCGCAGCGCCATCGACGAGGCGACCGAGATGTTCCCGGTCCTGGGCAACCGCCTGCGCCAGACGGCGGGCAGCCTTTCCGGTGGCGAGCAGCAGATGCTGGCTCTGGCGCGGGCGATCATGGCCCGACCCCGGCTGTTGATGGTGGACGAGATCTCCATGGGCTTGGCGCCGATCGTGGTCGGGCACCTGTTCGAGGCGCTCCGCAAGATCGCCGCCACGGGCGCCAGCCTGCTGCTCGTCGAGCAGTACGTGGAGACCGCGCTCGAGCTGGCCGATTACGTCTACGTCATGGACAAGGGCGTCATCGTCGACGTCGGCGAGCCCAACGACATGCGAGCCAGCAACCTGGCCGCGGCCTATCTGGGCGGCGCGGCATGACCAAGAGACACGGGAAGGAGACCGAGCGCATGCGGCGGACACGCCGCTGGCTGCCGGTGCTCGCCCTGCCCGCGCTGGTCGGCGCCATTGCGATGGGCCCGCTGGCCGCTTCGGGCGGCGCGGACACCGTGCTGTTGGGGTACAACGCATCTGCATCGGCGATCGGCGCGCAGTTCGCCTTCAACGTTCCCGGCGTGGTCCCCCTGCCCAACGAGAACCTCATCGAGGACGACGTGCCGTTCGCCCGGGTCACGCTCGGCGGCGGCCCCGTCGTCGACTCCATCGGGGCGCCCTACTATCCGGGCGACATCGCGGCCAATCTCGGCACGCTGCTCCAGACCTTCGGCGCCCCCGCCCTCCCGCTGAACGACCCGCTGCTCGCGGAGAGCAAGTACCCGACCTCGCCGGGCTACCCCGCCAGCGTCACCTTCCCGCAGGGCACCAAACCGGGAGCGCTGCCGGTCGCCCAGGGCACGGCGACCGCCTCGACCGGTGGCGGGACCGCGTCCGGCACGGTCACGGACCTTTCGTTGGCGAACCTGCTGAACCTCAGCAAACTGCCGGTCATCGGCGGGGTCCTGTCGTCGACCTCGGGCAGCGTCATCGACGTCGGGAACATCAGCGCCACCAACAACATCGTCGTGGGCAACTCGTCGATCAGCTCGACCGCCACGTCGAACCTCGGCACGATCGACATCGCGGGACTGGTCGACATCGCGGGCCTCACCGCCACCGCCGTGGCGACGTCAGACGGGACCACGGGGACGCCGACCGCCACGGTGCACCTGGGCGACGTGACCGTCGACGGCACGGCGGCGTACATCGACGACACCGGGGTGCACGTCGCCAAGAACTCGAGCCCACCGGTGGGCGTCACCCCGGCGCAGCTCCAGCAGACGGTGGACTCCACACTCGGACAGGACGGCGTGAACATCCGCCTGGCCGACCCCCAGCAGACGTCGAGCGGCGCGCAGGCCTCTGCCAACTCGGGTGGACTGGTGATCTCCCTGACCCATCAGTTCGCCGTCCCCTTCATCCCCGGAGAGCCGACCATCCCGATTCCTGAGCTCGGCAACGTCGGGCTGCCCGCCGGCGACTACACGATGACGACCGCCATCACGTTCGGCCTGGCCCAGGCCAGCGTCGACGCCTCAGCTCCGGGGCCCAGCACGGGCACCACGGGGAACACGGGGGCGGCGGCTGCGACGAGCCCGTCGACATCGGGAACGGCCGGAACGACCGGGGTCACCGGCAACACCGGGCTGGGCTCGATCGGTTCGCAGGGTTTGGTGCAGAGCCTCGAGGCGCCCACGGGCTCCACTGGCACCGGCAGCGGTGCAGCAGCGCCGGCGCCTGGGCCGACGAGCGCCACGGCGTTCCCGATCGGCGGCATTCCACCCCCGGTCGGCTGGACGGTGACCGCGTTGTTGGCGTGCGTGCTGCTCGCCTACCCCCTCTTGTTACTGGCGCGCTGGCAGTTCGCCGCGGCCGGAAGGAGACGACCATGACGATCGATGTGGACAGGCCACTCGAAGAGATCTTCACCGACGACGGGCCTGCGGCCATCGACCAACCCCCGGCGGCGTCCCCCGAGGCGGGGCCGGGTTCGGGGGAAGGTGGCCGCCGGGACGACGAGGGCGGCGGCGCGGGCGGCGGGCACACGAGGATGGCGCGCTGGGCGGAGAAGTACGACGTCCGCAACAGCTGGCAGGTGATCGCCGGGGCGCTGCTGATCCCGCTCGGGATCGTGTTCATCTTGCTCGGGTGGTACGGGGCGGCGCATGCCCGGGTGGTGCAGCAGCAGATCCCCTACATGGTGTCGGGTTCGTTCGTCGGCCTCGGCTGCATGATCGTCGGCGCGATGTTGTTCTGGGGGCACTGGCTCTACCGGATCTACGACCAGGCGGACCTGCACCACGAGGAACAGCAGCGGCTGCTCGAGACCATCGCCGCGGCGTTGCTGGCGCAGCGGGTCGACGGCGCCGGCGCCGGCGTTGGCCCGGGGCGGGCGGCGCTTGGGTCGCCGGGGCGCGACGCCGGAACGGGAGGCGTAGCGGGTGAGCCCGCCACGACGAACTGGTACGCCACGTCGTCCGGGACCGTGTACCACCGCGACGACTGTGCCGTGATCGCGCACCACCCCGAAGACCTGCGGGTGCTCGGGCCGGACGGGATCGTGGGCATGCGGCCGTGCCAGATCTGTTCGCCGGGAGCGGGCTGACACCTTCGCCGGAGCGTATGGTCCGTCGGTGCAACTCTTCGACGAGGCGGCGGACCAGTACGACGCAGCGCGGCCCTCGTACCCGACGCTGGTCTACGACCTCTTGGAGTCCCTGAGCGGGCCCCTCGCCGGCAAGCTCGTCGGCGACGGCGGCACCGGGACCGGCATCGCCGCGCGCCAGCTCATGGAGCGGGGCGCCCGCGTGATCGCGTTCGATCCCGGCCCGGGCATGCTGCGGCATGCGGCGCGGCGCCACCCTCGTCCACTTCTTCTGAGAGCGGAGGCGGGTGCGGCCCCGTTCCGCACGGGCTCGCTGGAGCTGCTCTGTTTCGGGCAGAGCTGGCACTGGGTCGACCAGGAGAAGGGCGCGGGCGAGGCGGCGCGGATCCTGAGCCCGGGAGGCCTCTGGGCGGCGTGGTGGAACCATCCTTGGGCGGACGGCGAGCCGTGGTTCGAGCGGTACTGCACTATCACTGCCGAGCGGTGCGCTGGATGGTCGCGAGACCAGCGGGACACCGATTGGTGCGCCGAAGTGATCCGCGGGAACCATGACTACCTCGCTCCGGAGCGACACGACATCGAGTGGGAGCGCCGCGTCTCGGTCGACGACTGGTTGACCGATCTGCGGAGTCACTCCCACGTCATCGCGTTGAGTCCCACTGAACGTGACCGACTCCTCGCCGACATCGGAGCGGTGTTGCGGGATCGGTTCGCCGACACCATGACCGTGCCGTATCAGACCAGAGTGTGGCTGGCCCGGCGACGCAGTTCTCAGCGTTGAGTGGAACTCGGGTCGCCGGATCTCGTGGGTCGGCGAACCCGGGCCCTGACTCAGTACTGCCAGACCCGCACCCAGTCGACCTTGGTCGTCACGGGCAGCTTCGTGGTCCAAGATTGGAACCCGTTCGTGGTGCCGATCCCCAGGGCCTGGGTCAGGGCGAGGAAGAACGGCTGGG
>DATHPK010000268.1:0-11175 GCA_035483935.1 Acidimicrobiales bacterium
GTTCGAGCCGGGGTAGTGGATGGCCGGGACGTCGTTGTTCGGGTACTCCGAATAGAACTCGCCGTAGTCGATCTCGCCGCTGTCGGGCCACGGCCCGTAGAGCGTCTCGTTCTCGGGGTACAGCCACAGCGTTTCCTGGAGCCCGGGGACACTCGTGGCGGGCATTTCGGCGCTGGCCTCGAAGAACCCGTACTCCTGGCTGAACAGGCTGTACGAGGTGACCATCCCGCCCTCGATGTTGGTCTGGGCCTTCGACGCGTCCGTGCCCTGGCACCCGACCGGCTGCGGTGAGTAGACGACCGAGAGGTTCAGGGTCCCGCCAGCGACGTTGATGGTGTTCGGGTTGTCGACGTAGCAGACCTGATGGAAGAGGGGTCCGGTCCGGTACGCGCTGGCGTAGGTCAGCATCGGCGACCACTTGCTGGTGTCGAGGGAGGGGCCGTTGAACTCGTCGTCGAAGGTGCAGCGCCACGACCCCGACGGTGCTGCGACCGGAGGGGCGGTACCGGCGCACGGGCCCGTGTCGGCCGGGGCGGCCGGTGGCGACGCGCCGGGAGCTGCCGTAGGACCAGCCGGAGCGGACGCGGCCGGCGTGACCGCAGCAGGTGCACCGCTCCGTGCCGGGGAGGAGGAATAGGTCGTCGGCCCGCCGCCCGCCGAAGCAGGACCGGACGACGGGGGGGACGAGGTCGTGCTGGTCGTGGTGGAGTCGTGACACCGGGCGACCATCTGGTGGTGCTGCGTGCAGACGGCGCGGCCGGGCGGCGTGCGGTCTGCTTCGAGGGCCGGATCGTTCCCGCCCGCTTGTCCCGAGCCGGGACTTCCGATCAGCACGAGTGAGAGGACGACGATGAGCACCGTTCCGCCCATGACGTTCGCGAGGACCCAGACGCGTTTGCGGCGGCTTCCCCGTAGTTGTGACACCCTCAGCCCTCCCAGACGCCGAGTGACCCCTATTGCCATGGAAACCGGGCGAGGCGGGGAAACTTGTCACGGAAGTTGAGTCGCACCGTGCGGTGGCGAGAAGGTGCCCCCGACCTGGGACTTCGCAGCCCGGGAACCAGATCCGAACGTCCCAAGTCTTCCGGTTGACGGTATATCGGCTACCGATATAAGGTCCTGGGCGTGGCCACCGCCAAACCCCGAGCGCAGCAGACCCAGCCGGGGCAGTTCTCGGGGTTCGGCCGGTACGCCGGACCGGCGACGCTGATCCTGTCGAGTCTCGCGGAAGGCCCCAAGCACGGATACGCGCTCTCGAAGGACATCGAGCGCTTCGCCGACGTGCGCCTGGCGCCGGGCACCTTGTACGAGGCGTTGAGCCGACTCGAGGGTCAGGGTCTCATCGAAGCGGTCGAGAGCGACGACCGCCGCCGGCCGTATCGCCTCACGGCCATGGGTGCCGAAGCGCTGCGCGCCCACCTCGCGACCCAGCGCAAGATCGCGGACCTCGGTCTCGAGCGACTCGCGGGCTCGTGGGGTGCCGCGTGAGCACGGACACGGTGCAGCGCCGAGCCGAACGACAGCTGCACTGGTACCCGCGGGAGTGGCGGGCTCGCTACGGCGAGGAGTTCACCGAGCTGCTCGTCGCGGAGCTCGGGGAGCGACCGCATTCGGCTCATCGCTGCTTCGACCTCGCGTGCAGCGGACTCACCGCGCGGCTGGCCGCCGCCGGGCTCGCCGGCCGCCCGCTCGACACGGAGAGTGCCGGCCGGCGCAGCCTGGCCACCCTCGCGGCCGTGCTGTCGATCTTCGCGGTGGTGGCGGTCGCGCTGTGGGCGCAGCTGACGATCGGGTGGCAGTGGGCACCTCCCGCCACGCGCGCCACGTCGCTCGCGATGGTCGTGATGTCGTTGGGCGTCCTCGCCGTCGGCGCACTCGGCCTGCTGGCGATCGCGCCGGTGGCGTGGATCGTCCTGCGGTCGATCGCAGCCCGGTGGCGCCACCTCCTCGGGCCGATCGGCCTCGTAGCCGGAGGCCTCGTGGTCCTCGCCGTGGGGACCCATCACTTCGCCAACGGCTGGCCGGGCACGCGTGGTCATCCCTGGTCCGACCAGGGGATCGTGCCCGGCGGAGTCGCGGCGTACGCCTGGGCGTCGACCCTGTTCGTGACGTCGTACTGGTTGCATCCCGCCGCCCTGGCCCGGTTCCCCGGCGACGAGGTCGCGTGGATGCTCGTGAGCCCGGCGGCCGTCGCCGCACTGATCGTCGGCGCCGTCCGCGTCGTCCGCCGGGTCGACATCCCGCCAGGCGTCATCCGCTACGAACGGCGGCTCGGGCATGTCGCAGTGGTGGTGACGGCGAGCTACCTCACCGGTGCCGGCCTCTGGGTCGTCGACGGCGGAGCGGGCCCGCGCGACCTCTTCCAGATCGGGTCGATCGACATCGCCGAACTGGCGGTCCTCGCCCTCCTGGTGGTCGTCACCGGACGCGCCGCAAGCCGTGTCATGAGCGGCAGGCCGCCGGTGGCCCGGGCCTGAGCCCACGGCGAAGCGGCGTCGCGCGTAAGGCAACAGAAGTGACGGTCACGGAGGAAACGGAGGAACACGTCCACCGCGCCGAGCACGGCGAAGGTTGGAGCCGACGCCGCGTCCTCACCCGCGGCCTCGGAGGACTCGCCGGGCTCGTGGTAGCCGGTGCCGTCGGGTTCGAGCTGGTGGAGCACGGGGTCCTTCCGGGGAAGCAGGAGCTCGACCAGCTCGACGGCGCGTGTTCGGTCGACGCCCCACCGATGCAGTTCCGCCCCCTGGGCCCGTCCCGGTCGGGGACCTTTTACTCGCAGGCCCGCCGCCGAACGGTCGGTTACACGATCGCCTGGCCGCCGGGGCACGGCCCGGGGGACGCGCTGCCGCTCGTCGTCATGCTCCACGGCTTCGGCGCCAACCATACGAACGCGTTGACCTCCATGTCGCCCGCACAGGCGGTCGCCCTCGACGTCGGCGGCATCCCGCTGCCGCCCATGGCCATGGTGACGATCGACGGCGGCGGTGGCTATTGGAACCCGCACCCGCACGACGACCCGATGCAGATGGTGGTCGGGGAGCTCGTCCCGATGTGCCGGGCGCTGAATCTCGGACGCGCACCGCAGCGCATCGGCACGATGGGCATCTCCATGGGCGGGTACGGCGCGCTCTTGTTGGCAGAGAAGTACCCGGACCTGTTCGCCGCCCTCGCGGCCATCAGCCCGGCGGTCTGGACGACTTACCCGCAAGCGTCGGCGGCCAACGCGGGCGCCTTCGCGTCGGGAGCGGACTTCGCGTCCGACGACGTCGTCACCAACGCCGGGGCGCTGGCCGGCACGCCGGTCCGGGTCGCATCAGGCCTGGACGATCCGTTCCATCCCGGCGTCGTTGCGTTGGCGGGGACGCTGCCGAAGTCGGCCGTCGTGGATTTCTCGCAGGGGTGCCACACCGGATCGTTCTTCACGGCGCAGGAGCCGCCCTCACTGGCGTTCCTGGGCGCCCATCTCACGGCCGCACACTGAGCCCGCTCGCCTACCATCGGCCCCGACCGGTAGGGGCAGAGGGGAAAGGTGGCCGATGTCGATGGCAAAGGTCGTGTTGATCACCGGTGCGTCGGCAGGCATCGGCCGGGCCACGGCGGACCGTCTGCACGCCGCCGGCTGGACTGTCGTCGGCGCCAGCCGGCGCGGGACGTCATCGGGCGGATGGCAGGCACTGAAGATGGACGTCGACGACGACGCGGACACGTGTGCTGGCGTCGCCGCCGTCGTCCGCGAGCACGGACGGCTCGATGCCGTGGTTGCATCGGCGGGCTGGGGCTTGGCCGGGCCAGTGGAGCTCACGCCGATCGACCAGGCCAAGGCGCAGGTCGAGACGAACTTCTGGGGCGTGGTGCGGGTGGTGCAGTCCGCGCTGCCCGCCATGCGCGACCAACACGGCGGCCGGCTCGTGCTGGTCAGTTCCATCGGTGGCCTCATCGCGCTGCCTTTCCAGGCCTTCTACAGCGCGAGCAAGTACGCGTTGGAGGGCTATGCCGAGGGGCTCGCGTACGAGGTCGAACCCTTCGGCATCCACGTCACGCTCCTCGAGCCGGGCAACATCCTTACCGACTTCACCGCGAGCCGGCGCACCATCGGGACGGACCCCGGCGGGGCGTACGCCGATGCGGCCGCGAAGGCGATCACGCTCATGGAGAAGGACGAGATGAACGGCGCGCCCGCCGAGTCGGCCGCTGCATCGATCCAACGCGTCCTCGAGGCGAGGCACCCCCGGCGTCGTGTCTCCGTCGGCAAGCTCGGAGAGCGGATCGGGATCCCGGCCAAACGGCTGCTCCCCCACCGGCTCTTTGAGAAGGCGGCGGGGTCCAGCTTGGGCGTGTGATTTCGTCGCCCCGAATCTCCGCTCCCGGTTCTGGGTAGATTCCACCCAGGCACAGATGTGGCCCCGGCGGGGTGCACCCGCCGGGGGCGAGCCGGAGTGGTGACGCCTATGGGACGTGGTGTGCATCGGGACACCGAGACGGCTCCCGGCCGCACCCTCCCGGCGAGCGGTTCGCGATGACCCGGACCGGGATCGTCCTCCACCGGCATCGGCATGCCAGGCCCCCCGTCTCGTTTGCCGGTCTCCCCGCCGCCGGCTTCGGCGCCCGGATCAAGGCGTTGCTCCTCACCCTCGGCCTGATCGTCGTGACGCTGGGCGTCGGCTGGCTGCTCTGGAGCGTGGTCGAGTGGCGCCGCGGCAGTACCGCCAGTTTCCGGTTGACGGGCCTGCGCGTGGTTCGCCGTGGCGACGGCATGCCGATCGGCGTCGGCCGATCGTTCTTGCGCAACGCCGTCTTGTGCACCGTCCTTTTGATCCCGACGATCCTCGCCTGCATCATGATCGCCGTCGCGTTCGTCATGGGAGCTTCTCCGCCGAACGACCTGTTCAGCAAGCCGCGCAACGCCCCCTGGGACCGGCTCACCGGGACGATGGTGGTGCAGGAGCGCCGGCGCCCGTTCTCGCGAGGGAAGTACGCCCGCCTGAGCGAATGGCCACCGGCGAACGAGCCGGTCAGCTTGAACTGACGGAACTGACTTGAACTGACCCCGCGGCGGACCGCGACGTCACTAAGGTCCCCCCGACGATCACGGTCGCACGCTCGGGGAGGGGTCGCGGTCCAATGTCCACAGTGTCATCGGCCGCACGCCGCTCAGTACCACCCGTGCTCGTGGCGTTCCTCTGCGGGTGGTTGCTCGCGGCCCTACTGCCGGCGCCGACCACGACTGCGACTGCGGCGGCAGTCACCGCCACCGCCACCTACTCCGTCGCCGGCAGCGTCGAGCAGGTCTACGCGCTCGGCCTCCCGCCCAAGGCGAAGGCCTCCCTTCTCGACCCCACCGGCCACGTCGAGACCACGCAGGAGTCCGACCCGCTCGGCGGCGTGCTGTTCCGTGACGTGCCACCCGGCAGCGGCTACCGCGTGCGCGAGGACGCGAGCGGCCAGGAGTCGCCACCAGTCACCGTCCACACCCCGGCCCCGTCCCCGTGGGACCCGAGCGTCTACGACCAGTCCATCCCGACGAGCGGCTACGGGTACCTGACGACGAGGGACGGCACCAAACTCGCGATCGACGTCCACCTCCCGTCGCAACGCGCGGCCACCTACCCGACGCTGATCGAGTACGCGGGATACGGGTACGCCGACCCCGCCGGACCGGACAGTGGCATCGCCGTCCTGGCCAACCTCATGGGCTTCGCTGTGGTCGACGTCAACATGCGGGGCACCGGTTGCTCGGGTGGTGCGTTCGACTACTTCGAGCCGTTGCAGGACCTCGACGGCTACGACATCGTCGAGACCGTCGCGCACCAGCCGTGGGTGCTCGGCCACAAGGTCGGGATGATGGGACTGTCCTACGGCGCCATCAGCCAGCTCTTCACGGCCCAGACGGACCCACCGGACCTCGAGGCGATCTCGCCGCTCTCGACGATCGACGCCACCGCGTCGACGCTCTATCCGGGCGGCATCCTCAACACGGGTTTCGCCACCGGCTGGGCGCAGGGACGCCAGCACGATGCGGAGGCGGCCGGCCCGCAGAACGGCCAGGCCTGGGCCTACCAGCGCATCCAAGGCGGCGATGCCACGTGCGCGGCCAACCAGGCCCTCCACGGCGAGGCCGCCGACCTCTCCGCCAAGATCGCCGCCAACACGCACTACGACGCAGCGGTCGCCGACCCGCTCGACCCCGTGTCGTTCGTGCACAAGATCAAGGTCCCCGTATTCCTGGCCTGCCAGTGGGAGGACGAGCAGACGGGTGGCCAGTGCCCCGAACTGGTCCGGCACTTCACGGGCACGAAGAAGAAGTGGTTCACCTTTACCAACGGCGCCCACATCGACTCGCTCGACCCCGCCACGTTCGACCGGTGGTACGACTTTCTCGAGCTCTACGTCGCGCACCGGTCCCCGCAGGCAGGCGCCGCCGCCCTGCGCGCCCTGGCGCCGGTCATCTACCGGACGGCCATGGGCCTGCCCTCGGGCGACAACGTGGAACTGCCGGCCGATCCCATTCAGCAGATCCCGTCGTACGGCGCCGCGCTCGCGGCATTCGAGGCGCAACCAGCGGTGCGCGTGCTCTTCGACAACGGCGCCGGGCAGCCCGCCGGCCTCGTTGCCAGCGCAGGTGACCCCTATGCGGGCTTCGAGCAGTCCTTCTCGACCTACCCGGTCCCGTCCGCGGCGGCGCAGACCTGGTACCTCGGGCCCGGCGGCACCCTCGCCGCCAAGCCGTCGGACAGCAGCGGCGTCGACCAGTACACGTCCGACGCCAGCGCGTTGCCGCTCACGGACTACAGCGGATCCAACACCGAGACGGGCGGGCTGTGGAGCAACGCCTCCGCCTGGCAGTGGAACTGGCAGCAGAACCCGGCCGGCACCGCGGTCTCCTACGTCACGGCACCCCTCACTACCGACACCACGGTCGTCGGCGGAGGTGCGGTGGACCTGTGGATCCGCTCGTCGACGCCGGACGTCGACCTGCAGGCCACCATCAGCGAGGTCCGGCCGGACGGGAACGAGACCTTCGTGCAGAACGGCTGGCTGCGGGCCAGCGATCGCGCCCTTTCGACGAGCGCCGACGACTATCTGGGCGTTGCGAGCACACCCGTCGACCCGGTCCCGAGCCTCAAGCCCTCCGACGTCGCATCCCTGCCGACCGGCCGATTCGTGAAGGTCGTGATCCCCCTCTACGACGAGGGACACGTCTATCGGACCGGCTCCCGCATCCGCGTCACGATCTCGGCCCCGAACGGTACGCAGCCGGTGTGGTCGTTCAGTCAGACCAAACCGTCCGGCACCGCGACCGTGAGCATTGCCCACGCCGCGTCCATGCCGTCGAACCTGGTGCTCCCCGTGGTGGCCGGCGTCAAGGTGCCGACCCCGTTGCCCGCATGCCCGAGCCTGCGCAACGAGCCGTGCCGGCCCTACCGGCCGATCGCGAACACCCGCGGGTCGTAGTGCACGCGACCCGCTGGCCGCTCGCTCGCTAGCCGCTCAACCAGACGTCAAACGGCGGCGGCGACGACGACGGGCGCCCCACCCGTCTTGGACTCGTACATGGCACGGTCGGCCCTGGCGGTCAGCATGTCGGGTGACTCTTCCGTCCCGTCCGTCCACGCCATGCCGACGCTGGCGCCGAGCTCGAGCATGCCCTCAGCGATCTGTACGGGCCGGATGCCCTCGCTGATGCGCTTGGCCACGGGGCGCACCGACTCGATGTTCGGGACATCGGGGCACACGACCAGGAACTCGTCCCCGCCGAGGCGGCCGATGGCGTCGCCGGTGCGGATGGCGCCGCGGATGCAGGCGGCCGCCCAGAGCAACGCCTTGTCGCCCACCGCGTGGCCGTGACCGTCGTTGATCTCCTTGAAGCGGTTCAGGTCGACGAAGATCGCCGCCACGCCGCCGCCGGACTCGCGGGCGCTGCGGAGGGCGAGGTCGAGGAATTCGAAGATGGCTGCTCGATTCAGGCAGCCGGTCAACGTGTCGGTCGATGCCCGCAGTTCGAGCTCGTGGCGGAGGTCGACGCTCTCGGTGACATCGCTCAGGCAGCCGATGGCGCCGGTCACGGCGCCCGCGCCGTCGGTCAGCGGGCGCAGGCTCACCTGGCAGACCCGCGTGGTGGCGAAGTCCGGGTGGGGGACGACGACGTCGAAATGCAGCTCGAGCCCGTTGACCTCGCGCCCCGCCAACGCAGCATCGACCGCGGCGTCGAGCCGGTGCCGGTCGTCGGTGGCCACGACGGCGAAGAGGCTGGCCAGCTCCGGTGCCGGCGCCGCCCCCAAGATGTGATGCAGCCGCCCGTTCGTGAACAGGACCCGCCGGTCCCGGTCCACCTGGAAGACGCCGACGGGGAGCGCGTCCGTCAGCCGGGCGATCAGCTCCTCACGAGCACGGACCTGTTCCGCCAGGCTGAATTCGCCGGCCTCGGCCGGTCGGATGACCGTGAAAACGTGGGGGTTGACGGGATCGTCGAGGTGGTTTGTGTTCTCGCAATCGATCCAGCGCCATCCGCCGTCAGCCTTGCGGTAGCGGCCACGGAACGTCCGGGTCGATCCCGGCGTGCCGATCATCGCGAACCACGCGCCGATCGCGTCGGCCTGGTCGTCCGGGTGGATGAACACGGTCGAGGGCGATCCCATGATCTGCTCGGGTCGCCACCCGAGGATCTCGGTGACCGAGTCGTCTATCGACGTGATGACGCCGGCCTCGTTGCGGATCACGCTGCATTCCGGCATCCGCTGCTCTCCCTCAGTCGGTTGCTCGATCATCTGATAGGTGGTCGGTCCATTCCGTCCTCTGCTTGATAGGACGCAAGACCCAATCTGCGGGCCGGCTTTGCCGGCCGCCCCGGTCCGGGCTCACCGGCGTGGCGGCGGCGTCACGTCGGCCATGCCGGGCAGGGATGCCGGCAAGCCGCAGGTGTGGCCTGGGCGGGACCGCGCGGTGGCAATCCCCATTGGAAGTTCGGGAGCGAACCCGACGGCCGGGCGGTGGATCTAGACGTTGTGCCTAGCGGTCGTGGGCCTTTAGGCCGGAACTCCTCAAGATTGTGCTCCAGGTGGACGAAACGCCCATGTTGGGAGCGCCACGCGCGCGGGACCCCGCCACGGGCGCGGGTCAGCCGGGGGAGGAAGCAATGGTCACCGAGGAGGAGTGGAGCGGGGAGGTCGCGCGGGGCGAACGGCTGCGCTGGCTCAGCCTGGCAGGCGGGCTCGTCGTCGTTTTCGCAATCTTCGTCCCCTGCATCATGGTCGGCGAGGCGGTCACATCGGGTTTCGCGGCGGACCTCGTGGCGGCCGGGTTGATGATTGCGATCCTCGCGCCGATGTCGGCCGCGCTGATCTTCGTAGCCGCACGCCAGCAGGCGAAGGCGGACGAGAAGATGCGTGGCCTGACCACCGAGTTGAGCGAAGCCGTCGCCAACGCCGACCGCCAGACGGAGATCCGTGACGCGCAGGTGCAGCGCCAACGATTCGAGAGCCGTTTGGCGAACGCGTTGGACATGGCGGAGGGCGAGCCGGAGGTCATCGACGTCATCGAGCGGTCGTTCGGTAGGATCCTGCCGGACGCGCCCGTCGAGCTGCTGCTGGCGGACAACAGCCACGCCCACCTACACCGTATGGCCGCGGTGGGACCCGGCGGCGAGCCGCCGTGTTGTTCGGTGGACTCTCCGGACCGCTGCCCCGCAGCGCGCCGAGCCCAGATCCAGACGTTCTCCGACAGCGACGATCTCGATGCATGCCCGAAACTGCGCAACCGCCCGCAAGGCCGGCTCTCGGCACTCTGCGTCCCGGTCTCGATCATGGGGCGCACCGTCGGCGTCATCCATGCGACGGGCCAAGCGGAGACCGAGGTGGCCGACGCACGCGTGGACGATCTGACGACGCTGGCCAAGCTGGCGGGGGCCCGGCTCGGGCTGCTGCGGGTCATGGCCGAGACCCAGCTCCAGGCTTCGACGGACACACTGACCGGGCTGCTCAACCGGCGCTCGTTCTCGGAGCAGTACGCGAGCATCCCGCAGCAGATGTTCCCTGTTGCCGTGGCCATGGCCGACCTCGACCACTTCAAGACGCTCAACGACACCTACGGGCACGAGACCGGTGACCGGGCCTTGCGCCTCTTCTCCCGTGTCCTGCGCGACGCGCTACGGACAAGCGACATCACGGCCCGCTACGGCGGCGAAGAGTTCGCCATCGCGTTCCCGGACTGCTCGGCCGTGGACGCCACGCGTCTCCTCAACACGGTGCGGGCGCATCTCGATGCCGCCATCACCGTCGGTGGCCTGCCCAAGTTCACGGTGAGTTTCGGCATCACCGAAGCGGAGCCCGGCGAGGAGTTCGGGGGCGTGCTGCGGCGGGCGGACAGCGCACTGATGCTGGCCAAGCAGCAGGGACGGGACCGCATCGTGCTGCACGAGTCGATGGGCGGCGAGGACGCCGTCCCGACCGAGGGACGCTCCGATCCGCTGAAGTCGCTGGAAGAGGACTTTTTCGCCTCTGACTGATCGCAGCGGCGCGCAGCTCCCGACAGTGAGTGAGGCGCTTGCGCATCACTGCCGTATTGCTCCGCCATGACTGCGATGCTCCGCTGGGGGGTTCTGCTGTACTTGGCTCTGGAGCGGTGCAACTCTTATTGAAGCGCTGGCGTGGCTTCAGCGATCGGTATGTATCGCTTGAAGGAACCGCCGTAGCTCCAGCTGAAGTTCAACTAGCGGACATGTGTTCGTCACCGATTGATGGGGGATCGTTCGAACACGGTCCGTACGCTCCTGCGGATCGAAGGAAATTTGATCCGACACAGAGGAGCGTGCATGAGATCGAGAACGAAACTCGCGACGGCAGGATTCGCTGCCTTCGCAATCGCCACGCCGCTGGCGGTGTCGTCCTCCAGTGCATTTGCCGACGATGGCCACGGACACGGCCATGGCCACGATCAGATCAAGCATGTGCTTCTGATCTCGGTCGACGGCATGCACCAGTCCGACCTCGACTGGTATGTCGTCAACCACCCCGACTCGGAACTCGCGCGTCTGGCCACCGGAGGCGCTGACTACACCAACGCACAAACACCGGTCCCGTCGGATTCCGATCCCGGCGGTACGGGGCTGATGACCGGGGCCGACCCCAAGACCCTCAACATCTACTACGACGACGAGTACAGCCACGGCGTGTTCCCGCC
>DATHPK010000269.1:0-11996 GCA_035483935.1 Acidimicrobiales bacterium
GTCAGATCGAAGACGGTGCCGCCCGCAGTCAAGACGCCGGGTAACTGGGCCGCCGTAGTCCCGTTGGTGAACGTCCCGCTGGACCCGAAGAGCGCGAGCGAGCCGTTGCTCTTCGCCTCGAGGCCGCACTGCTCCGCGGCATTCGGATCGGACTTGTCGTCGCAGAGATCGACGGCGATCGGCCGCCCGAGAGCACACTGGCTGTTGACGGCCTTGAGCGCCGCGGCCGTCGCGTCCTTCGCCTCGGTCGAGAGGCTTGGGATGGAGAGCGGCCCGGTGAGGCTGGCGATGCTCGTGAACTGGAGCGGCTTGCCTGCACAGGATGGGTCTGCCCTCCCGACTTTCGCCTTTGCCACTACCGAGGCGCCAGCGTGCGAACGCTGATCGGAACCGCTCGCGAAGGCGATGAATGCCGCGAGCACCATCACCGCCAACGACAAACGCCGAAGTCGACTTCCAGCGAACATCATCACCCCCGTCATCCGAATCCCCCTGTGGCCATGCTCTTCCGAAACGACGAAGAAATAGGAATTTCAACAAACTGAACGAGAAAAACAAAAACAATGATTCAACTGCGTACTTTGGCATATCCGGCCGGTTTCCGCACCGTGGCGATCACCCTGCCGGCGAGCGGGTTTGGGTCGGCGCGGTGGCGACCAGGGTTGGATCCCCGTTGGGCCGCCGGTACGGGCGACGCGGACGCGCGGTCCTGCGCCACATCATCGATCCAACCGTATTCCGCCCTCGTGTCGACCCAATTCCGGTAGTGAATCACGCCCATCTCGGTGAACCGGTCGCGCCGCCAGCCGTCTCCCGCGTCCAGGAGGACCACTTTCTTGCAGTTGGGCCTGATCTTCGAGGACAACAGCCCTTGGAAACGTCCTCGTCGGGTTTGTGATTCTCTATCAGGAACTTGATGACCGCCCGCAGGTCGGCGGCCATCCTCTCCCAGACCTACGGGGAGTAGCAGCGATTGCGCAGGGCCAGGGCTGCCTCGAAGGAGAACTCCTGACGACTCAGGATCTCGTCATGGGTCAGTCCGGCGTTGAACTCCTTGAGAGAGAGCACGCTGAAGGCGACGTGGCGGGCTGCGTCGATCATCACAGACCGCAACAACCTCTCGTGCAACAGTTCTGTGGCCATTGGGTGTCCTGGCCGGTTCCAGTGCGCAGGGAGCACTTATGGCGGGTCTGCCACATGTACCATCCCGACGATGGGGAGGTCCCCGCGGTTGTTGCCATGACGCCGACACCGTCGCGCAGAGGGGTCCTGGCGGCGGTCTCCGTCGCGCTGTTCTGCATCCAACTCGATTTCTTCGCGCTCAACCTCGCCCTCCCCGGTATCGCGGAGTCCTTCCATACCTCAGCGCAGGCCACGCAGTGGACGATCAGTGCCTACATGCTCGCCCTCGGGTCGATGTTCATCGTGGGCGGTCGCCTGGGCGATGTATTCGGCCGGCGCTCAGTCTTGTTGTGGGGCATTGGCATCTTCTTCCTGTCGTCTGTAGGCGCAGCGGTGGCGCCCGACATGGGGAGCCTGATCGGATTCAGGGTGATCCAGGGCGTCGGTGCCGCCCTCATTTTCCCCGTGGGCGTCTCGGCGGTTTCCAACGCATTCCCCGATTCCGTGCGGGCCCGAGCGCTTGGCCTGACCTTTGGTCTCGCCAACCTGGGTACGGCCCTCGGGCCGTTCGTCGGAGGTGGCCTGGCCGGCGGTCCCGGATGGCGCTGGATCTTCTGGGTCCTGGCCGCGCTCACAGCTGCGTGCTTCCTTCTCGCCGCCAGGTACGTCCCCGACGGTCGCGACGCGAAGGCGGATCGCCGTCTTGATCTCGTCGGCGCCATCCTGATTGCCGGTGGCGTCGGTCTCGTGAGTCTGGGCTTCATCCAAGGAAGCGCGTGGGGATGGACGTCCGTCGCGACGTGGCTGTGCTTCGCAGGTGCCGGCTCTTGTTTCGTCCTGTTCGTACTTCGCGAGAGAGTGGTCAAGCACCCGCTGGTGGACCTCGGCCTCTTCGGCAACCTTCCCTACGTGTTGGTCATGACAACGGGAGCCGTTGGCAACGTTCTCTATGCGGTCACGGTCTTCGTAGAATCTCTCTACTTGCAGAATGTGCGAGGCCTTTCGCCGCTGTTGGCTGGAACGTTGTTCCTGGCGCCGGCCCTGATGGTGGCGTTGTCGGGTCCGATCGGAGGTCGCCTTGCGTCGCGCTTCCAACCTTCGGCCGTCATGATCGCGGCCGCCATCACGGCCGGAGTCTCCGTGTTCTGCCTCACGTTCGTCAGCGAGTGGGGCGCGTTCGTGACCGTTTTCGCCGTCGCCGGGCTCGGACTCGGACTCGGGTACACGTTTGTCAACGTCGCCACTCAGGACCTGGTGCCGCTGGAACGCACGGGTGAAGCGTCGGGTGTCGTTCTCACGGTCGTCGTGACCATGGGTGGAATCGGGGTGGCGCTGGCGGCGACGATGATCAGTGGGTTCCAGCACGGGGGCCGCGGCATGGCCGATGCCTACGCGACCACCCTCCGCATCTTCGCGGCAATCTGTTTCGCCTGGGCCATCATCGTCCTCGGAGCCCGGGCAGTCCTGGTGCGCCGGGGCAACATGGCGCCGCTGTTGAAAAGGCCGACGCAGAGCGAGGAACGAGGCGCCTTGGCGTCCTGAGGCGACCCTTGGGTCAATTTTTCAATCTCTCGTTCGCGCGCTGTAGACGCTGACTACCAGCAACCACGCCGCTGAGATCATGAACGCCACGTTCACGAGAATGGCGACCGCGGCGACATAGAGGCCCGACAGAGAGCCTGCCACGAGGATCAATGCGCCGATAACTTCCACCAGGTAGATACAGCTGCCGATCACCAGCCGCTGTTTGCTGGGCTGCGATCCGAACTTGAAGGCTTGAAGAAATCCGTACACGAACGAGGCGCCTCCGGCAGTGGCGAGGAGGAGCAACTCGATGCCTATTGCTGTGTGGTTCTGACCCGGAATCAACACCAACCCGCAGGTCACGAACACGGCGGTCAACCCAGCCAACGTGTTGATCGACCGATACTTGTGTGTCGCATCCTCGGTCATTTCGTCGAGGTTCAATGACAGCGCTATTGACAGCGCCACAAAGACCAGACCGGTCAGGGCGGCCACACCTCCGCCGACCATCACGAAGAAGCTGTTCCACAACTCTGGCTTGTAGATGTCAGCAGGCATGGTCTCGCTTGGTCAGCCTCTCCGCACTCACGTTCCTCGGTCCGGTCCAACAGGTGGATACCACGGATTCCCGGTCGACGTCATGACGACGACTCGCTTGCGGCAAAGTATGCCCCCGGACGCGGAGACGCCGGCGCCGAACAACACCGTCGGCACCGGCGCTTCAGCCGCCGACGCTGAGTTGGAAGTAGGCCCTCGTCAGCTCAGCGGAACGTCACATTCCTCAGGTGCGTGCCGCGCAAGTTGTCGAGCCCGCGCACCGCAGGGCCGTTGCCGGGTGATACTGCGATCTTCCGTTCGTCCGGTGCCCGGGCGTCACCCGAGCACCGGGGAACATTGGTGCAGATGCCCGAACGCATTCGTGCCAATACCCGAACGACGTACGGCGGAAACGACCAGTCGCTCGACTTGGCGCAGAGAGAGCGGCGATGCAGACAACCCGAACCCGTTCGTGAACGATCTCGAGGTGAATGAGCAGTCGAGTTCGTGCGTTCGGTATGGACCTACCGCACAATCGCAGCGCGTTGGTCGTTTCGACGTTTGACGTCAACAACGGTTGGGAAGGTCGAGCAGCATGGTACTCATCCTTGCGTTGCTACTTGTTCTTATCCTCTTCGGTGCGGGCTTCGCGGTGCACCTTCTGTGGATTGCCGCAGTGATCTTCGCGGTGGTGTGGTTGGTGGGCTTTGCGCTCGGGCGGGGCGAAGGCGCCGGTCATCATCGCTTCTATCGCTGGTAGTCGCCGGTGACCGGTTGACGAAATCCTGTTTCTGGGTAGTCCTGTAGAAGATGACACGAGGAGGCGAAACAAAATGAAGAAATTGACCTTCATGATCGGCGCAGCAACCGGATTCATCGTGGGTTCATGCATGGGTCGCGGCCCCTACGACAAGCTCGAAGGTGCCGCACGACAGGTGGTCAATCACCCCAAGGTGCAGACGATGTTGCATTCGGCGGCCGACAGCGCCGAATCGGTGCGGGATGCCACGCTCGACGCAACCACAGACGCGATCGACGACGTGTCGCAGGCCGCCACGCGGGCGATCGATGAGACGTCGAAGCGTTTCAGGAACGGGGCGAAGGAGGTTGCGTCGAACGTCGGAAACGGCGCGTAGCCGACGCAGCCGCGGCTCAGGTCAAGCCCCGTCGTCCTCCCGCCGGGTCGGGCGATCGGCGACGACCGCGAAGACGACTCCGAACGCGATGTTGTCGGCGAGCTGCCGGCCGAACGGCAGCTCCCGAATGGCGGGGAATCGACGACCGACGACACCCGGTCCGAGTGCTCCCATCGCGGCTCCGGTAGCTGCGCCCCAAAGGACCGAGCGCCGGGTCGGGAGGAGTCGCCCGAGCGCCTGCCCGAAGAACGCCGAGAGTGCAAAGTGCGTCGCGGCGCCCACGATCAGACTTGATTGTCCGAGTGGGACCATCGTGGCGACCGCCCGCGTTGCGCGCAGACCGTATCGCCACGTCCCGCGCACGCCGTCCCGTTGGACGCCGTAGAGCAGCGACGGCGCCGCGCCGAGGAGGCTCGCCGCGAGGGTTGCCTCGAAAATCCGTCGCTGCGATCGCCCACTCGTTGTGCGCGGCATTTCGGAAGAGTAGAACGTGGCCGCATCCGGATGACTTGACGCGGCGACGGGGGAAACGTGCTCGAAGGGCAGAAGATCCTGATCACGGGAGCAAACGGCAGGGTCGCGTTCCCGATCGCTCGCGCGCTCGCCCAGAACAATGAGGTCTGGGGCGTGGCCCGGTTCACCGACCCTGGCTCGCAGTCCCGACTGGAGGAGGCGGGGGTGCGGCCGGTGCCCCTCGATGTCGCGGCCGGAAATTTCTCCTCGCTGCCGGACGACTTCACGCATGTGTTCCATGCCGCGATGTCGTCGGGGGCCGAGGGTTGGGCATCCGCATTCGAGATGAACTCACAGGCGTCGGGCAGCCTGCTCCACCACTGCCGGGCGGCGAAGGGCTTCGTGTTCTGTTCGACGGGCTCGATCTACCAGTATCAAGGGCGGCGGCCGTTGACGGAGAAGGATCCGCCGGGCGTCCCACGGCTCGACAGTTACGGCAATTACAGCTTCTCCAAGGTCGCGGGTGAGGCGGTCTGCACGTGGGTCTCCCGCCAGTTCGGGGTGCCCCTCACCATCATCCGCATCTGCTCGACCTATGGGCCCGAAGGCGGCACCCCCGTCGACCGCTTCGAAAGGATGCTGGCTGGCAAACCGATCCGGCTCCATCCCGATGCACCGAACAACTTCAACCCGATCTACGAGGACGACTACGTCGCGCTCGGCGTACGGGCGATGGAGGTGGCCAGCGTCCCCCCCGTCGTCGTCAACTGGGCCGGGAGCGAGACGGTAAGCGCGGAGGAGTACTGCACCTACATGGGCGAGCTCGTCGGGATCGAGCCGACGTTCCTCTACGACCCGGTCGCGCACTCCGCCCTGTGGCCGGACGTCAACTACATGCACGAGGTGCTCGGCCGGACCAAGGTCCATTGGCGCGACGGATTCCGGCGCACGATCGAGGCGCGTCATCCCGAATTGCCCTTGCGGGACGTCTGAGGGCGGCTACTCAGCGCTTCCACCAGCGGTCCTTGTCCCGCGCGACGGGGGCGGTCAAGATACGGCTGCTGTGACAAACCTACGCCCGGCGGGCCAGTACGCATCCGCTCGCCGCGCGCGGACCATCGCGCGCCGACGCCGCACGTTCGGGGTGGGTGCCCTCGTCCTCGTCATTGTGATCGCTGTTCTGGTGTACGCGATGGGGTCTTCGGGCGGGAACAAGGCGGCGACGCCGCCGCCCGCGGTGTCGGGGCAGCACGGGGCCACAACGACCTCGGTCTCCGGTCACCCGTCTTCCGGCGCGCACCAGGCGGCGGCGCCGGCGGGGATCCCCGCGATCGAATCGGGCCTGTTGCCGTGGCAATTGGCGGCACCGCTGAGCCGCGAGGTCGCAGTACCGGGTGCGGCCGGCGGCAGCGTCAGCGTTCTGGGCGGCCTCACGACCGGCAGCGCGACCACCGCGAGCGTGGTGAACCTCGCCGTGCCGGCCGGGACGCCCACGGCGGCAGGCGCACTGGCGAACGCGACCCACGACGCGGCGGGGACCATCCTCGGCGGCAGGGTCCTCGTCTTCGGCGGCGGCGCCGCGAGCTCTTTTTCGACGGTGCAGGCGTATCCGGTCACCGCAGCGGGTGCGTCGGCCACCGGGACGGTCATCGGGCAGCTGCCCCAGCCGCGTTCGGACGCCGTCGCCGTTACCGTTGGGCGTACCGCGTACGTCGTCGGTGGCTACAACGGCACGGTCGCGGATCCCCAGGTGCTGTCGACGACGACCGGGACCTCGTTCCACTCGATGGGATCGCTGCCGGTGCCGGTGCGCTACCCGGCGGTGGCCGCTCTCGGGTCGATGATCTACGCGTTCGGCGGCCAGCAGGTCGGCGGTGCGGGGGGTGCCGTCAACGTCATCCAGCGCATCGACACGGCGTCGGGCAAGGTCGAGGTGGTCGGCCATCTTCCGCAGGCCATTCTCGGCGCTTCGGCGGTGACGCTCGACGGCGTCATCTATGTCGCCGGGGGATCGACCGGGCCGTCCGACTCGGGTGTCATCTATGCCTTCGATCCCGTCCACGGTCGCGCGTTGGTGGCCGGGCACCTCATCGCACCGCTGTCGAACGCGGCGGTGGCGACCGTCGCCGGCACTGCGTGGCTGGTCGGGGGCGAGAGCGGGAACAACCCCACCGCCAACGTCCAGATGCTGAAGCCCAACATCAAGTTCGGCACCGCAGGTGCACCAGGCGCGGGCTCGCCCTACTTCGGCGAGAAGTTGCTCATCGCGGATCGCGGCAACAACCGGATGCTTGTGCTCGACGACACCGGTGCCATCACCTGGACGTATCCGAACCCGCCGTCGATGCCCCCACCACCCGGCCCCGACGGCTTCTACTTCCCCGACGACACCTTCTTCATCCACCACGGGACGGCGATCATCTCGAACCAGGAGGAGAACGAGACGATCGTGGAGATCGCGTACCCGAGCGGGAAGCTCATGTGGAGCTACGGGCATCCCGCGCAGGCAGGATCCACCCCGGGCTACCTCCACGAGCCGGACGACGCCTACTTGTTGCAGAACGGCGACATCACCGTCGCCGACGCCGACAACTGCCGGATTCTCTTCATCAGCCCCAGCGGCTCGGTCGTCAACCAGATCGGCACGACCGGCTCGTGCGTGCACAACCCGCCGACGGGCGTCGGCGGCCCGAACGGTGACACCCCGCTCGCAGACGGCAACGTCCTCGTCTCCGAGACGAAGGGCTCGTTTATCTCCGAGTACACGCCGAGCGGGAGCCTCGTGTGGTCCGTACACCTCGCCATCGCGTACCCGTCGGACCCCCAGCAGATCGGCCCCGACCTCTACATGTGTGCCGACTACTCGGACCCGGGCGGCATCGTCGAGTTCAACAAGGCCGGTCAGATCCTCTACACGTACCGCGCCCCGTCGGGCATCAACCGGCTCAACCAGCCCTCGCTGGCCGAGCTCATACCGAGCGGCGTGTTCATGCTGAACGACGACTACCGCGACCGCATGGCGGCCATCGACCCGACGACCCAGGCGCTCGTGTGGAACTACGGCGTGCCCGACGTGGCCGGGACGGCACCCGGATTGCTCAACACGCCCGACGGGTTCGACCTGTTGAACTCCGACGGCTCGACGCCGACCCACCCGACGACGGGCTGAGGGCTCGGGCTCGGGACGACCCAGACGCGCTGGCCCGGTTCGAGGTGGAGGTCGGCCGCCGTGCCGCGGCTGAGCTGGACCCAGCAGTCCTCGGCGTCGACCAACGCGACGTCGACCTTGACCTCGAAGCCGAGGTGGGTGACCCGGGTCACCGTGCCCGTCAGCGCCCCGTCGGGCGGTCGCCCGTCCCCGAGGGGATGGATGGCCAGGTCGTGGGGCCGCACCCATTCGCCGTTCAGGCGGGTGGCCGGGCCGAGGAACGTCAGCACGAACTCGTTGGCCGGGTGGTCGTACATGTCCGACGGCGTGCCGACCTGCTCCAGGCGCCCGTGGTTGATGATGGCGAGGCGGTCGGCCACCTCCATCGCCTCCTCCTGGTCGTGGGTGACCAGCACGGTTGTGACGTGCAGGGTGTCGTGCAGATCGCGCAGCCACTGGCGCAGCTGCGTGCGCACCTGGGCGTCGAGCGCCCCGAAGGGCTCGTCGAGCAGGAGTACCTTGGGCTCGATGGCGAGCGCCCGGGCGAGCGCCATGCGCTGGCGCTGCCCGCCCGAGAGCTGTGAGGGGTAGCGCTCGCCGAGGTGCGCGAGGCCGACGAGGTCGAGGAGCTCGTCGACGCGGGCCTTGATGTCGGCCTTGGGACGTCGGCGGATCTCGAGACCGAAGGCGACGTTGCGGCGAACGGTCAGGTGGCGGAAGGGCGCGTAGTGCTGAAAGCAGAAGCCCACGCCGCGACTGCGCGCCGGCGTGTTGGTCAGGTCCTGGCCCTCGATCCGCACCGTGCCCGTGTCGGCCGTGTCGAGCCCGGCGATGATGCGCAGCAGCGTCGACTTACCGCCGCCGCTGGGGCCGAGGAGCGCGGTGAGCGAGCCAGTCGGCACTTCGAGGGAGACGTCATCGAGAGCGACCGCGTCACCGAAGTGCTTGGAGATGGAGTCGACTTCGATGCTCATGCGGCGGCCTTTCCGTGCCAGGCATCGCGGTTCCGGTCTGTCAGTGTAAGGAACAGGAGGACGATGAGTGCCGCCAGGCACAACGCGACGGCCCCCACGTAGGCGCTCTGCGGTTCGAGGTTGTCGATGCTGTCGGAGATGAAGAGCGTCAGCGTCTCCGTCTTGCCGGCGATGGCGCCCGAGACGATCGCCACCGCACCGAACTCGCCGAGCACGCGGGCGGTGGTCAGGGTGACGCCGTAGGCCAGCCCGCGCCGGATGTTGGGCAGCGTGATACGGCGGAAGACGGTCAACGGCCGGGCGCCCAGGGTGCGGGCCGCCTGCTCCTGTTCGGTGCCGATCTCCTGCAGCACCGGCAGGACCTCGCGCACGACGTAGGGCAACGACACGGCGGCGGAGGCCATGATGATGCCTGGCAGGGAGTAGATGACGGTGATGCCGTGGCGCGCGAGCCAGTTGCCGAACCAGCCCGTGTGGCCGTACACGAGGATGAGTGAGAGGCCGATCACGACGGGGGAGAGGGCGAGCGGGATGTCAACGAGTGCGTCGAGCAGCCAGGCGCCGGGGAAGCGGTGGCGGGCCAGGATGATGGAGACGCCGACGCCGAAGACCGTGTTCAGTGGGACGGCGATGCCGGCGACGAGCAACGTGAGCCAAAGGGCGTGGAGGGCGTCCGGCGAGGTCAGGGCATCCCACGCCGTCCCGAGCCCGTGCTCGAAGGCCCGGTAGAAGACAGTCCCGACAGGCAGCACGACGAGCAGGGCCAGATAGCCCAGGACGCCGAAGCGGAGCGGCAGGCGCCAGCGGCTGTCCTTCACACCGTGTCCGGGACGTCGAAGCGCCGGCGGGCCCAGCCGATGCCGAGGAGGACGAGAAGGGAGATGGCGACGAGCACGATCGAGACGGCGCTGGCCGCCGAGAGGTCGCCGCTCTGCGAGAGGCTGAAGATCCACGACGAGGCGACCTCGGTCTTGAAGGGGATGTTGCTCGAAATGAGGACGACCGAGCCGAACTCGCCGACGGCGCGCGCGAAGGCGAGGCCCGCTCCGGCGAGCACGGCCGGCAGGACGCTGGGCAGGAGGATGCGACGGAGCACCTGGCGCCGGGTGGCGCCCAGGGAGGACGCGGCGTCCTCCACCTCCGCATCGAGCTCGGCGAGGACCGGTTGGACGCTGCGCACACAGAAGGGCAGTGTCACGAACAACAGTGCCGCGCCGATGCCGAGGCGGGTGCCGGCCAGGTCGACGTGGAAGGGGGAGTTGACACCGTAGAGCGTGAGGAGCGTGAGGCCCGCCACGATCGTGGGGAGAGCGAAGGGCAGGTCGATGACGGCGCTGACGACCGACTTGCCCCTGAAGTAGTCGCGCACGAGGACGAACGCGATGGCGAGGCCGGCCACGGAGTTGACGACGGCGACGATGGCGGAGGCGGCGAGCGTGAGCTCGAGCGCAGCGACCGCCTCGGGTTGGGTGACGGCGGCCCAGAAGCTGCTCCAGCCGTTGCTGAACGCGTTCGTGATGAGCGCGGCGACCGGGAGTAGGACGAGGAGAGAGAGATAGGTGACGGCGAGCGCCGGCCCGGCCGCTCTCCTGCCGAACGAGCCGGCGTGGGCCAGGGCGGAAGAGGGCGCCACCAGGGAGTAGCGGCGCGTTCTCCTCCGCCCTGGCCCACGCTCTGCCTGCCCCGGATCACGGGCAGGGGGGAGCCCGAGATCCGCGACGGTGGTTTCCAGGTTGGTCATCGACTGTCCGGCTCCCTTCCGGTCAGTTGGCTGGGCTTCGCCCGCTAGCTGCTGGCGGTCGACACCCCGAGCGACTGCTCGTCCTTGGCCACGGTGCCCGTCTGCGGGTCGAAGAACTTGGTGTTGACCTTCGTCCAGCCGCCGAGCGTGTCGATGGTGAACAGGGTCTTGGGCTTGGGGAAGTGGAACTGCGCCGCGACCGACGGCAACACCGGGCGGTAGCCCTGCTGCCCCCACACCTTCTGGCCGGCGGGGGAGAGCAGGTAGGTCACGAACGACTTGGCGGCCGGGCCGGCCGTCTTGGTCACCGCGATCGGGTTCTGGATGAGGATCGTCTGGGGTGGCGTGACGATGTCGATCGCCTCGCCCTTGCTCTTGGCGTAGAGCGCGTCACTCTCGTAGTCGAGGAGCACGTCGCCCTGGCCCGAGAGGAACGTCTGCAGCGCGGCGCTGGCGCTCGAGGGCTGAGCCACCGCGTTCTTGAGGAGCTCGGAGAGGTAGCTGTTGGCCTGCGCGGCGGTCTTGCCCTGCTCGATCTCGGCGCCGTACGCCGCCATGATGTTCCACTTGGCGCTGCCCGAACTGAACACGTTCGGCGTGATGACACCGACGCCCGGCTTCACCAGGTCGGCCCAGGTCGTGATGTGCTTGGGATTCCCGGGCCGCACGATGAAGCTCACGATGGAGTCGGTCACCATGCCCTTGGTGGCGTTCTTGTCCCACGTGCTCGACACGAGGCCGGCCTTCACCACCTTGCTCATGTCGGGCTCGAGCGAAAAGTTGACGACGTCGGCCGGCAGGCCGTCGACGACCGAGGTGGCCTGGGTGCCCGACGGCCCGAAGGAGGGCGACACCGTGACGCTGGCGCCGGCTGTGGTCTTGGCGAAGTCCCCCGTCAGGACCGTGTAGGCCGGCTTGGGGGTGGAGTAGGCGACGAGGTTGACCGTGCCGCCTGTCTGTGCGCCGGCCGCGGTCGGGAGCACGAGTAGCGCCAGGGGTGCCGCGGCCAGAGGGGCGAGGGACGCCAGGCCGAGGCGCCGTGCGTGGGCGCGACGGGAGGATCCCGAACGGGCTCCGGGCGTGGAGAGATGAGGGTGTCTCGTGTGCATCTAATAAGACTAATCAACGCGAGTTACTAAATACAAGCGGGTTAGTCGAGATTAGGCTCCCAAGCCGGGTCCTTGAGGTCCCTCCATGTTGGTTTTCCCTGGTGAGGGAGTTACTCGGCGACCGCCACCCGCCCGCCCTCGACGACCAGGGCATAGATGACCAGGACGCCGATGCCGACGTATGCCAGCGACCAGATGGGGTAGTACGGCATCCACCAGATCGCGCTGATGGCGATGACCGCGCCGGCGACC
>DATHPK010000270.1:0-3053 GCA_035483935.1 Acidimicrobiales bacterium
CGTCGCCCGCGAGCCGGCTGCGCAGGTCGTCTGCCACCTCGGCCACCCGGCGCACCTCGGATCCCCGCGCCCCGAAGAGCGTGACGATCTCCGCGACGCCGAGCTCCTGCCCGAGCCCCACCCCGGCCAGGACCTCACCCACCGCCCCGCCGGCGTCGGCACCGCCGGCCACGGGGACCGGGCCGTCGAGCAGCGCCGGCGGCGGCTCCTCGCCGCCCGAGCACCAGGCCGCGTCGCGCGCCAGGCCCTCGGCATCGGAGGCGTCGAGCACGGGGAACCGCATCGCCTCTTCCAACCACCGCGCCGGGTCCAACGCGAACGATGGGTAGAGCGTCAGCCGCGGTGCCAACGTGTGCCCGGACGCCTCCGTCGCCTCCTGCAACACCGCCAACGCCGGCCACGCCCGTTCGGGATTCACGTGGTCGGCCGTCACGGGGGAGACGCCGCCCCAGTCGTCGATTCCCGCATCGAGCAGGGGAGCGAGGTCGTCGGACAGGTTCGGGGGTGCCTGCACGTGCACCTCGGGCGGCAGCACCAGCCGGGCCGCCGCGATCGCCCAGACGAGGTCGTCGGCCGGGCACGGTGCGGCCCGGAACATGGCCGTCCCGGGCTTCGGCAGGAAGTTCTGCACGATCACCTCTTGCACGTGCCCGTGCCGCTCGTGCGACGACGCGATCGCCCGCAGCGCCGCCAGCTGGTCGGTCCGCGTGTCGCCGATCCCGACGAGGATCCCCGTCGTGAACGGGATCGCCAGCTCACCCGCCGCCTCGAGCGTGGCCAGGCGGCGCGCCGGTTCCTTGTCCGGCGCGCCCCGGTGCGCGTCCAACCCCTCGGCCAGCGACTCGAGCATCATGCCCTGGCTCGCCGTCACCGGCCGCAGCGCGGCCAGCTCCTCCGCGTACAGCGCGCCGGCGTTGGCGTGGGGGAGCAGCCCTGTCTCCTCGACCACGAGCCGGCACATCGCGGCGAGATACTCGACCGTCGACGCGTACCCGTGCGCCTCGAGCCACTGCGCGGCCACCGCATAGCGCAACTCGGGCCGCTCGCCGAGGGTGAACAAGGCCTCGTGGCATCCCGCGGCCTGGCCCGCCCGCGCCACCGCCAGCACCTCGTCGGGCGTGAGGTACGGCGACTCGAGCCGGGCCGGTGCCTTGGCGAAGGTGCAGTAGCCACAGCGGTCGCGGCACAGCATCGTCAAGGGAATGAAGACCTTGGGTGAGAACGTCACTCTGCGGCCGTGGGCGCCGTCGCGCACGACGCGGGCGAGCGCCGTGAGGTCGGGCAGCGGCGAACGGAGGAGGTCGGCGTCGCTGAGCATCCGCGCCAATCTAGGGGGCGGCGGCGCGGGCCGGACCATCGACCAGCCACAGCGTGCGGCCTGCGTGGACGCGGGCGGCCGGGAGATCGTCCCCGCGCAACAGGGCGGCGACGGCATCGGCCTTGGATGCGCCGGCCACCGTGAAGACGGCCAGGCGTGCCGAGTTGATGACCGGCAGCGTGAGGGTGAGCCGCGGGTGAGGGTTGATCCCGCTCGGATCCTCGTTCGCAGCCACCAGCTCCCCGGGTGCCGCGTCGAGCGCCGCCGACCCCTTGAACAGCGACGCCGTGTGCCCGTCGGGCCCCATGCCGAGATGGATCAGGTCGATCCCCGGGCCCGTGACCAGGTCCTTGATCACCAGCTGGTAGGCGGCCACGCATTCCTCTACCGGCAGCGTCGTGTCCCAGGGCCGGAAGGAACCCGCACCACCCACCCGGTCGAGCAGCGCCTCGCGGATCAATCGCTGGTTGGCGTCCTCGTCGTCGGGGGGCACGATCCGCTCGTCGCCGACGTAGACGTCCACGAGCGTCCAGTCCACGCCGCCCGTTCCGGCGAGCACCTCGTAGCACTCGCGCGCCGTCGGTCCGCCCGACAGCACGAGGGCGAAGCGCGGCCCGGGTCGCGACACGAACGCATCGACGACCGCATCGGCGAACGCGCGGGTGACGTCTTCGACTGGGGTGAGCACCTCGTGAAGTTGCCTAGGGGGTCGGTGTCTCGGTCTCAAGGCCTTGTCCGCCCGACTCGAGCGTCACGGCATGGCCGCCGAACTGGTTGCGCAGTGCCGCCACCATCTTCAACTGGAAGGAGTCCTTGTCCTGGGAGGCGAAGCGGGTGAAGAGCGACGTGGAGATCACGGGCGCGGGGACGCCGCGGTTGATCGCCTCCAGCGCCGTCCAGCGGCCCTCGCCCGAGTCCACCGCCACCGGCGCGATGCCCTCGAAGCCGGCGTCGGGGCGCAGGGCGCGCTCGGCGAGCTCCAGGAGCCAGCTGCGCACGACCGAGCCGTAGCGCCAGATCGACGCGATCTCGTGCAGGTCCAGCTCGAACTCGTCGGCACGGGCCATCACCTCGAAGCCCTCGGCGTAAGCCTGCATGAGCCCGTACTCGATCCCGTTGTGGACCATCTTCACGAAGTGCCCGGCGCCCACCGGCCCGACGTGGGCGTAGCCGCCGTCGGGCGCCAGCGTCAGGAACGCCGGCTCGACGACGGCCACCGACTCCTTGGTGCCACCGACCATGAGGCAGTAGCCCTCCGTCAGGCCCCACACGCCGCCCGACGTGCCCGCGTCGACGAAGCCGACACCCTTCTTCGTCAAGCGCTCGGCAATGGCCTCGGCCTCGTTGAAGTTCGAGTTGCCGCCGTCGACGATGACGTCGCCCTTTTCGAAGAGCCCACCCAGCGCATCGATCGTGTCGTTCGTCGGCTTCCCGGCCGGGACCATCACCCACGCCGCCCGCGGCGGGCTGAGCTTCGTCGCCAGCTCCTCCAGCGTCGTGGCCGTCTCCGCCCCCTTGGATGCCGCCTGCTCGAGCGCGCCGGCGTTCAGGTCGTAGGCGACCACCTCGTGCCCGCCCTTCAGCAGGCGCTCGGTCATGTTGGCGCCCATCTTGCCCAGGCCGATCATGCCGATCCTCATGTGCGCTCCTCTCGGTTGCGAACTGGCGGACGAATCAGAACGTAGCGGCTTTGTCGGTCAGCGACTGCAGCAGCTCGTCGAAAGACTTGGCGAAG
>DATHPK010000271.1:0-5510 GCA_035483935.1 Acidimicrobiales bacterium
CCGCCGCCACGGTCCAGGCCGGCACGAGCAGCGGCGGGCTCCCGATCGGGATCCAGCTGATCGGGCCCCAGCACGGCGACCTGGTGGTGCTCCGCACGGCGGCGGCTCTCGAGGCCGCCCTCGACCTGGATACGCTCGCACCGTTGCCGGCCTGAAATCCGCAGAGCAGCTCAAGGAGCAGAACCCATGTCGATCGCCAGCCCCGCCAGCCGTGACATCGTGCGCCTCGTCAGCGAGGACGACGCACCGTGGGCCGACACCGGGATCGGCGTGCTCCTCAAGATCGTCCGTTTCGACGTGGCGCGCGGCACCTGGGTCATCCTCAACCGCTTCCGTCCCGGCGTGCAGCTGCAGACGCACCGCCACACCGGCTCGGTGGACGCGTTCACCTCGGCGGGCCGCTGGCATTACCTCGAGTACGACTTCTACGTGACGCCGGGCTCGTACCTCTTCGAGCCGGCCAACTCGGTGCACACCCTGCACGTGCCAGAGGACAACGAGGGTGACACGGACGTCTGTTTCATCATCGAGGGCGCGCTTTTGAACCTCGCGGCCGACGGCTCGGTCGAGTCCGTCTCGGACGGCCCGAGCACGCTCGAGGCGTACTACGCGTTGCTCGATGCGCAGGGCGACCCCCGCCCCAACGGCATCGTCGTCTGAGTCGTTCGGCGTCCGGGGCCACCACCGTGGGGATCGACGCCAGCCGCCTGCTCGATCCGTCGCTGTACGCGGGGGGCGATCCGTTCGCGCTCTACGCCGAGCTGCGCCACGAGGCGCCCGTCCTTCGGGTCGACCGCGAAGGCGGCGGCTTCTGGGCCGTGGCCACCCATGCCGAGGTGTCCTCGATCGGCGCCGATCCCCACGGGTTCTGTTCGTCGAAGGGGATCCTGACCGACGAGATCGGCACGACCTACGACGACCCGCCGACCATGATGCACACCGACCCGCCGCGGCATACGCGCTATCGCCGACTGGTGCAGCCCGGCTTCAAGCCATCGATGGTGCGTCAGATGGAGGCGGGCGTGACGGCCAAGGCGCGGGCCTTGATCGATCCGATCGAGCGCGGTGAACCGGTGGACATCGTGGAGGCCCTGTCCATCCCCTTCCCGTTGCAGGTGATCTGCGAACTTCTCGGCGTCGACGGCTCGCAGTGGCCGCGCTTCTACGAGTGGTCCGAGGCCGTGATCCCCGGCGAGAGCGAGCGCACAGAGGACGAGCGCGCCGAGCTGCAGGCCGAGATGTGGGGCTATCTCGTCGGCGTGGCCGAGGAGCGCCGGGCCGCGCCGGCCGAGGACCTGGTCTCGGTCCTCGCCATGGTGGGCCGCGCGGAGGGTGCGGACGCCGACCAACTGAGCGAGGCGGAGCTGGCGATGTTCCTGATCCAGCTGCTGGTGGCCGGGAACGAGACCACGCGCAACCTCATCTCTGGCGGGCTGGCGGCGCTGGCCGTCCATCCGGACCAGTGGGCCGCGCTGCGGGCAGACCCCGGGCTCATCCCGAACGCCGTCGAAGAATTGTTGCGCTGGACGACGCCGGTCATCTCCTTCATGCGCACGGCGACGGTGGATTGCACCGTGCGGGGCCAAGCGGTGGCGGCGGGCGATCCGGTGCTCCTGCTCTATGCGTCGGCGAACCGCGACGAAGATGTCTTCGGGCCCGACGCCGACCAACTCCGGGTCGACCGACACCCGAACCCCCACGTGAGCTTCGGCTTCGGCCCGCACTTCTGCCTCGGGGCGGCGCTGGCCCGGCTGGAGGGACGCGTCGTGCTCTCCGAGCTGGTGACGCGCTTCCCCTCGCTCACGCCGGCGGGGCCGGTCGAACGGACGGCCAGTCCGGTGATCGCCGGGGTGCGGCACGCACCGCTCGTCTTCGCCTGAGGTACGACGGTCCGTACGCCTCAGTCGTCCATCGGGCCGACGGAACCCGTTTCCGACGGCCAGTCGAACGCCAGGCACTCGTGGAACGACAGGCCGTTCCACTGCTCGAGGGCCCGGGTCAGGGCCTCCGTGACCTGGGACCTCTCCCCCGCCTGCCAACGCTGCAGGTGCTCACCCGCCAGCCGCTCGGCACCGGCAAGCTCCGCCCGGTGGCCCGCAATCACCTCTCGACCTGGCTTGGTTCGCCTGCGACCGATGCTCTTGAACGTCGCTCCCTTCGAGACCAGGTCCCAGAATCCATCTCGATAGCCCGTCGACGCCTCGATGACGTACTGGGCGAGGTCGTGGGGAATTCCCTTGGAACCCGCCATGACGGTCCCCGGGATCCTGGTCCGCTTCCCCCGCGTCGCCCTCCATGCCGACCGGGGGCGGCCGTGGCGTTCCGCCTTGTAGAACTCGACGCGCACGCAAGAAGCGTATCGAGACTTTCGTATCCGGGTTGTCGATCGGGCGAGACGAGGCCGTCGGTCGAATTCTCGATCCGCAAGAGACGGCCAAGGTGCTCGACGACCCGACCCGCTTCCTGATCGTCAACAGCATGGTTGGCGCTACCGTCGAATTCGACCCATCGTTCCAGCGCCCGACGACCCGGTTCGCACACCGAAGGAGCACCCGAGAATGACCGTGACGCTCATCACCGGAGCCAACAAGGGTCTGGGCTACGAGACTGCCCGCCGACTGACCGAACGAGGGCACGCCGTCTATGTCGGGGCACGCAACGCGAGCCGGGGCGAAGCCGCGGCATCCGCGCTCGGTTGCCGCTTTGTGCAGCTCGACGTGACGGACGATTCGTCCGTCCAGGCCGCATTGGGTGTCGTCGCAGAACGCGAAGGTCGCCTCGATGTGCTGGTCAACAATGCGGGCATCAGTACGACCGGCGACGTCACCGGGCCGGTCGCCCTGGGGGTCTTCGACACGAACGTCATCGGCGTCGTCCGGGTCACACAGGCTGCACTCCCGCTCCTGGAGCGGTCCGAGAATCCCGTGGTGGTCAACGTCTCGAGCGCGCTCGGTTCGTTCTGGGCGGTCACGAATCCGGAGCGACGCCAGTTCCACTTCGCGAGCATCGTGTACGGCGCCAGCAAGGCTGCGGTGTCAATGCTCACCGTGCAGTACGCCAAGACATATCCCGACATGAAGTTCAACGCCGTCGAACCCGGCTTCACCGCCACGGAGCTCACCCCGTTCAGTGGAGCCGGACAGCCGGTGGAGATCGGCGCAGAAGTCATCGTGCGCATGGCCACCATCGGCAAGGAAGGTCCGACCGGTACCTTTCAGGAGGGCGAGGCCGAACTCGCCTGGTGACCCCGTCGCCTCATCGGCCCCGGCCATGGCGCAGACTTGGGACATGACCCGAGACATCACGGAGCTGCCACGCGCGGTCGATGCGCCGCAAGGAAAGCCGGTGCGGCCGGAGGCGGCCGACAACCAGCGCCTCATGGCCGAGATCCTGGACGACCCGTCGTCCTGGACCCCCGAGCTCGCCGCGATCACGACACAGGTGTTCGACGCGATGGCCGAGAATTGGGCGGACGAGCGGGGCGGCTATCGGGCAGCGCCACTCGCCGACGCACTCGACCGTGGCGGCCCGTTCAAGGACGGACGCTGCTTGGAGATCGGGAGCGGCACCGGAATCCTCACGCCGTACCTCGACGCCGTCTGGGCGGACGTGGTGTGTGTCGACCTCTCCATGGCGATGATGCGGCGCCGTCTCACCGCTCGTCAGATCCGGGCCGATGCCGGCATGCTCCCCTTCCCCGATCGTTCTTTCGAGGTTGTCGTCATCGGCGACGGACCGCTCTTCGCAGATGAGACCGTGCGGGTCCTCTCACGGACCGGCTTGTTGATCTGGTCGAACGCGCTGGGCAAGGGTGCTCCCTACCACGTGCCGACAACCGATTTGTGGGACGCGTTGGCACGCTCAGACCCGGGGTCGGAGTGGTCGGCGCTCGAGAGCGATGCGCTCTGGGGCAGCTGGGTCGTGTTCCGCCGGACCGCGTCCGGCGCCGACAGACGCGGCTCCTAAGGCTCCCCCCTCGTTTCCCGCGAGCCGCAAGATGCCTTTGTCTGGTCGCGAGATCGAGCTCTCGGACGATCGCCCTCGAACCGGCGTACCGGCGAATCGGCGAACCGGCGAATCGGGGGTCGTTGAAATGGCTTCGCTACGCTTCCCGTGTGCGGACGATCCGGGCGGCTTCTATGGGTTGGCTGCGCACGGCGGTGGGCGTCGCTTTGATTGCCGCACCGGGTGCTCCGATGCAGCTCGCGGGCGCCGAAGAGCCGACCGGGACGGCTCTCCTTCTGATGAGAACGATCGGCATCAGGGATCTGGTCTTGGGTTTGGGGACGGTGAGGGCTGCACAATCGACAGATGAATTCGAGGCGCGTCCCTGGGTGAAGGCGACATTGGCGAGCGATGTGCTCGATACCGTCGTAAGCCTTGCGGCGATGAGGTCCATTGGACGGCGAGATTCCTTGTTGGCTGCGGGATTAGCACTGGCATTCGTCGGCGGCGATCTCCAAGCCCTGCGAACCGCGCCCGAGCGGCGGAGCAGCCCCACGACATTCGACGCGTAGTACGTCCACATCCGGCGGACGGGGGACGTTTCGGTCCGGGCATGACTTCGACATCCTTCTTGGAGGGTGGTCCCACTTAGGGTGCTCGTTTTGATAGGAAAGAGGGACATCGACCGTCGATGAGAGGGGGTTTTGACGGTGCTGCGCTACCGGGTTGCATGGTCGCTCATGCTGGTGAGCCTGTTCCTTGTGCTGTCGGGAGCAGGGTCAGCGAGTGCCGGGACGGCCGAATCGAGTCCGTCTCCAACGTCGCATCGTGATGCGCCGTCTTGGGAAACGAAGCTGGGTTCGGGCGTGACGGTCATCGGGACTGGCACCCAGCCGACTCCTGGAACCACCTCCCCCGGGGCGGTCGTCGAGGCGTCAATTGCGGCGGCGAACACGGGCCACCTGGCCCAGAGCTGCGCCTTTTATCAGCCTGCTGTTCAGTCGAAGTGTGCTTCGATCGCGGCAAACTCGCCGCCGGTCGCGACACACGAGAATTTGTCCCTCGGCTACATCGCCGTGAAGGGAACACAGGCGCTCGTCGGGCTCGTAGGCACGGATTGTGAAAATGGGGCGCGGCCGAGGTGCATCTCGAACCAGAACGCCGCGAAGTTCCTCTCGTCCGGGCACAGCTTCGGTTCCCTGTATCAGGCAGCCGCCAAGTCTGAAGCATCGCCCGTCCACATGTACTCGCTGATCACCTGTGTCAAGGTCGGATCACAGTGGTACGTCTACCTCCCGCCCAGCTCCCTTTGACCCCGTCGAGCGACTCAGCAACAGAGCTCCCCCGCACGGGGTAGACGTCGAATTTACGGACGGGGATTGTCAGCCCGGGTTGGACGCCACCCCCCGGTGGACTGGGTCTCCCCTCCCTGCGATACCGACGGGTTTCCGTTGGTCGATCTGTTCCTTGTTTGACGGCGGAGGTGGCAGGTTGCCGGGGAGGGGATCCTGACGGAGGGACCCTCATGGAGCGATGCGCATTGCAACGGAGACGGCGGCGCGTGG
>DATHPK010000272.1:0-2767 GCA_035483935.1 Acidimicrobiales bacterium
GTGCGCGAACCCGCCAAGAGATAGGACGCCCCCAGGGCCACATAGCTCTCGACATGCCGCACGTGCCGGAACTTCGCGATGGCGTCGATCAGCTGCCGGTCGACCGACGGGGTTATGCCTCCGGGGCCGCCGCCCGCGGGCTGGATGGTCAGGTCGGACGGGTTGGTCGACGCCAGGAATACGGAGTAGGACGAGGCGGTCCGGCGCGCCGCCGCTACGGAGCCCAGGGCCAGGCCACCGCCAAGCCCGATGATGAGGATCAGGGCCACGTAGCCGGCCACCCGGTGCCGCCACGAGGTGGCGAAGCGGTACCACGACGTGGTCAACACGGCTCCGCCGGCGCGCTGACCGCGTCATCTCGCCCGAGCACACGCTCAGCGTGGCAAGGGGGGAGCCCCTGGTCAATGAGGTCAGCGCGCCGTGCGGCAGGCGTGGTACCACCACGAATGGGGCGGCGGGGAGGGTCCGGCCGCCGGTACGGGCCGGTGGAAGAGGGGCGGCGACCTGCCACCGAAGGCCCATACTGCCGCGGCTTGCCGTGCCTGGTCAGAGGCCCTATCCTGTTGAGTCGGCCCGCGGGACCCCGGGGGCTTCAGGGCCCGCCTCCCGGGGCGAGCGCCCGCTCACCACGCAGTTTCGAAAGATCGGTCTTGTGCGCACATTTTCACCGAAGGTCACCGAGATCCAGCGAGCCTGGTACGTCGTCGACGCCGACGGCCTTGTCCTCGGCCGCCTGGCCTCTGAGGTGGCGGCGATCCTCCGGGGCAAGCGCCGCCCGTACTTCGCGCCGCACGTCGATACCGGCGACAACGTCATCGTCGTCAACGCCGACAAGATCGTGCTGACCTCGAACAAGGCCGAGGCCAAGATGGCCTACCGCCACAGCGGCTACCCCGGTGGCCTGCGCTCCACCAGCTACGCCACGCTGCTCGACCGGGAGCCGGCCGAGCTCATCCGCCGCTCCGTGCGCGGCATGCTCCCCAAGAACACCCTGGGCCGCCAGCAGCTGAGCAAGCTCCACGTCTACGCCGGACCCGAGCACCCGCACGCCGCCCAGAAGCCAGAGCCGCTCGACCTGCCCGAGGCCAAGCGGGCCGGCTGAGCCAGGAAGGACAGACCCACCCCATGCCCGTACCAATGAGCCAGACCACCGGCCGCCGCAAGCAGGCGGTGGCGCGCGTGCGCTTCCGTCCCGGCCAGGGCGCGATCACCATCAACAAGCAGCCCTTCGAGAAGTACTTCACCTCCGCGACGCACCGGATGCTGATCACCGAGCCCTTGCGGATCACGAACACGGTCGAGTCGTACGACATCGACGCGACGATCGACGGCGGCGGGATCTCGGGCCAGGCCGGCGCCATGCGCCTGGGCATCGCGCGGAGCTTGTGCGACGTCGACCCCGAGCACCGTCCGCCACTCAAGCGCTCCGGGCTGTTGACCCGGGACGCTCGGGAGAAGGAGTCGAAGAAGTACGGCCTGAAGAAGGCCCGCAAGGCGCCGCAGTACTCCAAGCGGTAATCGGGCCCGGAGTAACCCGACCCGAGTGCCTGCCCGCTTCGGCACCGATGGCGTGCGCGGGGTGGCCAACGAGGAGCTGACGGCCGAATTGGCCCTCGCCCTCGGACGCGCCACCGCCCGCATCCTGCCCGCCCCGACCTTCGTCGTCGGCCGCGACACCCGACTCTCGGGGCCGCTGCTACAGGCGGCGTTCTCGGCCGGGTTGGCCGCCGAGGGTACCGACGTCGTCGACCTCGGCGTGCTGCCCACCCCGGGCGTGGCCACGGTCGCTGCCGACCGGGAGGTGCCGGGGGCGGTCATCTCGGCCTCGCACAACCCCTACGGCGACAACGGCATCAAGCTGTTCTCCCTCTTCGGGACGAAGCTGCCGGTGGAGGTGGAGGCGGAGATCGAGCGCGAGCTCCTGGCCGTGTCGGCCGATCCGGACCGCCCGCCCGCCCGCCCGACGGGGTTGGCGGTGGGTCGCCTGCTGGCGGACCCCGGGGCGGCGGAGATGTACGCCGCGCATCTGGTGGGGTCGATCGGCGGGCGGCGTCTCGACGGGATGCGGGTGGTCGTGGACTGTGCGAACGGGGCCGCGAGTGCGATCGCGCCGCGGGTGCTGGCGGAGGTCGGCGCGTCGGTGACGACGCTGCACGACGCGCCGGACGGGGTCAATATCAACGACGGCTGCGGGTCGACCGATCCTTCGGAGCTGGCGCACGTCGTCGTGTCGTCGGGAGCGGACCTGGGGTTGGCGTTGGACGGCGACGCTGACCGCGTGATCGCGGTCGACAGCGCCGGCGAGATCGTGGACGGCGACGTCCTGCTGGCGTTGTTCGCGTTGGATCTCGCCGGGCGGGGGGAGTTGTCCGGTAACACGGTCGCGGTGACGGTGATGACGAATCTCGGGTTCCGGCTCGCCATGGAGTCGCACGGCATCGCGGTGCTCGAGACGGCCGTGGGGGACCGCCACGTCCTGGCCGCCCTCGACGCCGACGGGCTGTCGCTGGGTGGAGAGCAGTCCGGCCACATCATCTTCCGCTCGCTGTCGACGACCGGCGACGGAGTGTTGACCGGGCTGGCGCTGGCCGACCTGATGGCGCGGCGCGGCCTCGCACTGAAGGAGCTGGCGTCGGGACTCGTGGAGCGGGTACCGCAGCGCCTGGTGAACGTTCGGGTGGCGAAGCCCGAGCGCCTGGCCGACTGCACCGAGGTATGGGAGGCCGTCGTGAAGGCGGAGGCCGAGCTCGGCCACGGCGGGCGGGTG
>DATHPK010000273.1:0-11589 GCA_035483935.1 Acidimicrobiales bacterium
GACGGTCGCCCGACCCCGAGCTCCTCCATCGCCTTCACCAGCGACGCCTCGGTGTAGCGCGCCGGCGGCTGGGTGGTGTGCGACCCCGGCTCGAACGCCGTGCCCTGCAGCCGGTCGCCCTCGGCCAGCGCGGGCAGCACCCGCTCCTCGGCGCTGTCGGCATCCTGCTCGTCGTCGTCCCGGCCCTCCTCGTAGACCTCGAGGAAGCCCTTGAAGGAGATGACCCGGCCGCTCGCCGAGAACTCGGCCTCCTGGCCCGACGCCACGCCGCTCGGCACATCGGCCACGAGTCGGACCTGCGCGCTCGTCCCGGTGGCGTCGTTCATCTGCGAGGCGACCGTGCGCATCCAGATCATCTCGTAGAGGCGCAGCTCGTCTCCCGAGAGCTGGCGCCCCACCTGCTCGGGCGTGCGGAACGTCTCGCCGGACGGGCGGATCGCCTCGTGCGCCTCCTGGGCGTTCTTCACCTTGCGCTCGTAGCGGCGGGGTTTGTCGGGGACGTAGGCGTCGCCGTAGCGCTCGCGGGCCTGCGACCTTGCCGCGCTCAAAGCCTCGTCGGACAACGTCGTCGAGTCGGTGCGCATGTAAGTGATGTAGCCCTGCTCGTAGAGGCGCTGGGCCACCTGCATGGCGCGCTGCGCGCTGAAGCGGAGCTTGCGGCCCGCCTCCTGCTGCAGCGTGGACGTCATGAACGGCGCCGCCGGCGAGCGGCGGAACGGGCGCTCGGTCACCGACTTCACCGTGAAGGCCTGCCCGGTCAGTGCCTGGGCGACGGAGGTCGCCTCGTCCTCGCCGAGCACCCGGACCTCGCCCTTGGCGCTCTGTTCGCCCTGCTCGTCGAAGTCCTTTCCGGTGGCGATGGCCGTGCCACCGAGGGCGACCAGGGCGGCACCGAAGGCGCTCGCACCCGCCTCGCGGCTGAACGAACCGTCGATCCCCCACCACGTCGCCGAGCGGAACCGCATGCGGGCGCGCTCGCGCTCCACCACCATGCGGGTGGCGACGCTCTGCACCCGGCCCGCCGAGAGCCGCGGCATCACCTTGCGCCACAGAACCGGCGAGACCTCGTAGCCGTAGAGTCGGTCGAGGATCCGTCGCGCCTCCTGCGCGTCCACCAGCCGCCGGTCGAGGTCGCGCCACTCGTCCACGGCGCGAGCGATCGCCGCCGGCGTGATCTCGTGGAACACCATGCGCTTGACCGGCACCGTCGGGTTGAGGACCTCCGACAAATGCCACGCGATCGATTCGCCCTCGCGGTCTTCGTCCGTGGCGAGATAGAGCTCGTCGGCGGTCTTGAGGAGCTTCTTCAGGTTGGCGACGACCGACTTCTTGGGCGACGAGACGACGTAGAGAGGCTTGAAGCCGTTGTCCACGTCGACGCCGAGGCGCGCCCACGGTTCGCCCTTCACCGCGGCGGGAACCTCGTCCGCACCGCGCGGCAGGTCGCGGATGTGACCCACCGATGACTCGACGATGAAGTCGGGCCCGAGCATGCCGCCGATGGTGCGCGCCTTGGCCGGCGACTCGACGATGACGAGCGCCTTACCCATGACGCACCCCGCGGGGCGCTGATCGCAGCGATGGATCGAAGGGCATGGTCAAATCAGAGTGAGGGTCCGGAGACCCGCCTGTCAAGCGCCAGGCACGACTCCGGCACGACAGACGAACGGTCGCCTAGGCGGGTGAACAGGTCAATCGGCCGAAGCGACGGCGGTTGTTACGGGCGTCGTATCGGCGGCGTCCGCGTCCATCGCCTCACCCGACCGCTTCGAGAAGGCCAGCGCTGCGAGCAGGACGACGAGGGCGACCCCGGCGATCGCCAAACGCGCACCCGTGTTGTGCCGCAGCGTGATCACCGCGGGCAGAATGAGCAGCGACACCAGGTTCATCACCTTGATCATCGGGTTCAGCGCCGGGCCGGCCGTGTCCTTGAACGGGTCGCCCACGGTGTCTCCGATGACCGCAGCCTTGTGCGCCTCGGATCCCTTTCCGCCTTCGTTCCCGTCCTCGATGTACTTCTTGGCGTTGTCCCACGCACCGCCCGAGTTCGACAGCGTGTTCGCCAGCAACTGGCCGGTGAGAATGGTGCCGGCGAGGAACGCCCCGAGTGCGAAGTAATTGATGCCGAAGCCGACGATCACCGGAGCCAGGATGGCGAGCAGGGCCGGCGTCGCCAGTTCCCGCTGGGCTGCGGCCGTGCAGATGCTGATGACCCGGCCGTACTCCGGCTTCTCCGAATAATCCATGATGCCCGGGTGCTCGCGGAATTGTCGTCGGACCTCCAGCACGACCGTCCCTGCGGACCGGCCGACCGCCCGAATTGCCAGCGAGGAGAACAGGAACGCGATCGAGCCGCCGATGAGCAGCCCGATGAACGTTGTCGGATTGGCCACGTTGATCTGCGCGGCCAGCTTGTCGAAGAGCGCCGCGCCGATCGGGTGGTTGTAGAGCTGCGCGCCGATGGTCTCGATGAAGGACGAGAACAGCGCGACCGCTGCGATCACCGCTGATCCGATCGCCACGCCCTTGGTGATGGCCTTGGTCGTGTTGCCGACCGCGTCGAGGCTCACCATGACCCGTTCGGCTTCGCCGGTGAACTCCCCCGACATCTCGGCGATGCCGGCCGCGTTGTCCGAGACCGGCCCGAAGCTGTCCTCGGAGACCACCATCCCCGTAGTGGCCAACAGCCCGATGCCGATGAGGGCGACCAGGTAGAACGTGTATTCGATGTTGCCGTCGCCCAGCCCGATGGCCACCCCGATGGCGATCGCGATCGCGATGATCGCCCAGACCGAGGACTCGAGCCCGATGTAGATCCCGGAGAGCACGGTCGTCGCCGGCCCGGTGCGGGCCGAGGCGGCGATCTCCTTGACCGGGCCCCGCTCCGTCGACGTGAACTGCTCGGTGATCTGGGAGGCGACGAGCGACAGCACGACACCGGTGAGCACGGCCCAGAAGACCTTGAGGTCGTGCACGTAGTACTGCGCCACCAGCAGGGCGCCGATCACGGTGATCCCGGCCGCGAGCCAGAAGCCGCGGTTGATCGGGGCCAACGCGTTCCGGTCGCTCTTGCGGGCCCGCACGGCGAGCACACCGATCAGCGAGGCGAGAATGCCGATGGCGGGGACGATCAACGGGAACAGGACGGCGGGCGTCGGGTTCTTGTGGATGGAGATGAACGCCGAGTAGCCGAGGATCAACGACGAAATGATCGTGATCTCGTAGGACTCGAAGAGGTCGGCCGCCATGCCGGCGCAGTCGCCGACGTTGTCGCCGACGTTGTCCGCGATCGTGGCGGCGTTGCGCGGGTCGTCCTCGGGGATGCCGGCCTCGACCTTGCCGACGAGGTCGGCGCCGACGTCCGCCGCCTTCGTGAAGATGCCGCCGCCGACACGCATGAAGAGCGCGAGCAGCGATGCGCCGAAGGCGAACCCGATGAGCACCGCCGTCGCCGAGTTCTGGAAGATGAGGACGATCGTGGTGGCCCCGACCAGGCCGAGCCCGACGCAGAGCATGCCGGTGACGGCGCCCGTGCGGAAGGCCACGCGCAGGGCGCTGGCCATGCCGCCGCCCTGGGACGCAGCGGCCGCGGTGCGGACGTTGCCCCGTACGGCGATGCTCATGCCGATGAAGCCGGTCAGGCCGGAGAACGCCGCACCGAACAGGAAGCAGATGACCCGGTACAGCCCGTCCTGTTGGAACGTGAGCGCGACGCCGCCGTCGGGCTTCACCACCTTGGTCGCCGTGAAGAAGATGAGGATCGCCAGGGGGATGATGATCATCACGATCGCTCGGAACTGCCGGGCCAAGAAGGCCTGGGCGCCTTCCTGGACCGCCTGGGCGATCTCCTTCATCTTGGGCGTGCCCTGGTCGGCCGCCAGCACGTTGCGCGCGAGCAGGAGGCCGGCGCCGATGCCGATGATCCCGGCGACCAGGCAGAGGTAGAGCCACGTTTTGTCCACTCCGCCCAGGTGGAAGGCCTGGTACCCGCCCTCGGCGGCGAGGAGTCTGATCATTCCCGGTGTGCCCTTTCTGTTCCAGTACGCCCAGTGGGTTGAGGGCGACGACGCCCTCGTCCGTGTGGTGCGACAGCGCTCAGCACCACGGCGGTTGATGTCGTGATCCCGGGGCGGGGACGCGCCGGGAGGCCGCACCCGACGCCGGGCCGGGGGGGACGTTAGCGACTGGCCCCGGGGTCCGGCAATTTAATGGTCTCGCTTTTGCCCCTGGACTGGCCCGACGGCGCCGGTCGTCCGGCGCTCCTCCGGTGCTCAGCCCTCGGCGGGGTCGACCGTCGCGCCCTGCACGACCTCGAACGAAGGGTTCAGCATCGCCGGCCGCCTGCTCCAGGTCCCGACCATCCCCTCCGCCACCAGGCGGGCGCCGGGGTCGATGCCGGCGATCTTCGGCCGGCCCTGGAACACGAGCAGGATGCCGCCCGTGCCGTCACTGAGCACGCACTCGAGGTTCGCCGCCCCCGCCCGGGGCTGGACGCGCACCGACTTGACCCGGCCGGCGACCCGCACCCGCTGGCGCGGCACCACCGAGGCGATGGGCGTGGTCACGCCCGCCCGCTCTGCCAGCGTCTGGTCCGCCGCGAGCACCGCCCCGGGCCGGCGGGACTCATCTCGGCGGCCGATGCGGTCGACGCCGCTGCGCCCGTCGGCGTCGATCTCTGTGCGCCCGTCAACACCGTCACCCCCGAGCCGCGCCCGCTGCTGGACCGAGCGGCCGTAGGAGCGGACCCGCTCGGCGAAGCGGCCGCCCCCTACCGCGAAGGGCACGATCGTGGCGCTCACGTGCGGCACCTGGCCGAGCACGGCGGCGATCTTGTCGGCGGTGCGGTCGTGCAGGAAGCGCTCCCAGACCCGCGCGTAGCTGCGACGCGGCAGGAGGACGGTGCACTCCGTGTCGCCGTCGAGGGTGGCGTCGGCGACGAGCTCGAGTGCGGCCCGGCCGAGCCGCCGGTCGGGGCACTCGATGATGTCGAGCGGCAGGCGCGCCAGGAGACGGCTCCATTCGGACTCGAGCTCGCGCGCCGCCTTCGTGTCGATGTCGAAGTGCACGGCGCGCAGGTCGTCGGGCGCCAGCGTCCTCGCGTACTGCAGGGCCCGGGCGGTCGCGGCGTCGAGCCGGTCCACCAGCACGACGACCACGTGGCGGCGCAGTACGGGGGCCTCCGACGCCTCCACCACGCCCGACTCGAGCAGCTCGTCCTCCCGGGCGTACTGCCGGTGCATGCGGATCAGCCCGAGGTAGAGCAACGGGCCCACCACGAAGATGAGCCACGCGCCCTCCTTGAACTTCGCCACGGCGAAGATCAGCACGACGGTGAAGGACAGGAAGGCCGAGAACCCGTTGATGGCAACGCTGCGCCGCCAGTGCCCGGCGCGCGCGGTCAGGTGGTGCTTCACCATGCCCGAGCCGGCCATGGTGAAGCCGGTGAACACACCGATGGCGTACAGGGCGACCAGGCCGTTGACCTGCGCCTTGTACACCAGGACCAACGCCAGCGCCACGCCCGTCAGCACCAGGATCCCGTTGGAGAAGGCGAGGCGGTGGCCGCGCCTCGTCAGCTGACGCGGCAGGAAACGGTCGCCCGCGACGAAGCTGGCGAGATACGGGAAGCCGTTGAAGCTCGTGTTGCCGCCGGTGTAGAGGATCAACATGGTCGCGAGCTGGACCGTGTAGAAGCCGAAGTGCCCGACCGCGCTGGTGCCCAGGACGGCCTTGACCTCCTGGGAGACCACCGTCGGCGACCCCTGCGCGTACGGGACCGCGTGCGTCCACTTGGCCAGCAGCGTCACGCCGAGGACCAGGAACCCGAGCGTCGAGCTCATGGCCACGAGTGTCTGGCGCGCGTGGCGCGACTCAGGCCGCCTGAAGCTGCTGACCCCGTTGGAGATCGCTTCCAGACCGGTGAGCGAGGACCCGCCGTTGGCGAACGAGCGCAGCAGCGAGATGAAGGCCAGCCCCATCAGCCATCCCGACCCGGGCGTGCCGAACGTGCCGCCGAAGAGCTGGTCGTGCGGGGGGATCGGCGTGGGGTGGAGCGTCCCCATGACTTCCTTGAAGACGCCGACCAGGATGACCGCGGTCAGCGAGAAGATAAAGAAGTAGGTCGGGACGGCGAAGTAGCGGCCCGCCTCGCGGATGCCGCGCAGGTTGCCGTAGAGGAGCAGCAGGATCACGCCGACGGTGATGGCCACGGTGTCGGGCGTGTTGGCCAGGCTGGGCACCGCGCTGGTCAACGCCGCCGTACCCGCGGAGGTCTGCACCGCGACCGTGACCGTGTAGTCGATGAGCAGCGCCACCGCGGCGATCTGGGCGATCCGCGGCCCGAAGTTGTCACGGGCCACCACGTAGGAGCCGCCCGCTTTGGTGTAGAGCGCGATGACCTCGAGGTACGAGAGCGTCACGAAGAAGAGGACGCCCAGGATGGCGAGTGTGATCGGGACGACCAGCGTGAAGGCGGCGAGGCCCACGTAGGGGACGAGCTGGGTCAGCATCTCCTCGGTGCCGTACGCCGAGGACGAGATGCAATCCGGCGACAGGACCCCGAGCGCGATCGGGTTGCTGAGGCGCTCCGAAGCCAGCTGCTCGGTCACGAGGGGCGGTCCGAGCAGCCGGTTCTTCAGCCGGTATCGGAAGGTCTCGGGGATCTCCTCGGCCGTGACGCCCGGCAGCGGGACCGTGGGCCGGGAGGCGGTCGGGGTCGCCACGGGGCCACACGTTAGAAGGAAATGCCCCGCCCTTTACGCTCCCCTTTACGCCCCCTTATTGCGCGGTCGCCCGGGGCCGTGTTGCACTGTGGCGTGCATGTGATCGTCGTGGGGTGCGGGCGCGTCGGGTCGGGGCTGGCCGTGTCGCTGACCGCCGAGGGCCACACGGTTGCGGTCATCGACAAGAACGGGCGGGCTTTCCGTCGCCTCAAGGACTGGGGCGGCCAGTGCCTGGTCGGCTCCGGGTTCGACCGCGACGACCTCGAGAAGGCGGGTGCGCTGCACGCCGACGCGTTGGCTGCCGTCACGAGCGGGGACAACACCAACATCCTGACCGTGCGCATCGCCCGCGAGACCTACAAGATCCCCCGGGTTGTCGCCCGCATCTACGATCCCAGGCGCGCGGAGATCTACCAGCGCCTCGGCATCCCGACGGTGGCGACCGTGACGTGGACCATCGACCAGGTCCGCCGCCGCCTGCTCTCCGAGGAGGACGTCCGGGAGTGGTCGGACGCGAGCGGGCGGCTCTCGTTGGTCGAGCGGTCGTTGCCCGAGTCGTGGGCCGGACGGCCTTTGAGCGAGCTCGAGCACCCCGGCCGCCTGACCGTGGTGGCCGTGACCCGCGCCGGCGTACCGCGACTCGATGCGCGCGAGCTCACCGGACAGGAGGGCGACGTCCTCCACCTGGCCGTGCTCGACGACGCCCTGCGCGAGTTGGACGAGGCGCTGGCGCGCCATCCGCAGTCGGGCAAGGACAAGTGAAGGTGGCCATCGCCGGCGCGGGCAGCGTCGGCACCGCCATCGCGTCGGACCTCCACAAGAACGGCCACGACGTGCTCGTCATCGAGCGGGACCCGGACCTGGTCGAGAAGCTCCGCCCCACCATCGACGTCACCTGGGTGGCGGCCGACGCGTGCGAGGTGGCCTCGCTCGATGCAGCCGGGTTCGCCACCGTCGACGTCGTCGTCGCCGCGACCGGCGACGACGAGGACAACCTGGTGATCTCGTTGCTGTCCAAGCAGGAGTTCGCGGTGCCCCGGGTCGTGGCCCGCGTCAACCACCCGAAGAACCAGTGGCTCTTCAACGAGAGCTGGGGGGTCGACGTGTCCGTCTCCACACCGCAACTGTTGACCGCGCTCGTGGAGGAAGCCGTCTCCGTCGGCTCGCTGGTGCGGCTCCTCCAATTCCAGGGCGGCGCCGCGCATCTGGTTGAGATCACGCTCGCCGAAGACTCCCCCGCCAACGACACCGCCATCGCGGACTTGGCTTTCCCCCGCGACGCCGTGGTCGTGGCGGTGGTCCGGGCCGACCGGCTCATCGTGCCCCGCGGCGACACGAACCTGCAGTCCGGCGACGAGGTGCTCGTGCTGGTGACGGCGGAGGCAGAGGACGCCGTCCACGCGCTGTTCATCGCCGAAGCGACACCCTGACCCTGCGCTCCGGTGCCCGGCACACGGGCAACCAGACCGCAACCGGGGTAAGTTCGTTCGTAGGCCCAGTTCAGCGCAGCTGAACGTTCGCGACCCTGTCGTCCCTTCGTCACGCGTGCTCAAGATGGACCGACCGCCTTCCGTAGCATTGAAGATATGGAGGCGGCCTTCTTCGATCTCGACAAGACGGTCATCGACCGCGCGTCGATCGCTGCGTTCGGCCGGCCGTTCCTCAAGGGCGGGCTGATCAACCGGCGGCTGGTCGCTCGGGCCGCCATCTCGCAGCTGATCTACCTCTACTTCGGGGCCGACGAGGACCGGTTGGTCCGGGTCCGCGAGTCGATGCTGGCGGTGACCAAGGGATGGGACCGCGCCCAGGTCCGCCAGATCGTGCGCGAGACGATGCTGGAGACGATCGAGCCGATCATGTACGCGGAGGCGCTCGAGCTGATGGAACTGCACCGGGCCGCCGGCCACCGCGTCTACCTCGTGTCGGCGTCGCCCGAGGAGATCGTGCTGCCACTGGCCGACCTGCTCGGCGTGGACGGCGCCATCTGTTCGCGCGGCGAGGTCGACGAGCAGGGCCGCTACACCGGCCGGATGGCCTTCTACGCGCAGGGCGAGTCCAAGGCAACGGCGATGCGCGAGCTGGCCGAGCGCACCGGGATCGACCTCGGCGCCAGCAGCGCCTACTCGGACTCCGCCACCGACCTGCCGATGCTCGAAGCCGTCGGCCGCCCGGTAGCGGTCAACCCGGACCGCGCCCTTGCCAAGATCGCACGCGAGCGCGACTGGGAGATCCGCAACTTCATCAAGCCCATCCGTCTACGCGACCGCGTCGGTCGCACGACGCCGGTGGTGACGACGAGCCTCGCCGTGGCCGGCGCCGCGCTGATCCTGTGGCGCCGCGGCCACCGCGCCAGGCACGGTTCGGGTCCGCCCGGACGCCGCGCCGCCTAGCCGGCCCACCGCCCCGACCCGCATCCGGGCGCGTCGGAACCGACGCGACCCCGCCGGAGCGGGAACGAGAGAAACGAAAACCGGCTTAGGCCTCGCGCAGGCGACGAGCGGCGACGACGCCGAGGGCGACCAGCAGGGCGAGGATGATGAGCTTCTTCATGGCGCCGATCCTAGGCGGACGCCGTGACGGAATGCCCCAGCGTCTTCAGGCGCCTTCGGGCGCCTCAGACAGTCAGCAGGTCCCGTGCCCCGGTGTCCGAGGACGGGTGGCGCAGCTTCGACATCGCCCGCGCCTCGATCTGTCGGATGCGCTCCCGGGTCAGGTTGAAGTGCTCGCCCACTTCCTCCAACGTCCGTGGCTCGCCCCGGTCCAGCCCGAAGCGCAGCCGCAGGATCTCGCGCTCACGCTCGTCGAGCGGCGAGAGCAGCCGGCCGATCTCGTCGGGCAGCAGCGACACCGCGGCGACCTCGAACGGTGACTCGGCGGAGCGGTCCTCGACCACGTCGCCCAGCTCGGCATCGCCGTCCTCGCGCAGCGGCTCGGACAACGACAGCGGTTCGGCGCGGAAGCGCAGGGCCTCGACGAGCTTGTCCTCGGGCATCTCGACCTCGATGCCGAGTTCGGCCAGCGTGGCCGGACGGCCCAGCTTCAGCTCCAGCCGGGCCTGGGCCTTCTGGACCCGGGCCAGGGTGTCGCCGGCGTGGACCGGGAGACGAATTGTGCGTCCGGTGTTGGCGATGCCACGGGTGATCGCCTGGCGGATCCACCAGGTGGCGTAGGTGGAGAACTTGAAGCCCTTGCGCCAGTCGAACTTCTCGACGGCGTGCATGAGGCCGAGGTTCCCCTCCTGGATCAGGTCGAGCAGGGGCAGGCCCGAGGCTTGATACTTCTTGGCGATCGACACGACCAGCCGCAGGTTGGACTGGACGAAGGTCTGCTGGGCCTGCTCACCCTCGAGAACGCAGCGCCGCATCTCACGCTTCTTGGCCGTGGTCAGGCCTTTTGGCGCCTTTGCCACGTCGGCCTCGGCGGCACGACCGGCCTCGATGGCCTGGGCCAGGCGGACCTCGTCATCCTTGGTCAGCAGCGGATACTGACCGATGTCTGTCAGGTAGAGCCGAACGAGGTCCTCGTCGTCGCGCTCAATTCGTTCTTTGGCCAAGATCGTCGCCAAACCTTCCCGTAGTCTCAGCTCGGCACTGATCAGCTCGCCGGGCGCCCGTACAACGCAGCCGGCGCTCGCATCTGGCGCTCCTTCGCTGCTCAGTCAGTGTAAAGGTGCTGTCAACCCGGCCGAACAGCAGGGGAAACAGTCTTTGGGACGAACGCCCGTTTGAACGCCTCGCCCATGTGACCGGAGGGTTGCCCGCCCTCCGCCAGCCGCCCCAGGAGGGCCCGGCCGCCCTCCATCTCCGCTAAGCCATCCCGGCGGGCTTCAACGAGGACCTCTATCACCGATGCCTCGCTCACGGGGGTTGCAATCGCCAGATGGGAACCGTAGACCCCACCCACCCAAGGGAGAACGGTCTCGGTAAGGGCGCAGACGCCAAGAGCCAGCTCCTTCGTGGCCGCCAGCTCCTCGAGCGCCTCTGCCAAACCCTCCGGCTCTTTGGGGGCCGTGACCAGCTCCGACGGCTCGACGCCGGCCCGCACCGGCAGGCGTTCGGCCCACCTTCCGGCCAGGGCGCCGTGGCGCCTCGACGTCGCCGCCGACCACACCCGCAGCTCGGCGACGCCCTCGCCCATCGCTTCGGCCCGTGTAGCCCAAACCCCCGTCACCTCGAAGATCCGCTGCTCGACCCAGCAGTAGACGCCCACCAGCCCCGCCAATTCGTCGATCGTCCGCCAAGCGGCCTCGCCGCCGCCGCCCGGCTCAGCCACCAGCGGACTCCTCGAGCGCCGAGGATCGGTAGTGGTTCGTGATCGGCATCCGGCGGTCCTTGCCGAACGCTTTCGTGGTGATGCGCACGCCGGGTGGCATCTGGCGTCGCTTGTACTCCGCGCCGTCGACGAGGCGCACGACCTGGTCGACCACCGCCGGGTCGAATCCCGCGGCCACGAGATCGGCCGCCGTGCGGTCGCCTTCGACATAGCCCTGGAGCACCGGGTCGAGTTCCTCGTAGGGCGGCAGCGATTGGTCGTCGCGCTGATCAGGCCGCAGCTCGGCCGACGGTGGCTTGTCCAGCACGCTGTCCGGAATCGGTCCGGGCAGGCCTTCGAGCACGGCCTGCGTGTTGCGGTGACGGCACAGGTCGTACACGAGCGTCTTGGGCACGTCCTTGATCACGGCAAACCCGCCCGCCGAGTCGCCGTACAACGTGGAGTAGCCCGTCGCCATCTCGCTCTTGTTCCCGGTGGTCAGCACGATCCAACCATTGGCATTGGACACCGCCATTAAGAGGACGCCGCGCAGGCGCGACTGCAGGTTCTCGTCGGTCAGGCCGGACGGCTCGCGTCCGAGGACGGGCGCCAGCAT
>DATHPK010000274.1:0-7333 GCA_035483935.1 Acidimicrobiales bacterium
TGCTACAAGGACGCGGCCGAGGATCCGCTGGCCAAGGAGAACCCACCGCTCACCACCGTCAACTGGGAGCAGGCGCCGGTGAGCCGGCCGGAGTCGACGCTCATCGGTTCGATGTACCAGTCCGTCGGAGCCAAGGCCGACACGGTGGTCACCGACTCCTCGCTGTGGTTCTACGACGGCTGCAACCTCACCGACGGCCAGAGTTTCCCCCAGACGATCATGGGCGAGTACGACCGCTACGTGCCGGGGCTCCCCGGGCCGCGCAACGCGGACGTGCTGGCGCACTCGCCGGTTCCTGGACAGCACAACTGGTCCGACATGACCTACTTCACGGCCGCCGGCAACGGCGGCGGCGTGCTGGCGAGCGGTTCGGCGAGCTTCGTGGGCCAGCTCTCCCACACGGGCCTGATCCCGCCGAACGTGGTCCCAGGTCCCGTTCCCGGCGTCAGTGACATCTTCAACCGCGCCATGGAGAACCTCTACGGCCGCTTCGGCCTGGGTCCCGCCAGTTCGTACGGCAGTTCGGGCGGCAATTGGAGCGCGGCCTACACCGGTGCGGCTGCGTCCGCCGCCAGCGCCGCCGGCACCGTTTCGGCCTGATCAGGCAGGTTCCGCTTCGTCCGCCAGCCGCGACGCGCCCGTTGCGCGGCACGCAACCGGTCTGCAACCGACCCTTCGAGTGCCACCACTTTTGGGCGCCGCCCACCTACGATCGTGACGCCGAAATGAAGAACCCCGCCGCACATCGCACCCGGGCCCGCCGTTCGCTCGCTTGGGGTGCCCTGGCTTCGGCCGGAATCGCCGGGCTGTTGTTGAGCGCCTGCTCCTCCGATCCTCCCCACAAGGCCGCGCTGAAACCGAAGCCGACCACCACGACGACCACCGCCGCGCCGAAGCCGACGTGCCCGCTCACCGGTCTGCCCGCGCCGAACGGCACCGTGCCCCAGCGACCTGCCATGGCGGTGAAGATCGATAACTATCCGGACGGGCGTCCCCAGGCCGGCCTGGACAAGGCCGACATCGTGTTCGAGGAGCCGGTGGAGGGCGGTATCACCCGCTACGCCGCCGTTTTCCAGTGCCAGGACGCCGCCCTCATCGGCCCGGCCCGTTCGGCCCGCAACATCGACATCGGCATCCTCGGGCAGCTGGGCAACCCGCTCGAAGCGCACGTGGGGGGTATCAACCCGGTCATCGCGAACATCGACGCCTCGCCCATCGTCGACGTCAACCTCGGTGCGTCCGACTCGCTCATGATCCACCCCGCCGGCCGGGTGCCGCCCGACGCCGACTTCACGTCGACCTCCATCGTCTACGGCACCCACCCCACCATGAACACGCCGCCCCAGCCGCTGTTCAGCTACTCCCCGACGCCTCCGGGAGCCGGCACGCCCGTGTCGACCGTCAACATCCCGTTCTCCGGGACCTCCAACGTCACGTGGAAGTGGAACGCCACGACCAACACGTTCCAGCGCTTCTACAACGGGCTACAGCCCGACATGCTGGTCGGCGGCGCGCAGAACCAGACGCCGAACGTCGTCGTGCAGTACGTGCAGATCAGCTACGGCCCCTGGGTCGAGAACTCAGAGGGCGGGCTCGAGGTGCAGGCGGACCTGTATCCCAACGCGAGTGGCGCGGCGATGATCTACCGCAACGGACAGGCCTTCCAGGCCACGTGGCACCGCGGCGCCCTGGGCTCACCGACGCAGTTCGTGAACGCGTTCGGCGTCCCGATCCCGCTGGAGCCGGGCACGACGTGGGTGGAGTTGGTGCCGAGCACCGTCGCCGTCACTTCAACCCCCTAACGCGCTGCGCCGCCGCCGGGCCCAGCCGCCGCCTCACATCGGCTTTCGCGCCACCACCGCGAGCAACAGGCACTCCTCGGCCGCTGCGAACACGCCCGGGTGCGCGCTCGCCTCGGCCTCGTCGAAGCATCCGGCCGCGTAGCCCGAGCGCATGAGGTTGAGGCCCTTGCACTCGGTCACCTCGAACCCGGCCCGCTCGAGCTTGGTCACCAGCTGCGACGGCCCGTACTCGATCTTGTGGTCGTGGTTCATCGGCTCGTCGGAGCGCAGCCGCCAGACCGGGCCGTTCGGCGTGTCCAGGCAGAACCAGCCGCCGGGCGAGAGGACCCTGAAGGCCTCGCGCACCACGGTGTCGCCGTCGGCCTCCGAAACATGCTCGATCGTCTGGCCGCTGTACACCATGTCAAAGGTCCCGTCGCCATAGCGGCCGAGGTCGACCATGGAGTGGAACGCGAACTCGACCGGTCCCAGCTCGGAGAGGACGGGCTCGCCGCTCGAGCCGCCCTGGTAGATCTCGTCGCGCTCCTGAACCGGCAGGTCGACGACCACCAGGCGCTCGAAGGGGTACGGGTAGCCCAGATGGACCAGCGCCCCGTCGGGCAGGCCCTGGTGCGTCCCCCCGAGGTCGAGGATGCGCGGGGCCGGGGGCAGGCCGGCCACGAACTCGCTGCGGCTGACGTGCATGGAGAGAAGGACGTTGCCGATGGGCACGCGGCGGCGGAACTCTTCGGAGTGCGCCAGCATCTCGGCCACGCCGCGCCGGGACAGCTCACCGCTCGCCAGCTTGCGGGTGTAGTCGTCGGCGCCCTGCCCGTCCGGCTCTCGGTCGAGGATCACGTTGAACGCCATGCGCACCGACTGCTTCGGCGGCAGATAGCGGAAGGGGATGGTCGGCACGAAACGGTCGAGGACCCGATAGACGCGTCGCTTCCACGGCTCACCCGGCATCGCCCCATTCTGGCGGCTGCGCCACCCCACCCCGGCCCGGACGCGAAGCGCTCCGGACGATCACCCGAGGGGAGCGGGGATCGTCCGGAGGCTTCGACTTCCGCTGTGAGGGCGGGGTAGGGCTAGGACTCGAGCGAGATCGGCAGGTCGTCGGGGTCGACGACGGCGTCGCCGGCCTCGGCGTCTTCCTCCTTGGGCGCGAGCTGGTTGCGCACCCGCTCGTCGATCTCGGCCATCAGCTGCGGGTTCTCGGAGAGAAAGGTCTTCACGTTCTCGCGGCCCTGGCCGAGCTGCTCACCCTCGTAGGTGAACCAGGCACCGGACTTGTTCACGAAGCCGAGGTCGAGCGCGACGTCGAGCAACGACCCCTCGCGACTGATGCCCTTGCCGTACATGATGTCGAACTCGGCCTGCTTGAAGGGCGCCGCGCACTTGTTCTTCACGACCTTCACCCGGGTGCGGTTGCCGGTCACGTCCGTCCCGTCCTTGATCGCCTCGATGCGGCGGATGTCGAGGCGGATCGACGAGTAGAACTTGAGCGCCCGGCCACCGGGAGTGGTCTCGGGTGACCCGAACATCACGCCGATCTTCTCGCGCAGCTGGTTGATGAAGATGGCGATCGTGTCGGACTTCGACAGCGTTCCCGTCAGCTTGCGCAGCGCCTGCGACATGAGGCGCGCCTGGAGGCCGACGTGGGTGTCGCCCATCTCGCCTTCGATCTCGGCCCGCGGCGTGAGCGCCGCCACCGAGTCGATGACCAGGATGTCGAGCGCCCCGGAGCGGATGAGCATGTCGGCGATCTCGAGGGCCTGTTCACCCGTGTCGGGCTGGGAAATGAGGAGGTCGTCGACGTTGACGCCGATGGCCCGGGCGTAGACGGGGTCCATGGCGTGCTCGGCGTCGACGTAGGCACAGATGCCGCCGTTGCGCTGCGCCTCGGCCACCGCGTGCATGGCCAGCGTCGACTTGCCCGACGATTCCGGCCCGTAGATCTCTACGATGCGCCCCCGGGGCAGGCCGCCGATGCCGAGCGCCAGGTCCAGCGAGAGCGCGCCAGTCGGGATGGACTCGATGGCCATGTTGAGGTTGTCACCCATCCGCATGACCGAGCCCTTGCCGAACTGCTTCTCGATCTGGCCCAGCGCCGCGTCCAGTGCCTTTTCCCGTTCCGATTCGGCCATCCCTCTCTCCTCTATGTCTCTTTTCCGGTCTCTTTTGCGAACTGTCTCGGTTTTCGTCACGGCCTCGTCCACCGCCGGCGCGGCGAGGACCCTACGGCGAGGGTGTGACGATCCCCGCTGCCTCTTCTTTCCCGTCACCTTAACGAACATGTGTTCGCAAGTCGTGGATACCTCCCGCTTGCCGACCGGTCGGTGAGGAACGGTCTCGCCCACGGCCGGCGCGACCGGGGGGTGCTTTGGTCGCGTGCGATGCTGGCGTGCTCCCTCCGGGGCGAGACAGAGAGGAGAGGAAGCGTGCTCGGACGAAGGCTGGCGGGCGGCGTGGCGCTCGTCGGTGGGCTGGGGCTGGCCGTGCTTCCCGGCGCACCCCCGGTCGCTGCCGCCCGCTCTAGCGCGCCCGACGCTTCGACGCTCTACAGGGAGGCACTGGCGACGACGAAGTCGTGGTCGGTCCACTACGTGTCGTCGTCGACCATCTCCCAGGTCTCGCTGCTCGAGACCGGTGACTCGGGCCCGGCCTCGGGCACGCAGAGCGTCGCCACCGGCAAGGGGGACCTGAGCGACACGATCACCATCGACGTCATCGGCGGCCTCACCTACGTCAAGGGCAACGAAGGTGGGTTCCAGGCGCTGGTCGGCATGGACGCCGCCACGGCCCAACAGGTCGCGGGGCACTGGATCGAGTTCTCGACGACGAACGCGACGTTCGCACAGGTCGTCGCCGGCGTGCGCTCGCGCGACGTCGCCGACGAGCTCGAGCTCAAGGGCCCGCTCACCCTCGGGCACCCCACGACCCTCGACGGGATCGCCGTCGACACCATCGACGGCATGCAGACCTACGCCGCCCACAAGAGCGAACGCGTCGTCCTGTACGTCCGCGCCCGCGGCAGCCACGTCCCGGTCGAGGAGGACGCCGTGGACGCGAAGGACAAGGCCACCGGCACACTGCACGTCGCCTACTCCCATTGGGGGGAGACCGTGCGGCCCGAGGCCCCCCAGGGTGCGGAGCCGATCGGCCCGGTCAGCGCGGTCTGAGCTCCACAGGGGCCGAATCCGCCTGGAGCCCCGAACATGGGAGAATACGGGTCCCCCATCCCCGGGCGGCCGAGCGCCGAGCGCGCCGCCGGTCCGGATCCCAGGAGAGTGAACCTGCATGCGCCGCCCCCTTCCTGTTCGTACGACCGCGGTCGCCGCAGGCGTGGCGCTCCTCGCCGCGCTGTCAGCGCTCGGGGCGAATGCGGTGTCCGCCGGTGCGTCGGGCGCACCCATCCGCAGCGCGCAGTCCGAGTACCAGGACGCCGTGAAGGCGGCGACGGACCAGAGCGTCCACTTTGCGACGGACGTGCTCCAGGGCAACGTCTCCCTGGAGCAGACAGGTGACGCCGGCGCCAGTACCGGTTCGGAGTCGCTGACCATCCGCAACGGGAAACAGACCGAGCAGATGAGCGCCGAGGTCGTCGGGAAGACCGGCTACGTGAAGGGCAACAAGACCGGCCTGCAGAACATCCTCGGCCTGACCGCCGCGCAATCGGGCAAGTACGCCGACCAGTGGCTCTCCTTCCCGATTTCCAATTCGAACCTGGCACAACTGGTGGCAGGGCTCCTGCGCTCACAGGTGGCCACCGAGCTCAGCTTCAGCGGCCCCTACACCTTCGTCCCCGACGCCACCGTGAACGGCCAGCATGCCCTCGGGATCAAGGGAATGGTCTCCACGTCCAACGGCAGCTCGGTACCCGAGATCCTCTACGTGCCCTCGACCGGCAAGCCGCTGCCGATCGAGGAGGTCACCAACCCGAATGCGAAGGCGCACGCCGCCACCATCCACGGCGACGTCGCCTTCTCCAACTGGGGTCAGCCGGTCTCGGTCCAGGCGCCTGCGCGCTCGGTGTCGCTCAGCAAGCTCGAACCGGCGTCCACCTCCGGCACGACCACGACCACCGGCGGCTAACGACCGGCGGTGTCCCCGCGCCTCGAAGCGGTCGCAGGCGACATCACGACCGAGCGGGTCGACGCGATCGTCAACGCCGCCAACCGCCAGCTGCGCGGCGGCGGAGGCGTCGACGGGGCGATCCACCGTGCCGCGGGTGCCGACCGGCTGCACGCAGCGTGCCGCGCCATCGGCGACTGCCCTCCCGGACAGGCCGTCGTCACCGAAGGCTTCGACCTCGCCGCCCGATTCATCATTCACACCGTGGGGCCCGTGTGGCGGGGCGGTTCTGAGGACGAGCCCGAGACGCTCGCGGCGTGTTATCGGAACAGCCTGGCCGTCGCCGACCGCGTCGGCGCCCGGTCGGTGGCCTTCCCGGCCATCTCGACCGGCGTGTACGGCTATCCGCCCGAGGATGCCGCCATCATCGCCGTGACAACCGTCGGCGTGGCGGACACCGCCGTGCTGTTGGTCCGGTTCGTCGCGTTCGACCAGGTCACCCTCGACCACTACCGCCGGCTGCTCGCCTGAGCCGGACAGGCGGACCGGCTCAGCCGGTGCCCGTGGCCAGGCTGTAGACGGTCACGCCGCCAACGTCCTCCGACGTGAAGTGCGACTCCACCCAGGACGTGATCTGCGAGGCGTCGCTGCTACCGGACGCGCCGCCCCCGAAAGCGCCACCAGCGAAGCCACCTCCACCGCTGGCGATGAAGTAGTGGATCTTGCCTTCGGCGACGTACCGCTCGAACTGCGTCAGGGTCGGCGCGGGATCCGTCCCGTTGAAGCCACCGATCGCCATGACGGGTTCACCGCTGCCCAGCTGATAGCCCGCCGCGTTGTTCGCGTTGACCGTCGCTGCGGCCCACGTGTAGCGGCTCGCGGCGGTCTGCAGCAGCTTGTCGAGTTGGGCGTTGGACTGGCTCGAGTTCAGGAAGCCGCCGCCGAAGCCGCCCCGCGACGATCCGCCGCCGACCGAAGGGCCACCGCCGGCGAAGCCGGGGAACGGGTTCGTGCCGCCGGTGCCGGTGCCCGTGCCCGTGCCGCCACCGCCGGGAAAGTTGCCACCGCCCGGGAAACCGCCGCCACCGGGGAAGTTGCCGCCCCCCGGGAAGTTGCCGCTCGGAACACGACCGCCGCGGCCGGGGAACCCGCCCCGTGCGGCGAACCCACCCCCACCGGGGAACCCGCCGCCACCGCCCGGCCCACCGAATCCGCCCGAGGGCGTCGGCGTCACCGACGGGATGGCGCCGTTGTGCGGCGTGGCCGCCGTCGCGACGGTGGAGAACAGCGGAGCGGCGAGCGCGGCGCCGAAGCCGAGCGCGGCCACGAGGCCGACGGCGAGTTTCGGGACGCGGCGGAGATACGGCAGGCACAGGATCGCCACCACGCCGAGCGAGCCCGCCACGATGACGAAGGGGCGCAGCGCCGGGAACCAGTTCGATGTGCGGCCGAGCAACACCGCGCCCCAGGCCACG
>DATHPK010000275.1:0-7507 GCA_035483935.1 Acidimicrobiales bacterium
CAGGCGCAAGCGTGGCACGGAAAGGGATACGAGGTGGACGCGGCCCGGGATTGCATCCGATCCCGCACACCAGGGAAATCCATTCCGCCCGGCGGCCCGTATACCCAGGTCATGAGAGAATCGCACGTGGCCACGGGCGACCCGTCCGACGAAGCCCTCCTGGCCGGCATGGCCGTGGGAGAGCAGGCCGCCGCCGTCGCGTTCGTGCGCCGCTACCAGCGTCGGGTCTTCGGGCTGGCCTATTCGATGACCAGCGACGCCGGCGTTTCCGAGGACGTGGCCCAAGAAGCCATGGTCCGGGTGTGGAAGCACGCGCCGGTGTTCGACCCGAGGCGGGGCTCGGTCGCCTCATGGGTCCTGACGATCACGCGCAACCTGGCCATCGACGCTCTCCGTCTCCGGCGGGCCGTGCCCACCGACCCCGATGACTTCGCGGCATCGGCCATGCGGAGCAACGAGCACAACCCGGAGGACTCCGTCCGGCGGGGCGACGTGCGGCGTACCGTGCGTGACGCGCTGGAGGTCCTCCCGCCCGAGCAGCGGCGTGCGGTGGTCCTAGCGTCCGTCTACGGCCGCACGGCGCTGGAGATCAGCGAATCGGAGGGCATCCCGCTCGGCACGGCCAAGACGCGGATTCGTACGGCGTTGATCCGATTGCGGGCCGCCATAGAACAATCCGAGGGGGTGAGCGATGAACGATGACATGAGGGGGCACATGTGCGCACAGCACCGCGAGGAACTGTCGGAGCTCGCGCTCGGTGTGCTGACCGGGCGCGACCGCGCCCGGGTATTGGCTCACGTGGAGTCCTGCCCGCGCTGCACGGATGAGCTCGAGCAGCTCTCCCGCGCCGCCAACGCCGTGGTACAGGTGGCCCCGGAAGCGGAGCCACTGATGGGCTTCGAGGTCCGACTCTTCGAGCGGATGGGTGTGGCCGACGCGCGCCGCAGGCGCCGGGTCCGCCCACCCCGTTGGGCGGTCGGGGCGTTTTCGGCCGCCGCTGCGGTCGCGGCGTTGGCGGTCGGGCTCAGCCTCGGCCTGTCGTCGTCACCGCCGACGACGACCAGCGCCGCGCCACACGGTGTCACCACGGCCAGCCTGCTCGAACAGGGGGATGTGGTGGGCCGGGTGACGACCCACGCCGGTGCGCATCCCTGGATGTCGATGATGCTCGTCGACTCGAGCGCGCACGGCACGGTCAACTGCGTCGTTGTGACGTCCGACGGCGTCAGCCACCAGGTCGGGACGTTCGTGGCCAAGAAGGGCTACGGCGCGTGGGTGGCACCACTCCATGTCGATCCGAAGGACATCCGCAGCGCCGAGGTCGTCGCGCCCAGCGGGACGGTGATCGCCACCGCCGCGCTGGGCTGACGCCCTGTCTCAGTACCGGTAGGTGTCGGGCTTGTAGGGGCCCCCGACCGGCACGCCGATGTAGTCCGCCTGCTCCTGGCTCAGGGTAGTGAGCTTCACGCCCAATGCGTCGAGATGCAGGCGAGCCACCTTCTCGTCGAGATGCTTCGGGAGCACGTAGACGTCGTTGACGTACTGCCCGGTCTGGGTGAAGAGCTCGATCTGCGCCATGGTCTGGTTGGTGAACGAGTTGGACATCACGAAGCTCGGGTGTCCCGTCGCGTTGCCCAGGTTCAACAGGCGTCCTTCCGACAGCACGATGATGGCGTGGCCGTCGGGGAAGACCCACTTGTCGACCTGCGGCTTGATGTTGACCCGCTCGACGCCCGGTGTCTTGGCCAGGCCGGCCATGTCGATCTCGTTGTCGAAGTGGCCGATGTTGCCGACGATGGCCTGGTGCTTCATGGCCGCCATGTGCTCGGCGGTGATGATGTCCTTGTTCCCGGTCGTGGTGATGATGACGTCCGCGATCGGAAGGATGTCCTCGAGCGTCGTCACCTGGTAACCCTCCATTGCGGCCTGCAACGCGCAGATGGGGTCGACCTCGGTGACGACGACGCGGGCGCCCTGGCCGGCGAGCGACTGGGCACACCCCTTGCCGACGTCGCCGAAGCCGCAGACGACGGCGACCTTGCCGCCGATGAGCACGTCGGTGGCGCGGTTGATCCCGTCGACGAGCGAATGACGGCAGCCGTACTTGTTGTCGAACTTCGACTTGGTCACCGAGTCGTTGACGTTGATCGCCGGGAAGAGCAGTTCGCCCTTCTTGGCCATGTCGGCCAGGCGGTGCACCCCGGTGGTGGTCTCCTCGGTCACGCCCTTGATGCCGTTGGCGATGGAGGTCCAGCGGCCGGCGTCGTCGGCCAGGCTGCGGCCGAGCAGGGCCAGCACGAATGCGTATTCCTCGGAGTCGGCGGTCGAGGGGTCAGGGACGCTGCCCGCCTTCTCGAACTCGACGCCCCTGTGCACGAGGAGCGTGGCGTCGCCACCGTCGTCGAGGATCATGTTGGGGCCGCCTTCACCCGGCCACAGCAGTGCCTGCTCGGTGCACCACCAGTACTCCTCGAGGGTCTCGCCCTTCCAGGCGAACACGGGGACGCCCCGGGGGGCGTCGACGGTGCCGTCGGGGCCCACCGCAACGGCGGCCGCGGCGTGATCCTGAGTGGAGAAGATGTTGCAGCTGGCCCAGCGCACCCGGGCGCCGAGGGCGGTGAGGGTCTCGATCAACACGGCCGTCTGCACGGTCATGTGGAGCGAGCCGGTGATCCGGGCACCGGAGAGCGGCTGGCCGGCGGCGTACTCGGCGCGCATGGCCATGAGGCCGGGCATCTCGTGCTCGGCCAGCTCTATCTCCTTGCGGCCGAACGCGGCCAGGGAGAGGTCGGCCACCTTGAAGGGCAAGGCAGTAGCGGGGGTCGTCATGACGGCTCCTTGTCAGTTGGGATTAGGACGTGCGCGCTCACGCGCAAATGTGCGGTGGGCTTGACGGCGGAAGCGCAGCGCACGTGCTCCGACCTCTGTCGGAGGCCGCATACCCGACGCAAAGGATACGCCTCCAGGCGCAGCTTGCGCACACATCCCTGAACGGAGGCTCACAGAATCCTCACACGGCGTCCGTACCCTCCTTGATGGAGGGAAGGAGGTCTCGTGAGGGACATGGTGATGCAGATGACCGGCTCGAACGGGGTCCTGTCGGTCCCGAGCGAGCACCTGCCGGGACTGATCGTCCTGGTGCTCGTCGGTCCGATGGTCTGGCTCGCACTGGCCGGGCTCCGCGCCCTCGAAGGTCGCCCGGTCGGCTGGGCGCGGCGGGCGCAGGGACGCCTCGACGCGCTGCCCTTCGCCGCCAAGGTGGCGCTCTTCGGGGCGCTGGTGGGCGCGCTCGTGCATGCGGTGATCGTGCCGACGCACTGGGGCGACGCCAGGGTCACGGCGATCCTGTTCATCGTGGACACGGTGGGATTCGCGGTGGCGTTCTGGTGGACGTACACGGGCCGCCGTCACTGGGCGCTCGTATCAGCCGCCATGCTGGGCGGGACCGCTTGCGGGTACGCGCTCTACATCCTGATGGGGTGGGAGACCATGGACCTCGTCGGGCTGATCACCACGACGATCGAGGCGGCGGCGGCGCTGCTGGTGCTCTCGCCCGCGGTGACGGGTGCGGCATCGCCCGCGCGTCAACACTCCGCCGCCATCGCCGCCGTCCCGGTCGCACTGATGGCTCTCTTGGGTACCAACGTCCTCGCCGGCGCGACGACAACCCCTCCCGCCGTCCCGGCGGCACCGGCCACGCCGGCCGCGACGCACGCTGCGTCCTCCTCGCCAGGGTCGATGGCGGGGATGTCCCCGACGAGCGCACAGGACACGGCGCTCGCATTGCCGACCACGTCGCCCGCGGGGAACATCGTGTGGCCCGACGACATGGCGACCATGGCGGCCGGGATGAAGATGGCCGAGCCGAACTGCACGGCGCAGCCGACCTCCGCCCAGCAGCGGGCTGCGGTGAGCCTGGTCGACCAGACGGTCGCCGCGGCCCAGAAATACACGAGCCTGGCTGCGGCAAAGGCGGCTGGCTACGTGCCGGTCACGCCGACCGGGGCGAGGATCGTGCACTACATCAACCCCGCCTATTACCGCGCGGGCGGTGTCCTCAACCCGAACGAGATCCCGTCCCTCGTGTACGTGAACACTGCGCACGGTGCGGTGCTGTCCGCCGCCATGTACCTTGACCCAGCCGGGGTCACGCCGCCGCAGCCGGGTGGCTGCCTCACCCAATGGCACATCCACACCGACCTGTGCTTCAGCTCGGGACGGGTCGTCGGGAACGACACCAACGGCTCGTGTGCCGTGGGGAGCACGAACCGCGTCACGCAGCCGATGATGCACGTGTGGATGACACCGGTGTCGGGCGGGCCCCTGGCCCCCGACCCGCCGGCACTCTCGGAGGTCGAGGCGGCGCTGCAGATGCCGCAGATGGATCCGACGAACGCCACGGCTTAGGAACAACGCCGGCCCCTTCTCCACCGAGGTCTATCCTGATCGAGCGCCCAGCGCCCAGGTCGCGTCTCGGGTGGCGTACACGCCCCCGTAGCTCAGGGGATAGAGCAACGGTTTCCTAAACCGTGTGTCGCACGTTCGAATCGTGCCGGGGGCGCTGGTAGAGGATTTAGACTCTTTTTGGGCTTTTACACGGATTCGGAATGTTCGTGACAAGGCTCATCGGAATCAGGCGGGGAGCTGACGCTCACCTGACGCAACCGGTGCCTTTCGGGACTTCCAAGCGGGAACCCGCGCGTTGCCGGCCCCGATCGGGAGTTCGATCGCTTTGCGCGCCTATCCCCGAAAGAGTCTGGTAACTACTATTCCCCAGCGTGAGTGGGGGGAAAAGCCGTTTCGGTCGCGCCCGTAGCTGTGCCTATGGCGCCTTGGCCTTGCTCGCGCTCGTTACAACAGCTTGCTCCAAGGACGACAACCACACCGGCGGCGTCGTCATGATTCAGGCCGGCCAGGTGCCCCCGGGCGCGCTTCCGACCGGAGGACATCGGAACGCGGCGAGCGTCGCCGCGGCGACCATCCCGCTGGCTCAGCAGAATCCGACCACCGCGCTGTTCACGTCGCTCGGCGTCTTCCAGTCGTGCTTGAGTGGCCTCGGGGTGTCATTCGTCGGAGCTCCCAACCCGAACGACCCCTCGTCACCAGCGAACAATCCGTCGTACCTCAAGAGTCTGGGCACCTGCGCCACCAAAAGCGACATCCTCCAGTCCCTCAAAGCGGCGCAGTCGGCCCAGGACAATCTCACGCCGGCGCAGGTCGAGAAGGAGAACAAGGCGTATCTTCGGTGGCGCAAGTGCATGATCGGTCGCGGCTGGGGAATTCCCCAGCCCACGCCGAATGCCAAGGGCCTGTTGTTTTCGTTTGGCGGGACCGGAGGTGGGGGGAGCGGAAGCGGTGGAGCAGGCGGCTTTAAGGCTCCCCCCGGCCAGAGTCTCCTGTCCAGCAGCGACCTCGAGCAATGCGCCGCCGTCGCCCAGAGGGGCGCAACATGATCGCGCGTTGCGAACCGAGTGATCAGCCGTTCACGAGACCATAAGGAAAAGAGAGCACATGTCCCGTAGGCAGAAGACGATCGGCATCGTCGTTCTTGTCGTTGCCGTTCTGGCCGCCGGAGGCATCTCGTATGCGCTCGCGTCCGGAAGTGGTTCCTCCGGCAACGAGGTGGTGGTCCTCAGTACGGTGCAACGACGAGACTTGCAGGGAACGGTGGCGCTGACCGGCACGCTCGCGCGCAAGCAGATCCGCAACGTCACCGCGGCCACCGAGGGGCTCGTGAGCGACGTGCCCGCCACGGCGGGGACGTTCGGCACCGTAAATTCTGAGCTCTTCTCCTTGAACGGGCGGTCGGCCATCACCGAGGACGGCACGGTTCCCTTTTTTCGCTCCCTCGCCCCCGGGGATTCGGGTGCAGACGTCGTACAGCTGAAGCAGATCCTGAACGCCGCTGGTGACTACGCGGGCCCGAGCAGCAACAACCTCTACACCGAACAAACGCAATTCGCGCTGGCGCAATGGCAGGCGCAGCACGGCTATCCGAACTCCACGCCGGCGAGCCCGGAGTCGGTCACAGTCGCTCTCGAGCAAGGCACGGGCTATCAGCTCGGTAATCAGGACTCAGCAGGGCTGATGATCGGCCCCCCGGCGCAGACCGCGTCGTACGGACCCGGGGGTGGGCAGCGCAACATCCTCGCGGCGGCCGTGTCGCACGCCAATCCGACGAATCCGACGCTCACTATCGAGTCGGTGGCGGACCAGGTGGACGCAGGCCAGCCGGCGGATTTCGTCATCACCGCTTCAGAGGCTCCAACCTCCGCCCTCACCGTCGATCTCACCCCAGGGGGCACGGCAGGTTCGGAGAACGTGGTGACGCCGCCCACGTCGGTGACCCTGCAGGCCGGAGCGACCGAAACGGCCGTCACGGTGCAGACGCGCGTCACGAGTACCGTGCAACCCGACACCACCATCTCGTTGTCGATCGCGAGCGGGAGTGGGTACGACGTGGGCTCGCCCAGCTCTGCGCAGACGACGATCGACAACGCAACCGTACCCACGCTTCAGATCAGCGGCGGCGCCACGGTGTCGCCCGGAGGCTCCGCCACGCTGACCATCAGCGCCAACCAGGCACCACTGCAGAACATCCAAGTGAGCCTGAGCTTCGGCGGCAATGCACAGCCGAACACCAATTACATCGTGCCAAACCCGGTCGTGACGCTCGACGCCGGCTCCACTTCGACCACGGTCACCCTCGACACGGTGAACAACAATGTCATCAGTCCTAGCGAATATGTCGTCGTCTCGCTCTCCCCGAACCCCGCGCAGTACTCGGTAGGTTCACCCGGGGCAGCGGTCGTCACCATCGGCGGCAGTACGAACACGCCGACGGTCACACTGACTTCGGCGACGACGTACTTGCAGAAGGGCGAGCCCTACCCGGTGTCCATCGGGCTCAGCCAGGCACTGAGCACACCGTTGACCATCAACCTTTCGTACGGCGGGACGGCGACACCGGGGGTGGATTACACCGTGCCGCCCGGCTCGATCGTCGTCCAAGCCGGCCAGACCTCGGTCACCGTGCAGGTGCCGACGGTGACCGACAACCTGGTGGAGTCGGACCGCACGCTGACGGTGTCGCTGGCCGCGAGCCACTCGTACACCGTCGGTAGTCCGTCCAGTGCCTCGGTGATCATCACGTCTGAGGTCGTCCCGAAGCTGAGTATTGCCGCCAACACGTCGACGGTGGCCCAGGGCGGCGCCGCGTCCTTCGTCATCACGGCGTCGCAAGCGCCCACGCAGAACACGTCGGTCAGCTTCGCCGTGGAAGGGACCGCGCAGCCCAACCAGAACTATCAGCCCCTCAACGGCCTTGCGCTGCTGCAGGCGGGCCAGACCCAGGTAACGGTCACGCTGCAATCGCTGCAGCGCAACATCAGCTTCGAGCCAACGGACATGATCGTGGGCTCATGGCCCACGCGCATCGGAACGGTGTACGTGAAAGCCGGCCAGACCGTCGCACCGGGCACCCCGATCATCTCGCTCACACAACCG
>DATHPK010000276.1:0-2621 GCA_035483935.1 Acidimicrobiales bacterium
CCAAAATGTTCTTGTTCACCTCTGTCGTGCCGCCCTCGATCGTGTTGGCACGGCTCCGCAACATCCCGCGCAGCTCGTAGGGCAGGGTGGCCGCCCAGGCACCCGGCTCGGTGGGCGCGTCGTGTGCCTCGGTGCACCACGCCGTGGCCGCGGCACCCAGCATGTCGGTGGCCAGCAACTGGATCCGCTGGTTGAGGCCCCCCTGGAGCACCTTGCCGATGGAGCTCTCGGGGCCCGGTGACCGCCCCGCGCGCAGGTTGGCGCGCACGCGCTGGTTCGTCCACCCGCGCACCCGCTCCTCGCACCAGAGCCGGACCACCTGGTCGCGCTGGACGGGGTTGTCCCAACCGCCGGGCCGGCCCTCGGCGGCCAGCCGCTGGGCCAGCCGTACCAGTGCGTCCGCGCCCGCGCCGCCGATGCGGTCGACGCCACCCGAGCCCGCGCCCGAGACCATCTGGCGCTCGCCCGACAGCGTGGCGTTGGCGACCTTCCATCCCTCGCCGACCGCGCCGACCCGCTGGTCGTCGGGCACGCGGGCGTTGTCGAGGAAGACCTCATTGAAGTCAACCTCGCCGCCGAGGTGGCGCAGCGGTCGTACGTCGACGCCGGGCTGGCGCAGGTCGATCAGGAAATAGGTGATGCCCTCGCGCTTGGGCACGTCGGGATCGGTGCGAGCCAGCAGCACGGCATGGGTCGAGAAATGCGCCCACGTCGTCCACACCTTCTGGCCGTTGACGACCCACTCGTCCCCGTCGCGCTCGGCCTTGGTGGCCAGCGATGCCAGGTCCGAGCCGGAGCCCGGCTCGCTGAAGAGCTGGCACCACCGCTCCTCGTTGCGCACGATCGGCGGGAGATAGCGGAGCCGCTGCTCCTCGGTGCCGTGGGCGAACAGCGCCGGCGCGGCCAGGTTGAGCCCGAGCGGGTTCAGCCGGCCGAGGTTGAAGGGCTGCAACTCCTCGTCGAGCCGGCGTGCCGTTGCGGGTGCGAGGCCGAGCCCGCCGTATTCGACGGGCCACGTGGGCACGGCCAGGCCCGAGGCCCCGAACGCGGGGTACCACTTCTCGTACTCCGCCCGCGTGCGCACCGTGCGCACCTCGGCCGGGCCGCCCCGCCGTCCTGCCGCCACCCATGCCGCCGGGACACACGCGACGACCCAGGCGCGCACGGCGGCGAGCGCGTCCTCGAGCGGGGTGTCGGGACCGACGGCCAGCCGCTCGGCCGTGCCGCCCCCTGCGGGGCCGGCGTTCATCGGCCCTTGAACTCTGGCGGGCGCTTCCCGACGAAGGAAGCGAGCCCCTCCTTGAAGTCGTCACTGCGCGACGAGAGCTCCATGGCGAGCGCCTCGTTCTGCAAGTGCTCGCGCAGCGGCGCCGTCCCGCCCGCATGCAGCAGCCACTTCGTGAGCCCTATCGTCACGGTGGGCGCCTCGGCCAGCCGCTGCACGAGCGCATCCACCTCGCCGGCGAGCGCGTTGCCCGGCACGGCGCGGTGGACCATGCCCCATGCCGCGGCGTCGGCGCCGGACACGGCCTCGCCGAGCAACAACATCTCGCGTGCGCGTACCTCGCCGATGCGGCGGGGCAGCAGCCACGTGCCGCCGGTGTCAGGCGTGAAGCCGCGTTGGGCGTAGGGCTCCCACAGGCGCGCGGTTTCGTCGACGACGGCGAAGTCGGCGGAAAGGGCGACGTGCAGGCCGATGCCGGCTGCCCAGCCCTGGACCTGGCAGACCACCGGAGTCTGCGTGGTGAGCAAGAGCTCGATGAGGCGGTGCGCCTCGGTGGGCAGGCGCCGCTGGATGCTGCCGACCCGCGGCCGATCGTCGGTCGCGTTGCGCCCGACGATGTCGAACCCGGCGCAGAAGTGGTCGCCGGCCCCGCGGATGAGGACGACGCGCACCGACTCATCGGGCCCGGCCGCGGAGAGCGCCTCGATCATGGCGGCGACGATCGGGTCCGTCAGGGCGTTGCGCTTCTTGGGCCGGTCGATCTCGAACGAGAGGACGGGACCGTCGCGGTGGACGTTGAGCCCCTCGACGGACCGGTAGGGGCTGGACGCGCCGGAGTCGCTCATTGGCCGTCGTACCTCTCTCTGATCGCGCCGAGCACCTCTTGGAGGTCGCAGCCGCCGCCGGGCGCTTCGGGCAGCCGCACCGGGCCGTGCCCGCGACTGGGCAGCAGGACGGTGGCGTGGCCCGGGGTGGTCTCTTCGCCGCGCTGGTTGACGGCGGAGAGCTCGATGTCGACGGCAGGGCGATCGCCCTCGGCGAGGTAGTGCGCGGTCACCGTCCCCGACAGCCATTGCGTGTCGCCCACGAAGTTGAACTTGCGGAACTCGCAATCGAGCTTCCAGAGCCAGGCCTCGTCCCCCATCCAGTCGGTGCACAGATGGATGAGCCAGGTCTCGCGCATGCGGCCGTAGTCGAACGTGGTGGGATTGCCGGCTCGGCGGGCGAACTCGGGGTCCCAGTGCACCCGCTGCATCACATCGGGCACGTTGAGCTCGTCGCGTTGGTAGAAACGCGGGATCCGGGTCCGGTTCTGGTAGCCGAGACGCAACGCCTTTACGCCATAGAGGCCCATGCCGACGCCGGCGTGCCAGCAGACCATGTCGGTGACGGTCAT
>DATHPK010000277.1:0-11042 GCA_035483935.1 Acidimicrobiales bacterium
CCATCGTGTATCCCGGCGAGTCCTTCGCACTCGAGATGGCCCTGTGCTGGCTCTATCAGATGAAGCACCAGGAATCCGGTCTCGCCACCGTCGTACGCAAGCAGCTGAGTGCGAACCGCGTCGTCGCCCGCATGGCGAACACGCTGCCGCTCGGCGAGTGTGACACGGCAACCCTCGGGGAGATTTCGCCCGCGTTCCAGGACTGGCTCGAGCACAACCGGCCGTGCGACCCGTGGTGGGACGAGATCGATTTCAGCCGTCGTCTGGAGAAGGTGCCGCCCTCGAGTCTCGTCGCCGGTTGGTACGACCTGTTCCTGCCGGGGCAGGTCGCCGACTACGAGGCGCTGCGCCGCGCCGGCGGCTCGGCGCGCATCACGATCGGACCGTGGACCCACGCCAGCCCCGGCCTTTTCGGCGAGGGCGTCCGTGACGGGCTCGACTGGTTCAACGTGCAGCTCCGGGATCGCAGTGGCAAGGAGCCACGAGCTCCGGTGCGGGTCTACGTCATGGGCTCCAAGACATGGCAGGACTTCTCGTTGTGGCCGCCGGCCGGCGAGGCCCAGCGCTGGTATCTCGGCCGCTGGGGCACGCTCGACACCGAGCCGCCGGACGCGAGCGGGCCCGACCACTACCACTACAACCCCCGCGACCCGACGCCGGCCGTCGGCGGTGCAGGGCTCAATGTCGCAACGGCGGGTCGGAAGGACCAGCGCCGACGGGAGCACCGGCACGATGTCCTCACTTACACGAGTCGGGTCCTCGCCGAGGACCTGACCGTTGTCGGCCCGCTCACGGCGACGCTCTACGTGCGGTCGTCGCTCGAACACACCGACTTCTTCGTCCGGCTGTGCGACGTGACGCCGAAGGGCAAGTCGTACAACCTGAGCGACGGCATCGTTCGTCTCACGCCCGGGTCGGCCGGGAAGGACGGCGACGGCGTCATCCGGCTCGACGTCTCCATGTGGCCGACGGCCAACACCTTCCGCGCCGGCCACCGGGTCCGCCTCCAAGTATCGAGTGGCGCGCATCCGCTCTACGCCCGGAATGCCGGCAGTGGTGAGCCGTTGGCGTCCGGCATCAACCTTCTCTCGGCCGAGCAGGAGGTGTTCCACGACACGTCGCGGCCCTCATGCATCACGCTGCCGGTCGTGCAGCTGATCGAGGAGGAACCGCGGTCGCAAATAGGCCGCTCAGACGCCCTCGGCTAGTCTCCGGCCCATGACCCAGCCCACCTTCGTGCCGATCGCGGAGGCCGACCAGGTCCGTCCTGCCCGACACATGCACGTCCCGGGATCGTGGACCACGTCCCGGCCGGCCGAGATCACCGTGCCCGAACATCCGCGCGGCCGCAGCTTGGGCACGCCCGGTCCCGACTCGGGGTTCGCTCTGCGGCTGGCGCACCGCTTCGAGCCCGAGCTCAAGTTGGGCGAAGGCGAGACGGAGCACGACGTCGCACTCGGTGTCGCACTGATCGCCTCGAAGCGGGCGGCGCTGCTCGGACGGGCCCCTTCGGTCTACGACGTTCGCTTCGCCCTGAATCTTTGGGGTTTCCTCGACGACGCACCCGCCGAGCTCAAGGCGACGCGCCGTGCTGCCTTCTCATCCATCTCCCATGACTATGTCGCTCAGCGCAATCTCGTCGACTCCATCGATGAGGACGACCTCCGCCTGAACCCTGAGGATGTGCGCTTCAAGGGCGGTTCCGTCACCGCGTAGTCCGCGCACTCTTATGGCCACCGTGGACGTACCCCGGGCCATCGACCGGATCGAAATCGAGGCCGGCGGCTTCACGTTTAGCGGGCGAGCCTGTGGGCCCCACGACGGCCGGCGCGTCCTCTGTCTGCACGGCTTCCCCCAAACCTCCTGGGCGTGGCGCGACGAGCTCTGGGCCCTCGGACACGCTGGATACCGCGCGATAGCGCCGGACCAGCGCGGCTATTGCGGTGGCGCGCGGCCGCCGGAAACCAGCGACTACGGCACTGAGTACCTCGTCGGTGACGTGATTGCATTGGCGGACTCCATGGAGATGGAGTACTTCGACCTCGTCGGGCACGACTGGGGCGGTCTCCTGGCCTGGATCGTGGCGGAGCGGTTCCCCTACCGGGTTCGGTCGCTGTGCGTCGTGTCCACACCGCATCCATTGGCGCTGCAGCGCGCGCTCGCCGGGAGCGATCCGGCGCAGGCCGTTGCCAGCGGCACGACGTCGTCGCTCCAGGAAGCCGACGAACCCGAACGCCTGCTTCTCGGGCCCGACGGCGACGGCAGCGGCCTGCGGCGCATGCTGCGCGAGACGGGTCTCGACGACGATGACGCCGACATGTACGCCACCGAGTTGAGCGAGCCGGGAGCGTTGACGGCGGCGCTCAACTGGTACCGGGCGATGAGCCCGAGCACGCTCGTCGACCTCGAGCCGGTGCGGGTCCCCACGATGTACGTCTGGTCGACCGGTGACGCGGCGATCGGTCGCGCCGCGGCGGAGGGCACCAAGGAGTACGTGCAGGGGCCGTACACGTTCGAGGTGCTCGAGGGTGCGTCCCATTGGATCCCTGAGACGGCGTCCGAGCGGCTCTGCGAGCTCTTGGTGCGGCACCTCGCCTCGACCTGACGCCGGGTCAGATTCGGCTCGGCCCGGGGGCTCTGCGAGAATGAGCCTGTGAGCGATTCGACCCCGACCTTCGCCCTTACGGACGTCCAGCGCGAGTTCCGCGAAACCCTGCGTGTCTTCTGCGAGGAGAAGGTGGCGCCGCACGCGGCCGAGGTGGACCGCAACGCGGAGTTCCCGTGGAAGTCCTTCGAGGCGTGCCGCGAGATGGAACTGCCGGCGCTAGGGATCCCCGAGCCGTACGGGGGAGCGGGTGCCGACACCATCACCCAGGCCATCATGATCGAGGAGCTCGCACGCGTGTGCGGCTCGACGTCGCTCACCATCATCATCTCGAAGCTCTCGATGCTGCCCGTGATGAATTGGGCCAGCGAGGAGCTCAAGAGGAGCTACCTCCCCCGGATCGCCACCGGCGAGATCCAGGCCAGCTATTGCCTCTCCGAGCCGGACGCCGGCAGCGACGTGGCTGCCATGAAGGCACGGGCCGTGCGCGACGGCGACGTCTATGTCCTCAACGGCACCAAGTACTGGATCAGCAACGCGGGCATCTCGAACGTCTATGTCGTCTTCGCCAAGACCGACCCCGACGCCGGAGCGAGGGGTGTCACGTGTTTCCTGGTCGAAGAGGAGTGGGGCATCGAGGTGCCCAAGCACGAGGACAAGCTCGGTATGCGCGGCAGCCCGACGGGCGAAGTCCTGCTCGAGGACGTGCGGGTGCCGGTGTCGCACCGCATCGGCGAGGAGGGGCAGGGCTTCACGATCGCCACGCACACGCTGGACCGCAGCCGGCCCGGAATCGGGGCGCAGGCGGTCGGTTTGGCGCAGGGAGCGATCGACACCGCGGCCGCGTACATGAAGCAGCGGAACGCGTTCGGAGGGCCGATTGCCGACCTGCAGGGTCTGCGCTTCATGCTGGCCGACATGGCCATGCGCAACGAGGCGGCCCGCGCCCTCGTCTACCGCGCCTGCGCGATGGTCGACGATGATCCGTCCGGCGAGTTGACCAAGTTCGGCGCGATGGCCAAGGCCTTCGCCTCCGACAGCGCGATGGCGATCACGCTCGACGCCATCCAGCTCCTCGGCGGCTACGGCTATACGAAGGACTTCCCGGTCGAGCGTTTCATGCGCGACGCCAAGGTGACGCAGATCTACGAAGGGACGAACCAGGTCCAACGCGTGGTCATCGCACGTGAGGTGCTGAAGAACTTCTAGAGGTCCGGCGGTACGACGTCTGGCGCCCGGCGACCGGGCCAAGGCAGACTTCTCGGGGCCGGTGCTAAAGTTAGAACAGGTTCTAAATTTCGCCCAAGCAGGGCAGCCGGCCCGAGGCCGGGAGTCGCAGGAGGAAGGTCCGTCATGGCGCAGCCGGTAATCATCGAGGCGGTCCGCACGCCGATCGGGAAGCGAAACGGTTGGCTTTCGGGGCTGCGGGCGGCCGACATCCTCGGCGCCGCGCAGACCGAAGTCGTCAAGCGGGCCGGCATCGATCCCGCATCGGTCGGTCAGGTCGTCGGGGGCTGCGTGACGCAGGCGGGCGAGCAGGGCTTCAACGTGACGCGCACGTCGTGGCTGCTGGCCGGGCTGCCCTACGACGTGGCGGCGACGACGATCGACTGCCAGTGCGGCTCGTCGCAGCAGGCGAACCACATGGCGAACAACCTCATCGCAGCCGACGCGATGGACACGGCGATCGGGTGCGGTGTCGAGACGATGAGCCGGATCCCGCTGGGTGCCAACGCATCGGCGCCGGGGGTCGGTCGGGCCCTGCCCGAGGACCTGCCCTACGACATGCCGAGCCAGTTCGAGGCCGCGGAGCGCATCGCCAAGAAACACGGCATCAGCCGCGAGGACGTCGACGCGTTCGGACTGGCGTCCCAGGAGAAGGCGGCGCGTGCGGTGGCCGAGGACCGGTTCGCCCGCGAGATCTTCGCCGTCGAGGCGCCGATCGTGGGCGAGGAGGGACCGCGGGGCGAGCACAGCGGCGAGAAGATCGTCGTCAGTAAGGACCAGGGGCCGCGCGACACGACGCTCGAGGGCCTGGCGAAGCTGAAGCCGGTGCTGCCGGAGGGGATTCACACGGCGGGGACGTCGTCGCAGATCTCCGACGGCGCGGCCGCGGTGTTGTGGATGTCCGAGGAGCGGGCCAAGGCCGAGGGCTTCAAGCCGCGGGCCCGGATCGTGGCGCAGGTGCTCGCCGGATCGGATCCCTACTACCACCTCGACGGCCCGATCGTCGCGACCGAGAAGGTGCTGGCGAAGGCCGGCATGACGATGAAGGACATCGACCTCTACGAGGTGAACGAGGCCTTCGCGTCGATCGTGCTGAGCTGGGCCAAGGTACACGGCGCCGACATGGACAAGCTGAACGTGAACGGCGGCGCGATCGCGCTGGGGCACCCGGTCGGCGCGACCGGCGCCCGGCTGATCACCACGATCCTGCACGAGCTCGAGCGGACCGACTCGACGTACGGGTTGGTGTCGATGTGCTGTGGTGGCGCGGTGGCGACGGGCACCATCATCGAGCGGCTGTAAGGCCGAGGGGACCCCGGCGGCGCGTCCTGACGGACGTCCGCGGTCCCGACACGACGAGTCACATCGGCGCCTACCTCCGGAGGGGACCGTGGCAGACATCACGACCGAGCACCTGACGTTCGAGCGCGACGGCGCGACGGCGATCGTCACGATGAACCGCCCCGAGGCGAAGAACGCGCTGAGCCTGCCCATGTTGGTCGGCATGAAGGACGCCTGGGAGGAGATCGACGGCAACGACGACATCCGCTGCGCCATCCTGACGGGCGCCGGCGGGACCTTCTGCGCCGGCATGGACCTCAAGGCGATGGGCGGCAGCCACGCCGAGAAGTACGCGTCGCGGATGGCCGAGGACCCCGACCTGCACTGGAAGGCCCTGCTGCGCCACTACGACGTCAAGAAGCCGCTGATCGCGGCGGTCGAGGGATGGGCGGTCGCGGGCGGGACCGAGATCCTGCAGGCGACCCACATCCGGGTGGCCGGCTCGAATGCGGTGTTCGGGGTCTTCGAGGCGAAGCGCGGGCTCTTCCCCTTGGGCGGCTCGACGGTGCGCCTCCGCCGGCAGATCCCCTACACGGTAGCCATGGACCTGCTGCTGACGGCGCGTGAGGTGCCGGCGGAGGAGGCGCTGCGCATCGGCCTCATCGGCCACGTGGTCGCTCCGGGCGAGGCACTGGACAAGGCCCTGGAGATCGCCGCAGTCATCAACGCCAATGCGCCGCTGGCGGTGGAGGCGATTCTGCAGAGCGTGCGAGAGACGGAGGGCATGTCCGAGATCGACGGCCTGGCGCGCGAGCTCGAGATCGGTTGGCCCGTCATCTCGTCGAACGACGCGGCGGAAGGCCAGAAGGCGTTCGCCGAGAAGCGTCCGCCCAAGTTCACGCGCACGTGAGCGACCAGAAGCCGGGCGGCGGGCGCCGCGCCTTCGCCGGGGGGGAGAACCTCGATCCGGGTCCGGGCGGGGGTCACCCCGGCGTCGACGGCGACGCGACTTCCGCCGCAGCCGACCTGCCCATCAACCAGGTGGCCGCTGCGCTCCGTCGCATCGGCGCGGTGACCATCGGCCAGCCGCTCGAGGACGACGACCTCCGTCCGGCCGCCGAGCGGCTGCTCGAGGTGGCGGACCAGCTCGAGGCCGTCGCGGCGGCCTCGAAGCGGAGCCGCAAGACGCCCGGACAGGCCGGGTTCCCCGGCGTCCATCCCCAGGACCACTTCCCGACCAGCCCGATGATCGGCTACGCCAACCCGATCTCGCCGCCGGTCGAGGTGTGGGCCGTCCCCGGCGAGGACGGCCAGCGCGAGCTCCGGGGCCGTGTGACGTTCGACTACCCGTTCGAGGGCCCTCCCACCTGCGTGCACGGTGGCGTGATCGCGGAGCTCTTCGACGAGCTGCTCGGTTTGTCCAACATCCTCGCGGGCAAGGGTGCGATGACCGGGACGCTCACCATCCGCTATCGCCGTCCAACTCCGTTGCTCGCGCCACTCGAGTTGGCGGCGCGGCACACGGGACAGGACGGTCGCAAGGTCTATGCCTGGGGCGGTCTCTACCACGAGGGCGAGCTCACGGCCGAGGCCGAGGGCGTCTTCATCCTCGTCGAGTTCGGCCGGATGCTCGACATCGTCTCGGGGAACGCCCACGGCGCACACAGTGCCGAAGGGCCGCTGGTCGACGCGGATTGGCAACGGATGATGGCGAAGAGGGAACAGCGGGAAGGCGGCGAAGCGCCGGGTCGCTGACCTCGAGGTCTGTGCCGACTCCGGGTTGGCCCACGGGTGCACGCGTTCGCGTCCAGCCTCCAGCGAGTCAGCGCCTCCTTGACGAACCTCGTCGGGCTCGAGCACTCCCATTGCTCGGCCGCAGGTAGGGTGCACGTCGTGGACGAGAACGTCGCCGCACTTTCCGATTCGGATATCACCCCGGAGGAGCTGACGGAGCTCGCCCTGGCGGCGGACCCGGACATGGAGATCGCGGAGGACGCCGTCCCTCTCGACGCCTACTTGCCGCAGTTCTCGGCGCTCCCGCTCTGGTACATGCCTCCCGTCGTGCGGTCGGGAGGCGGACGCTGGAGGAGACCGGTCATCCTTACCGTGGTGGGCGCCTTCCTCCTGATCGATGCCCTGGGCCTTTGCAACACCTACGGGGTACTCGGCCTCTGACCCTTGGAGGGGTTGTGAGACGCCAGATCCCGAGGTGGTCCGAGGGTGTGTCTCAACGGATGGGACTGCCGAAGCGGACGACGTTGCCGTCGGGATCGGTGATGGAGCCCTCCCGCCTTCCGTAGTCCTCGTCGCGGGGTCCGTCCACTTCGAAGCCGGCCTGTCGCCATTCCTCGGCGACCCGGTCGGCGTCCTGACAGAGGAAATAGAGACCCCCGTTGCCAGGCTGATCGTCCCCAACCACCTGGGTCAGGTGGATGGTGAGGTCCCGATCCCGGTGCGCGAACGCAAAGGTGTCGTCGTGGAGCGTCACCTCGAAGCCCGCCCGTTCGTACCATCCGGCCGAAGCGGCCACGTCGGCCACCTTGAACACCGGCTGGAACCCGGTGACCAGCCACGTGCCCGACATGAGCTGCACCTGGCCGTCGCGTTGCGAATTGAGTCCGCCGAGGCAGTCGTGACAGATCGGCTGATCGGGATGTGACCGCAGCCTGACCCACCAATCGACCGATGTCCCGCAGCACACGCATTCCACAGCCATGGCCGGCAAGGGTAGGTCGATCCCGGGGAGCCGAGAGTCGGCCACGTTCGAGGATCCTGGTGCGAAGATGCCCGGGCAGCGCGGGCTTGGGTCGACCGATCCGGGGTATGGAACCCCTTTGATGAACCGGACGCTCGAGATCCACGCCTGGCTCCTCGCTGCTCTGCTCGCCGCGACATTCGGCCTCATGGCACTGCTGGTGCTGCTGATGCACATCCACGCCGGCGACGTGGCCTATATCGCCCATACGCACCGGCCGATCATCATCTTGCCGACCGGCGGTCCGACCGTTCTGTCAGCCTGACCGGCCCGCAGTCCCGGGGTTCGGTGAGCGGGCGACGAAGCAGCCGGCATCGGTCGACATGGTGACCACGCCTCCGGCGGCATCGAACCGCTGGGCCACGGCCTCCCTCAACGCAGAGCGCTGGGAGGCGCCGGCCTCCTGGCCGACCGACGAAGACTCGATGTAGGCGACCACGGCGTCGGGGTCGTCACACACGAGACTCCCGGGATGGTCGTGCCACGCAATGTCGGCGAATGCGGTCCCAAGGATCGCGCCGCCGTTGGAACGCCCGAATCGCCGGTCGACGAAGTCGTGCGACGACCAGCCGAAGACCTGGCGCGAGATGTCGACAATGACGTCGAGATGGTCCGCGCCGTTCGTCGCCGCGAGCAGCACACCGGGAGGTCGCAGGACACGGGCGAACTCGGCGGCGGCCCGGGCGGGCTCGGGTACGTGGTACAGCATGTGGTTGGCGACGACGACGTCGAAAGAGGCGTCGGGAAATGGAAGTTCCTGTGCGTCGCAGACTTCGGTGGCCGCCAGGTCGATCGATGCAATCGAGGCGACCACGTCGCGGGCCGTTTCGAGCATGCCCTCGGACAGATCCGTCAGGGTGAGGCGCAGCTGGGGGAGGAGGGGCGCGATGCTCGTCCAGAGGAGACCCGGGCCACAACCCACCTCGAGCACCTCGCCGTCCTCGGGCCAGTCCACACGGCGGGCCAGCCAGGGGTACCACGGCTCGTCCGAGCGGGCGAAGCGCGCATGCAGTGCGATGCGCGCGTTGAGGTTGGTGGCGTCCTTGTACTGCTCGTCGCGCAGGTAGTCGGCGTCGATGCCGAAGCTCTCCCGACTGGTCATGAGCCCGAAGCCCGATGGGTGAGTGCCTTGACCATCTGGAGGGCCGGGTTCTCGGGTTGCCACAGTTGCGGGAACTCTTCGAGGGGCCGGAATCCGACGGCGAAGTAGAAGTCCCGGGTCTTGACGTAGCCGGGATCGGGATGCCGCGGACTGAGCGTCTTCACCTGGAGGAACTCGATGTCGCGCTCACGGAGCCAGCTCTCGGCGACATCGAGCATGTGACGTCCGATGCCGTGCCGGTGGTGCTCGGGGCGGACGCCCATGACGTACACCTCGGCCGCGTACGGAGTGTGGACGACGAGCGTCAGGATGCCGACGTCGTCGCCGTCGATGGTGGCCACGACCGTCGGGTGCTCGTCGGACTTGGCCACGTAGTCCTCGACCGACTCGGGCACACCGAACCACGTCGGGAGGGTGGCGAGGACGCGCCGGCAGATCCCACCGGAGCCGTGGTCCTGGACGCGCAGCTGGATCTCAGGGGTCGTCACCACTCCTCCAGCATGCCCCGCACGCCGTGTCCCGGTGTCCGGAGCCCCAGTGTCCTGCAGGCCACGCCGCAGTAGCGTCCGTCGGTGAAGTCCGAGATCGGAGGTGCTGCGATGGCTGGATTCGTGCAGATCATGGAGATCGACACGTCGAAGATCGACGAGGTCGACGCCCTCGGGCGTCAGCTCGCCGACGCCGTGGGTGGCGATTTCAAGGCAAGGAGGGCGACGACCGCCGAGGACCGGGAGCGCCGCGGCCACTACTACGTGATCGTGGAGTTCGGCTCCTACGAAGAGGCGATGCAGAACTCCGAGAACCCTCAAGTTTCGCAGTACTCGGAGAAGATGGGAAGCCTCTTGGAAGGGCCGCCCGTCTTCCGCAACCTCGACGTCGTCAATGTCATGGAGTTCGGCTGAGCGTTCCCGCTCAGAGTGCCCGCTGCACACCCTCCCAATAGGGGTCGCGCAGTTTGCGCTTGTAGAGCTTCCCGTTGGGGTCACGCGGCATCTCGTTGGTGAAGTCGATCGTCTTGGGTGTCTTGAACCGCGCCAGCTTGTCGCTGCAGAACGCGAGGATCTCGGCCGCCAGTTCGTCGTTCGCCTCGATGCCCTCGGCGGGCTCGATGACGGCCTTCACCTCTTCGCCCCAGTCCTCGTGCGGGATGCCGAACACGGCGGCGTCGCCCACCTTCGGGTGTGAGAGGAGCACGTTCTCGATCTCGGCCGGATAGATGTTCGCCCCGCCCGAGATGATCATGTCGATCTTGCGGTCCCGGAGGAACAGGAAGCCGTCCTCGTCGAGGAAGCCGACGTCGCCGACGGTGAAGAAGGACCCGATCCGATTCTTCTGGGTCTTCTCCTTGTCCTTGTGGTACTCGAAGTTGGCGGTGCCCATCGACATGTAGACCGTCCCGATGACGCCCGGCTCCTCGATGCGGTTGCCGTCGTCGTCGAAGATGCCGATCTCGCTGATCGGCCATGGCTTGCCCACGGTCCCCGGCTTCTGCAGCCATTCCTCGGCCGTGACCAGCGTGCCACCACCCTCGCTGGCGGCGTAGTACTCGTCGACGGCATTGCCCCACCAGGCGATCATCTTGTGCTTCACGTCGACGGGGCACGGCGCCGCGGCGTGGATCATGTGACGGAGCGAGGACATGTCGTACTTCGCGCGCACGTCCTCGGGCAGGGCGAGCAACCGGTGGAACTGCGTCGGAACCATGTGCGACGTCGTCACCCGTCGCTCCTCGATGAGACGCAGCATCTCTTCGGGTGTCCATTTGTCCATCACCACGAGCGTGTGGCCGAGGTGCGCAGAAGCGCTCCCGAAGCGCAGCACGGCGGTGTGGTACAGCGGCGAGCCGATGATGTGGACGTTGTCGTCCTGCGGCTGAATGTTGAAGAGGAAGAGCAGCCCCGACAGTCCCAGCGCCGCTTCTTCCGGGGTGACTCCCATGAGCTTGCGGTAGATGCCCTTGGGGTTGCCCGTCGTCCCCGAGGTGTAGTTCATGACGTCGCCCACGGTCCGGTCGTCGGGGAGCGTCGTGGGCTGGGCGTCGCGCAAGGCGGCGTAGGACGCGAACCCTGAGA
>DATHPK010000278.1:0-2818 GCA_035483935.1 Acidimicrobiales bacterium
AAGAGAACGGTCCGGGACCGAGGGCCGCGAGGGCCCTTCGGGCTCAGTCGACGAACAGCGGTGTGAGCTGCAGCTCGAGCGGGCCCACGGCGGCGTCCGCCGCCAGATGCATGTCCGTGCTCTCGTACACGTCCACCTCCGTCCCGGTCCGGGCGATGAAGGAGAACACGGCGTCGCCCCAGCGTTCCTCCCGCAGCGCCCGACGCAGCTCCTCGCGCTCGCCGTCGGCAAGCTCCTGCGCCGGTGTCTTCGCCACCAGGTGGCAGGCCAGCACCCAGTTCAGCGTGTCGATGTCCTGGGCGACGAACACCCGGGGCGGGTCGTCCCGCACCACGGCGCAGGCGACGACCGCACTCACGAGCTCGACGACCTCACGACCTCAGACCTTTCCCGGCGCCAGGTCGCGCTCGGCCCAGAAGCCCGGCAGGGGAGCGCCGCCACGGCTCTTGGCGTACGCCGCGAGCCGGGCCGCGCCCCCGGTCGAGAACAGATCGACCACGTCGAAGATCCCGCCCGGCCCCGGCGCCCGCAGGGCCCGGTCCGCCTCGGTGCCCGCCCGCGGCAACTGCGTCGTCAGCACCACCAGCGGCGAGATCCCGCCCGCCGCCATGACGTGCGCCCGCCCCAGCGTGCGCCACACCGTCTCGGACTTGGCCATCCCGCCTCGATACGACGAGTTCGCTCCCGCCACGTCGAAGTACCACGTGCGCCCGCCGGCACCGACGGCCGAGAAGCTGACGGCCATGCCGAGGCCGCGCAGCCGCCGGTTGGGCCGCACGTCGCCGAACCCGGCCCCTTCGATCGCGGCCCGGGCGAGCGTCATCGCCGCCGTCCCGTCACCGACACCATGACCAACACCCACACCACCGGCCGACACCGACGCCGACGCCTCGTCCCCGGACAACCGCGCCAGCGCAATCTTCACGTACTTCGGATCGAGGTCGTAGCCCACCGCGTCACGCCCGCACCGCGCAGCCGCCACCAGCGTCGACCCGGACCCGGCGAACGGATCGACGACCAGGTCCCCCGCGTACGTGTACAGCTCCATGAGCTTCTGTGGCAGCTCGACGGGGAACGGCGCCGGATGCTGCACCCGCACCGCCGACTCGGGCGGCAGGTCCCACACGTCCAACGTCAACGCCATGAAGTCGTCGGCGCCGATCGTGCTCTCGAACGGCAGACCGTCGCGCATGCGCTCCTTCGGCGCCAGCGCCCGACCGAAGCGGCCCTTGCTCGCGATCAACACCCGCTCTGTGACGTCGCGCAGGACCGGGTTCGCCGCCGAGCGGAACGACCCCCAGGCACACGAGCCGTTCGCCCCCTCGCCCTTCTGCCAGATGATCTCGCCCCGGGGCAGGAGGTGCAGGTCGTCCTGCAGGATCGACATCACGTCGGCCGAGAGGCTCCGGTACGGCTTGCGACCCAGGTTCGCGACGTTCACCGCAATGCGCCCACCCGGTTCGAGCACCCGCTTGCAGTCGGCGAAGACATCGCGCAGCAGCTCGAGGTACTCGATATAGGAGCCCGGGACCCCCTCGCGATCGAGCTCCTCTTCGTACTGTTTGCCGGCGAAGTACGGCGGCGAGGTCACCACCAGCGCCACCGAGTCGTCGGCCACCTCCGACATGTTGCGGGCGTCGCCGCACACGCAGGTCACGCCGGGCGCGTGCGGCGTGACCTGCTCGTCGGCGCTCAGCTCGGGCGCCTCGAAGCGGGCGTAGAAGGCGTCGGCGACGTGCGACTCCCGCCGCCCGACACCGAAATTCGAGGTTGAGGTCGCGGAGCGACGGCGCGGCGGCATGAGCTGATCGAACGCTACCGGCCGGCCCCGGACCGGGCCGTGATGCCGGTCCCCGGGGGCACGAGGCGCCCCGCGGCACGGGCGCGCCAGGCATCATGCGGCGTCAGGGGCATGGCCGGCACGATAAAGATCGGCTGTGACACGGGGCAACCGCGAGGCGGCGCCTCGCTTACATCTCGTAGACGACGAAGGAGGTGGGGTGACCGACCTGGTCGTACAGCGAACGGGCTCGGCCGTTGTACTGCTGCGTGTGCCAGTAGACGCGCGCGGCACCCCGGGCCGACGCCTGCTCCTTGACCGCCCCGAGCAGCGATCGCCCGAGTTCCTGACCCCGCGCCGCCGGTGCGACGAAGAGGTCCTCGAGGTAGCACGTGGGCCGCCGGGACCAGGTCGTGGCATGGATGACGCAGTCGGCCATGCCGATCCCACGCCCCTCCTCGTCGAGCCCGATCAGCCCGAACATGCCGTCGCGCCCCTCGCACATCCGCTCGAAGGTGGCCCGCCCGGTCTCCTCCTTCAGCTCGGCGCGGTAGAAGGCGAGGTAGCCCGTCCACAGCGCGTGCCAGTCTTCCCAGTCGTCACTGCGGAGCTCCCTGATGTCGGCCACCCCGCCAGCTTCTCACCCACCGCCTCCCGGGGCCGGACCGGGTCCCCGGACCATTCTCGGCTATCGCCCGGTCCAGCGGGGCGGGCGCTTCTCTGCGGCCGCGGCGATGCCCTCGGCCGCGTCTTGGGTGCGTCCGGCCACCAGCCGCATGGTCTCGCCGAACCGGATCGCTTCGAGCGACGGCATGTGGCGTGTGCGCATCCCCATCTCCTTCATGATGCGCTGCGCGATGGGCGCGCCCTTCCGCAGCCGGGCCGCCAGTTCGTGGGCCTCGTCGAGCAGCCTGTCGTGCGGGACCACCTTCCAGACCAGGCCCATCGCACGCGCCCGCTCGGCATCGATGCGCTCGCCCGTGAGCAGCAGCTCCATGGCGTCCGCCCAATTGATGCGCTGCGGCAAGCGGATCGATG
>DATHPK010000279.1:0-5633 GCA_035483935.1 Acidimicrobiales bacterium
CGACCATGATGACGCCGAGCCAGCGGATGCGGCGGCCCATCAGCTCGCCGGCCGCTTCGTGGACGACCCGGTCACATCGGGAATGGTAGGCGGCAACATCCCGGCTGCGGCTTCATCCCCATCGACCTGCGACGTGGTCACACCCCCGGTGCAACCCGGCACCTACGCCGGAGCGGCCTAGTTGAAACCGAATCACCATGTCGTTGCCACCTGGTTGCAGGTCGCGGCGGTCACGCTTGGCCCATGCGTTCGCAGTTCAAGGCAGCCCGTCGTGTTGCCGATTGTGTGCCCGTGAGTCGTTTCTCCTCCCTCGCCTCCGCGTCACCTGACCCGCAGCGCGTGACCGGCCGGCATCTTGGCGCAGTGGCGTTGGGCATGGCCGCCGCGCTGCCGTTGCTGGCCCTGGTGCCCGCGGCGTCCCTGGTGCAGGCCGCGCAGTCGCCGCACGCGGCCGGCGGCTTCACCGCCAACCAGCGGTGGACCGTCTCGCTCGGCGACGGCAGCGGTTCTGTCGCGCTGTCGTCTCCCAACGTGGCCAACCTCGATGGACAGCCCTCGGTCGTGTTCGGGACCCAGGCCGGGCAGGTCTGGGCCTTCCACATCAACGGCGGCAGCCAGCCGGGCGGCTGGCCCTTCAACGCGTCCGCGCCCGTCGACTCCTCGCCGTCGGTGGCCGCGATCAATGGATCGGGGCTCGACACCGTCTACGTCGGGAGCGGGGACGTCCAGCACGCGAGCGAGGGCGGCTATCAGGCCATCTCGCCGGGCGGCGGAAACCAGTGGTTCGTGCAGTCGTACAACCCGCCGACCGATCCCGTGCCCGACATCGGCGTGCAGGCCTCGATGACCGTCGGCGCACTCGCCGGCGGCCTGGGCGTCGAGGCGGGGAACCTCGGCCAGAACACCTTCGCCCTCCAGGCGAGCAACGGCGCAGTGTTCGGCGGCTTCCCGTGGTTCTCGGCCGATTCGGTGTTCTCCACGGCGGCCACGGCCGACCTCTATGCCGACGGCAACACCGAGATCATCAGCGGCGGCGACTCGAGCGCCGGGGCCGCGTACGGGCAGACCTACGGCAACGGCGGGCACATCCGCATCCTCTCGAGCTCCGGCACCTCCGGCACGCTCAACCCGACCGGCGGTCTGCTCTGCCAGTACAACACGAACCAGAACATCGACCGCTCCTCGCCGGCGGTGGGCCAGTTCCTTCCGGGCGGCGGTGTCGGCATCGCCATCGGCGACGGCAGCTACTACGGCGGCGTGTCCGACAGCAACAAGATCCTTGTCATCAACACGGGCTGTGGCCTCGCCTGGAGCCAGACGCTCAACGGCGTCACCGCCGACTCTCCTGCGCTGGCCGACGTCCAGGGCAACGGGCAGCTCGACGTCATCGAGGGGACCTCGAACAACACGGTCTACGTCCTCAACGGCGCGAACGGCGCCGTCGTCTGGACGGCCACGACGAGTGGCCAGGTCATCGGCTCGCCGGTGACCGCCGACCTGACCGGTGACGGCTACCAGGACGTGATCGTTCCCACGACCGACGGCATCGAGATCTTCGACGGAAGGTCCGGCGGGTACGTGACGACCCTCGGTGTCAACGAGGGCTTCCAGAACTCCCCGCTGGTCACCGACGACCCCGACGGCCACATCGGCATCACGGGAGTCGGCTACGCGCCATCAGGGACCATCGTCACCCACTGGGAGATCGACAACACCGCCGGGTCGGGGTCCAGCGTCTACGAGCAGGGCGCGTGGCCCCAGTTCCATCACGACCCACAGCTGACCGGCGATGCCGGAACGCCGGCGCCCACGATCGAGGTGCCGTGCAACGCGCCGAGCTCCGCGCCCAACGGGTACATCCTCTCCGCCTCCGACGGCGGCGTCTTCAACTACGGCAACATCCCGTTCTGCGGCTCCACGGGAAGCATCCACCTCGCCCAGCCCGTCGTGGGCGCCGCCCTCACCCAGGACGGAGGCGGCTACTACGAGGTGGCGAGGGACGGCGGCCTCTTCGCCTTCGGCAACGCCGCCTTCCACGGCTCCATGGGTGGCACGCCGCTCAACAGCCCGATCGTCGGCATGGCGACCACCCCCGACGGTGGGGGCTACTGGGAGGTGGCGTCCGACGGCGGCATCTTCAGCTTCGGCAATGCGCAGTTCTTCGGCAGCACGGGCGGCCTGCACCTCAACGCGCCGATCGTCGGCATGGCCCCGACAGCCGACGGCATGGGCTATTGGCTCGTTGCGTCCGACGGCGGCATCTTCGCCTATGGCGACGCCAAGTTCTACGGCTCGACCGGGGGCACCCCCCTCAACAGGCCGGTGGTGGGCATCGCGACCGACCGGGCGACGGGCGGCTACTGGGAGGTCGCGTCCGACGGCGGCATCTTCGCCTACAACGCTCCGTTCTACGGTTCGACGGGGGGCATGCGCCTCAACGCACCCATCGTCGGCATGCAAGCGACGCGGGACGGTTCCGGGTACCGGTTCGTCGCGACAGACGGCGGCATCTTCTCGTACAAGGCGCCGTTCTACGGGTCGATGGGCGGGGTGCCGCTCAACAAGCCGGTCGTCGCCATGACCGGGACCTGACGGACCACCAACCCCATCCCTCCCGTCTCGGTCCTGTGGTCGTGATCGCGACGGCCGATTTCTTCGGCGCGTTCGGGTCGCAGGGGCTCGCAGCCTGGCGTCCAAAGGGCCGGATCGGGCGGCGACGGTAACGTGTCGTCCTTCCGTGGGCGGTCGCATTCGGGGGTGGCGTGAGCAAATCCACAGAGGACGCAGGGAGCCTGGTCGAGCGTCGCCGCGAGGGGCGCGTCCTGGTCATCTCGATGAGCCGCGCCGCGAAGCGCAACGCCATCGACCGCGCCATGGCGGACGCGCTCGACGAAGCCCTGAACGAACTCGATGACGACGCTGACCTCTGGGCCGGCGTGTTGACGGGGACGGCAGACGTCTTCAGCGCCGGCAGCGATCTGACGGCGGGCGGCGACTACGTCACTGGCCGGGGCGGCGAGTACGGCATCATCCGGCGCGTGCGCAGCAAGCCGCTCGTCGCCGCGGTCGAAGGGCCCGCCCTGGGTGGGGGCCTCGAGATCGCGTTGGCGTGTGACCTGGTCGTCGCGGCGAAGACCGCGCGCTTCGGGCTGCCCGAGGTGCGGATCGGCGTCGTGCCCACCTGCGCCGGGCTGTTCCGCGGTCCACGCGCCCTTCCGCTCAACGTGTCGCGCCAGCTGATCCTGACGGGGCGCCCGATCGACGCCGGGCGCGCCTACGAGCTTGGTTTCGTCAACGTCCTGACCGAACCGGGACAGGCACTGACGGAGGCGGAGCGACTGGCCCAGGAGATCTGCGAGAACGCTCCCGTGTCGGTGCAGTCATGCCTTGCGGCGGTCAACGCGCTGGCCGGCGCGGACGACGAGCTCGGGTGGCAACAGACCGACGCCGCGCTGTCGGCGGCATCCTCGTCGGCCGATGCCCGCGAGGGCGTGCGATCGTTCCTGGAGAAGCGGCCCCCGGTGTGGACGGGACGCTGAGAGCTACGAGGAGCCTGGTTCTCGACCGTCCGGGGCGTCGATCGGGCCCTCCCGCAGCAGCAGCGTCGTCAGGACCCACAGGATCACCGCGCCGATGGCGGCGAGCACGAGCATCCACACGATGATGTTCCAGGCACCCGGGTCGGTCGCCAGCAAGGCGAACATCAGGTCCGGCCCCTCACGCACATAGGCACAATTTCGGCCCCGGGCGCGCCTTCGTCAAGCGAGTCGGCGCCGTGGGTCCCGGGGACGCTCGGCCAGGCACGGCCAGCCCGGGTTTTCGGGATTCGTTCAAGTCGATCGGGCCTTCTGCCGAAAATTGATGACCGGGGGTCATGGGTCCCCCAATTGACGCCGCGCCGCATCAGGGGGATGACGTGGAGAACCGCCGTCGTGCACAACGCCAATCAGCCGTCTGGATCGGGCTGTGCCACGTCCGGGGCGACTCGCCCGAGATGTGGCGGGACTGCGGGGTCTTCGACCTCTCGGCACTCGGCGTGGGCATGGACCTTCGGCACCCGGACGCAGCGGAGCTCGTGGGGCGCAGCGTCTCCGTCCGGCTTCCGATCGGCGTTGCCTTGGACATGACGCTCACCGGCGAGGTGCGGAATGCCAAGAACGGCCCTGACGGCATCGTGCGCATGGGCATGGAGTTCGAGGACGTCTCCGACACGGAACGCTCAATCGTCGACCTCCTCGAGCGCGACTCGTTCCGCTGGCAGAGGCCCGACGGCCCGATCTGATCCACCCGCGGATCGGCTGGGCGGGCCGACTCCGATCGTCTCGTCAGGAATCAGGCCTCTGGGGCAGCGCTTGCACGAAGTGGCTCTCGGTGCACAGACCGATGTCGCCGCGTCGGTCGAACAGTGTGGAGCCCGACACCGCAGACCCGTCGTCCCCGACCACGGCCCGATCCGCGCGCACGCCGACCCATTCGCCCTCGGGCGGACGGGTGAGGTTCACGGTCAGGTCGAGACTCGCGAACGTCCACTGTTTCATCGACAGCCTCCTCGACATCACCCCTGACGTGTAGTCGGCCGCGGCCAGCACTCTCGGGAGCCCGGTGAGCGGACGATCGACGAGGACCGGGGTGCGGAGGCCGAACCACCCGAGCATCGAGCGGTTGGCGTCGCCGATCGTGTGAAGCTCCATCGCCCGGCTTTCGAAGCCGACCCAACCGGTCCGGTTCTCCGGGAGGAGCGCCAGCTCCGCCGGCGGAGACGGCGGCGTCTCCGAAGCGCTCGTCGGCAATTCGAGGTCGCTCTTCGCTACGTAGAGAGCTGTCGCACGGGCGACGATCCGTTCGTCGGCCGACAGGGTCGCTGCCTGCCGCTGCACCCTCCGACCACCCTCGAGCGGAGACACGCCCAGCGTGAGCGGCTTGCACGGCACGGTGCCCGTGATGTCCACCGTGACCCGGGCGACGGTGCGATCGTCGCGATCCAAAATGGCCCCGAACAATGCGGCGACAGCAGCGCCGTGCAGGGCGTCGGGACGCCAAGGTCCGATCGCAAAGGAAGTGGGCCGCAGATTGTCACCATCCGGTACGAAGAGGGCCGGCTCCACTTCCGTGGGGTCCGAAACCATTGCCACCTCCATAGTGGGCCGATCGACTGATCGAAGCGGTGATGAACGGACGGGAAGGCGTGGTGGGCGCTAGAGGACTCGAACCTCCGACCTCAGCCGTACGAAGGCGACCCAGACAGTTCCCCTACCAGGAGACATACAGACTTACCTGGCCATTCTCAGCTCATCGCCTTGCGACTTTTCGCGCCATTTTTCGACCTCTCACCGACGGAGACGGATGACGTTTCCGTCGACATTCAAGTGGCACCGCGGTCGCGCCATCCATCTACCGCAACAAGTGACTAACCGGGACAGGCTGGTCAGACCGGTCATTGGCGTCCCCCCACGGGGGGTGCCTGCAAACCCGACTGGAGACCGTCTCCCTTGACGAGCCCATAAGTGATGCGATCTGGGCGACCTGACGACACCTGGTACCACCGACTACTACGACCGAGGCTCGGCCACATCGCGATTCAACCCGCCAGGCCAACCGGCACTGCGACGTAGAAGCCACTGGCGGTCGAATCG
>DATHPK010000280.1:0-14166 GCA_035483935.1 Acidimicrobiales bacterium
AGCGGCCACGGCATCTTCGAGGCGACCCACGGGACGGCACCTAAGTACGCCGGCCAGGACAAAGTGAACCCGGGATCGGTGTTGCTCTCGGGTGTGCTGATGTTCGAACACATCGGGTGGAGCAACGCGGCGGCCGACATCGTCCACGCGCTCGAGGCCACCATCGCGGACAAGGTGGTCACCTACGACTTCGCCCGCCTGATGGACGGTGCCACCGAGGTGAAGACCTCGGAGTTCGCAGCCGCCATCGTCGAGCGCCTCTGAGCCCGAGCGTCCGCCCCTGCGTTGCAGCTCCGGCGTACGGCACCGTTCCGACCTTCCCCCGTTCCCCTCTCCAGCGAGCCACGAAAGGACCGATTCCCCATGGCACCGAAAGCCCCCATCCATGTCACCGTCACCGGCGCCGCCGGACAGATCGGCTACTCCTTGCTGTTCCGGATCGCGTCCGGCCAGCTCCTCGGTGACGACCAGCCGGTCGTGCTGCGGTTGTTGGAGATCGAGCCGGCGCTGAAGGCGCTCGATGGCGTCTGCATGGAGCTCGACGACTGCGCCTTCCCGTTGCTGCACGACATCGTCCCGACGGCCGACCTCAAGACGGCGTTCGACGGAACATCCTGGGCGCTGCTCGTCGGCTCGATACCCCGCAAGGCCGGCATGGAGCGCGGCGACCTGCTCAGCGTCAACGGGGGGATCTTCAAGCCCCAGGGCCAGGCCATCGCCGCCCATGCCGCATCCGACGTGCGGGTGCTGGTCGTGGGCAACCCCTGCAACACGAACTGCCTCATCGCCCGCTCGAACGCCCCCGAGGTCCCGGCGGAGCGCTGGTTCGCCATGACGCGGCTGGACGAGAACCGGGCCAAGGCGCAGCTGGCCCGGAAGGCCGGGGTGCTGATGGGCGACGTCTCCCGGGTGGCGATCTGGGGGAACCACTCGGCGACCCAGTACCCCGACTTCGCCAACGCGCTGATCGGCGGCAAGCCCGCCACCGACGTCATCACCGACGGCGAGTGGCTGCGCGGCGACTTCATCACGACGGTGCAGAAGCGCGGCGCGGCGATCATCGACGCCCGCGGTTCGTCGTCGGCCGCCTCCGCCGCCTCCGCCGCGATCGACACGGTGGTCAGCCTGCGGACCGCCACGCCCGCGGGTGAGAGCTTCTCGGTGGCCGTGGCCTCTTCGGGCCAGTACGGCGCCCCCGAGGGCCTGCAATTCGGCTTCCCGGTGCGCTCGGACGGCTCGGGCGGGTGGTCGGTCGTCGAGGGCTTCACCCACGACGACTTCGCCACCGAGCGGATCAAGATCACGACCGACGAGCTGCTCGGCGAGCGCAACGACGTGAAGGATCTCGGACTCATCGGCTGAGCCCGGCGGCGGACCGGGCGGCCGGACCGTGCGCGGCGCCACCCTCGTCACCGGCTGTTCGCGCCCGGGAAACCAGGTCGAAACACAACCCTGTCACCGTGGCTGGGCGTGGGTGACCTCTTCGAGGGATATGGCGAGTCCGCTCGCGGCCTGACCAGGGCCGCCTTCGACGAGATGGTGGATCGGGCGGGCACCGCCCGCATCCACTATTCGGCCGTCGCGTCGTCGCTGGCGCAGATGGGACCAGAGGACGTATCGGCTCGCGCGTCGCGCGTGGCGCGGGCCTTCATGGACCAGGGCGTCACCTTCGACCTCGACGGCGAGGAGCGGCCATTCCCCCTCGATGTCGTCCCGAGGATCTTCACCGCGGCCGAGTGGTCGCGTGTCGCCGACGGGGTGGAGCAGCGGGTGCGCGCGCTCGAGCTGTTCCTGGCCGACGTCTACGGCGCGGCGCGGATCGTCACCGACGGCGTCGTGCCCCACGACGTGGTGACGAGCTCGCCCGGGTTCGTCCGCGCCGCGTCCAACCTGACGCCGCCGAACAGTGTGCGGATCCATGTGGCCGGGATCGACGTCATCCGCGACGAAGAGGGCGAATTCCGTGTGCTCGAGGACAACCTGCGCAGCCCGTCGGGCGTGAGCTACGTCCTGGCCAACCGCGCGGCGATGGCCCGTGTCCTTCCCGAGCTGTTCTGGGGCCAACCGATCCAGATGGTGACCGACTATCCGGCCCGGCTCATCAGTGCGCTGCGCCGGGAGGCACCCGCCTCGGCGCAGGACCCGACCGTGGTCGTGTTGACCCCGGGCGTTCACAACTCGGCGTTCTACGAGCATGCGCTGCTGGCACGCCTGATGGGCGTCCACCTCGTCGAGGGCCGGGACCTCGTCTGTCACGGGACCGACGTGTTCCTGCGTACCACCGAGGGCGAGGTCCCCGTCCACGTGATCTACCGGCGCATCGACGACGACTATCTCGACCCGCTGCAGTTCCGCCCCGAGTCGCTGGTGGGTTGTCCGGGTGTCGTCAACGCGGCCCGGGCCGGGCGCGTCACGATCGCCAACGCGCTCGGTAACGGGGTGGCCGACGACAAGCTCGTGTACACGTACGTGCCGGACATGATCCGCTATTACCTCGGCGAGGACCCCATCCTGCGCAACGTCGAGACGATGCATCTCGTCGACGACACCGCCCGCAAGGACGCACTGGCCCACCGGGACGAGCTCGTCTTCAAGCGCGTGGACGGCTCGGGCGGCAAGGGCCTTGTCATCGGCCCTGTCGCCACCGGCACCGAGCTCGACGAGCTCCAACTCGAGGTGGAAGCCGATCCCCGCCGCTGGATCGCCCAGCGGGTCGTCGCACTGTCGACCTCGCCCACCTGGGTGGGGGATTCCATGGCGCAGCGTCACGTCGACCTTCGCCCATTCGCCGTCAACGACGGCGAGAACATCTGGGTCCTTCCCGGTGGCCTGACCCGGGTCGCGCTGCGCGAGGGCGGCCTCGTGGTCAACTCGAGCCAGGGCGGTGGCTCGAAGGACACGTGGGTGGTGGGCGGCGGCGTGTCCCTGCCGGCGCTCCCACCACGCCAGCCCGCACCCCCGTTCGCCGGGCCACCGATGGACTCGGGCCCGCTGGCCGAGACCGAGCACGGCGTCCAACAGCAACAACAACAACAGCAGCAGCAGCAGCGACGACAACGAGGCCCGGTATCCGGACGGCGCGCATGACCAGGGCGCTCCTCAGCCGTGTGGCCGAGTCGATCTTCTGGGTCGGTCGCTACGTCGAGCGTGCCGAAGGCACGGCGCGCATCCTCGATGTCTCCGTGTACCAGGCACTCGAGCAGGGCGACGCGGAGGGGGCACACGCGGCGCGGCGCCTGCTGGCCGTCATGGGCCTGCCGGACTCGGGAGGCGAGAACCTGTGGGAGGCGACCGAGCGCCTGGCGACCGACACCGCGAGTCGTTCGTCCAGCGCAGGCGCCCTCGCCGCCGCCAGGGAGAACACCCGCGCCATCCGGCACGTGGTGCCGGTCGAGTTCTGGGAGCACATTAATGCCACCTGGGCCGCGCTTCCGGCTCAGTGGGCGACGAGTCGGCGGTCGGGACCGGCCGCCTATCTGTCGTACGTCAAGACGCAGTGTGCCTCGCTGATGGGTCTGGCCGACACGATGATGAGCCGGGACCAGACCTGGCTCTTCTTCACGCTCGGCCGGTGCCTCGAGCGCACCGACGTCGTGGCCCGTCAGTTGGCGACGGTGGCGTTCGACGACGTGTACGAGAGCGGTCTGGTCCTCCTCCTTCGCTCCTGTGGTGGCTACGAGCCGTACCTGCGGCTCTCCCAGGGCGTCGTCGAGCCGGGACGTGTGCTCGATTTCCTCCTGCGCGACAGGCTGTTCCCCCGCTCCGCCTTCGCCTCGCTCACGCTGGCCGAGGATTGCCTCGACCAGATCGACGCCGGGCGGGACGGGGCCTGGGACGACGCCCGCGGCCTGGTCGGCCTGGCCCGCGCCGAGCTCGAGTACTCGGCGCCCTCGACCCTCGCCCGAGGTCTCGAGACCCGCCTCGAGCGGCTGCAGGCGTCGATCTCCGCGGTCAGCGACGCGGTGACGAGGCGCTACTTCGCACAGGACCTGCCGACCGTGTGGCGGCAGGGCGGGGGTGGTGGGTGAACCGGGCCGAGTCATGGCGACTGCGCGTCACCCACGAGACGCGCTTCGACTACGACGGTCCGGCCCGGGCCTCGTACAACGAGCTACGGCTCACGCCGCGTAGCGAGCTCCGCCAGACCGCGCTCGAGGCGCGGGTCGTCACCGTGCCGCCTGCGCCGCAGTATGCCTACGTCGATTACTGGGGCACGCACGTCGTGGCCTTCAACGTCGACCGCCGCCACGAGCGGCTGTCCATCACGGGGTCGTCGCTGATCGACACCCAGCAGGCCACCGATCCCGCCGACTGCAGTTGGACCGAGGTCGCCGATGCGGCGACGACGATGGCGGACTATCTCTCGCACAACCTCTATACGGCGCCCGGCCCGGAGTTGCTCGATGTGGCAGCCGGCTTGCGCGCGGGAACCCCGCTCCAGACAGCGAGGCGGATCATCGACCGGACCCAGGGCGCCCTGCAGTACGTCCGCGGCGTCACCACCGTGCACACCTCGGCGAATGACGCGTATGCGGACGGTGCCGGCGTGTGCCAGGACTTCGCACATCTTGCGTTGTCGTTGGCGAAGACGGTTGGGCTGCCCGCGCGCTACGTCTCGGGGTATTTCCACCCCGAAGCCGACGCCAATATCGGTGAGGAGGTCACCGGCGAGACGCACGCCTGGATCGAGTTCTGGACGGGCTCGTGGTGGGGCTACGACCCCACCAACGACTGCGCGGTGGGGGAGCGCCATGTAGCGGTCGGCCGGGGACGCGACTATGCGGACGTGCCCCCGGTGAAGGGGATCTACGCCGGCAACGCCGAGCACCGCATGCGGGTCACCGTGCGGATCGCACGGACCAACTGAGCGGGACGGCCCGAACTCCGTGCTGACGCGCATTCGCATCTGGCTGCCCGACGCCCCCGGCGTCCTCGGTGCCGTCGCCGCGGAGATCGGTGCGGCCCAGGGGAACGTCGTGGGGCTCGAGGTGCTCGAGCGCGAGGCCGGTGTCGCCATCGACGAGATGGTGGTCGAGCTCCCCGACGACCCGGACGCCGTCGACGCCGTCTGCCGTGGTGTGCGCAACGTGCCCGGCGTCGGGGTCGAGGAGGTCGTCGAGCTGTCCGGCGGGGGCGAGGGACCTGACCGGGAGGACACCGTCCTGGCGGCGATCGCCGCCATTCTCGCCGCGTCCACGCCCGACTGCGTCCTGAAGGAGCTGACCAGGCGACTGCGCACGTTGTTCGGCCTGGCCTGGCTGGTCGTGGCGGACGATGCGCTGAGCCGCTTCGTCGAGGTCCACGGCGCTGCGCCCACCCCGTCCTGGCTCATCGCGTTCGCGGCGGGGGCGCGCAGCGGGGCGGACCCCGCCAACGACACGACCGGCTCCGGCGTGTTCGTCGAGCCGGTCCCCGGCACCGGCCTCGCCGTCTGCGGCGGGCGGACCGTCGCCATCCGTCGCCGCGAGCGCCACGAGATCGCACTGCTCGTGACGGCGGCGGCACGCTTCATGGAGGCGCTGGCCGGCCGGGGCTGAGCCCGCCGCCTAATCTCCGCGCCATGGTGCGCATCGGGTTCGTCGGGTCGGGGTTGATCGCCTGGGCCCATGCCCTGGGCATCAAGGCGATGATCGACGGTGGGGTCCTCGATGCGGCCATCACGGTCGTCCACGACCCCCGCCAGCGCCGGGCCGAGGGCTTCATCGACGCCGTCGGTTCGCCCGGTGCCGCCGCGGTCGCCGACGCAGGCGAGGTCGCCGCCGGCGCCGACGCCGTCTTCGTGTGCACACCGACCGCTTCGCACCGGGGCGCCGTCGACGAGGCCCTGGCGGCCGGCCGCGCCGTCTTCTGCGAGAAGCCGCTCGACCGCGACCTGGCCCGCGCCACGGCACTGGTCGAGGCGGTCACGGCCGCCGGCGTCCCGAGCCAGTGCGGGCTCGTGCTGCGCAGCGCGCCGGTCTTCCGGTCGCTCCGTCAGCTCGTCGTGGACGGCACCCTGGGCGATCCCATGGCGGCCGTGTTCCGCGACGACCAGTATTTCCCGATCCAGGGCACCTACGCCTCCCAATGGCGCGCCGACGTCGCCCAGGCGGGTGGAGGCTGTTTGATCGAGCACTCCATCCACGACGTGGACATCCTCCGGTTCTGCTTCGGCGACGTGGACCGCGTCGCCGCCCGCACCGCCAACCACGCCGGCCACGAAGCCGTCGAGGACCTCGCCGCGGTTTCGCTCTCGTTCGCGTCGGGGCTCGAGGCGCAGCTGACGAGTGTGTGGCACGACATCTTGAGCCGGGGCTCCACCCGGCGCGTCGAGGTCTTCTTTCGCGAGGGGATGGTGTGGCTCGACGACGAGTTCCGGGGTCCCTTGCACATCCAGACGAGCGACGGGAGCGAGACGCGGGCGTGCCCGTCGCCGGCATGGGTGGATGCCCTCCCGTTGGCCGACGACGCCGTCGGCCTGGCCATCCGCGCCTACGTCGAGGCCGACCGCGCCTTCGTCGACGCGGTCGCCGGCCACTCGGCCCCGGAGCCCGGCCTCGAAGTCGCGCTCGCCGCCCACCGCCTCGTCGACGCCGCCTACCGCTCGGCCGCCCACGACGGCGAGCCCGTCGACTTCCGCCCCGCCCGATCCGCGCCGGCGTCGGGTCCGACGCAAGGATGATTTCTCGGCGCGCCGCCGTCATCCCGAGGTAGGAAAATGATCCCGAAAACCGGCCCTGGCCTGGGCTGACGAGGCGCCACCCGTGCCCGGGCCCTGCTGGACGCCCGGGTTAGCATTCTGAACGGTGCCGCGTCGGAACCCGACCCGGTCCTCGTTCTTCCCCCAGCAAGATCCGAGAAGGAGCTCGACGAGCGTGCGCCTCCAGCCCGCATGGTTCAAGACGGAGCCGATTGCCGCCAAGGTGCCCGAGGTCACCGCACTGTTCTGGGTGGTCAAGATCTCCACGACGGCCGCCGGCGAGGCGATCTCCGACTGGATCGGGCTGAAGCAGAACATCAAGTGGGGCTTTTTCCTCGACATCTTCCTGTTCTTCTCCGCGCTGTACTTGCAGTTCAGCGCCCGTCGCTACCGCGCGTGGAGGTACTGGTACCTCGCCCTGGCGATCGCGACGGCCGGCACCGGCGTTGCCGACACGATGCACCTCGCGCTCAACCTGCCCTACTCCGTCACGTCGCTGTTCTGGCTGATCGTGCTCGCCGGGATCTTCTTCCTGTGGAACCGCAGCGAGCACACGCTCGACATCCACTCGATCACCACCAACCGCCGGGAGAAGTACTACTGGGCCGTGGTCCTCGCCACCTTCTGCCTCGGCACGGCCGTGGGTGACTTCGCGGCCACGACGCTGCACCTCGGCTACCTCGCCTCGGCGGCCGTCTTCTGCGGCATCATCTTGATCCCGTTTGTCGGCTGGAAGTTCATGAACTGGAACAGCGTGTTCGCCTTCTGGTTCGCCTACGTCATCACCCGCCCGATCGGGGCGTCCTTCGCCGACTACCTGAGCAAGGCGCACAACATCAGCGGCGCCAACCTCGGCGACTGGCAGACGGCGCTCCTCTTCACTGCGATCGTCGTCGTCCTCGTCGCCTACACGGCCAAGGCCCGCTACGACATCCAGCCCGAGCTCCAGGCCACCGGCACCAACGAGGTCGCCGGCGGGCCTCTGCCCGAGCCTTCCTGAGAACGGGGAGAGGTGTTGGAGCGTGTCGGCCGGGCGGTGTGACCCTTGACGAGTAGACGGACCTGCGTCAGGCAACGCGGCTAGACCATACCGGCATGGCCGAGCAATCTCCGCAGATCATCTCGCTGTCATTGACCACTCCGGAGGAGATGTTCGTGCTTGCCCCGGCGGACCTGTTCTCCGAATTCCGTAACTTCATGACCGGGCTGGAGTACTGCATCAGCGTCCTGCGGAGTGGTCGCTCCCGAGGTCCGGTGCAGATCGATATGGCGCTGCCCGCGCACCGGATCTCGGAGGGGATGGAGCAGAGGGTCGAGCGCACGCTCGAGCGTTACTGCGACCATCGGATCGAGTACAACCGGCGCGAACGGCGCGCGGTCCGCCTCGACGGATTGTTCTCGCTGTGGCTCGGGTTCCCCATCGTGGTCCTGGGCTTCGTCCTCGTGATCATCAAGGGGAGCATCGTGGGCAACACCGGGAACGCCAACCTGATCCTCGACTCCGGAGGATGGGTGTTGGTGTGGGTCGGCCTGTGGTTCCCACTCGACACGCTTCTCTTCTCGCCCCTGTCGTACGGCAGGGAGAACCGCGTGCTCAAACGACTACGAAACGCCGATGTCCTGGTTCGGCCGCGGACCACCATCAAGCTCACGCCGGGTGAGTCGCCGGCGGTTTCCGATGGGTCGCTGCCGGCGCGGGGTACAGCCGATCCCTCAGGCGCGAGCGGCTGAGGCCGAGCCCGACACCTCGAGCGGGCGTCCGGCGTCCGGCCCTTCGACCGCGCCGATCGCCCGGAGCGCCTCGCCGGCCCCGGACGGCGCCGCGGAGATCCGGTTGCGGCCGGCCGTCTTGGCGGCGTACAGCGCCTGATCGGCCTCCTCGAGCACCTGGCGGGCCGACAGCTGCGATCCCGGGATCCAGCACGACACGCCACCGCTGACCGTGACCACATGCGGCTCCGCGGGGCGGGCCTCGTGGGGGATGGCTGCGAGGAGCACGCTTTGGCGGATCCGGTCCGCCGCCTTCGGTACAACGTCGCCGAGACCACAGTCGGGCATCAGGACGAGGAACTCCTCGCCTCCGTAGCGGTAGGCGCACTCGCCGGCGCGGACGATCAGGTCGATGCAGGAGGCCACATCTCGCAGAGCGCCGTCCCCGGCAACATGCCCGTAGTGGTCGTTGTACCGCTTGAAGTAGTCGATGTCGAAGATCGCGATCCCGTACGTGCGCCCGACACGCAGCGCCCGAGCGTGCACCCGGGCGAGGTCCTCGTCCATGCGCCGGCGGTTCCCCAGCCCCGTGAGCTGGTCGGTGAGCGACTGTTCGAGCAGCTCGAAGTTGGCGCGCTCGAGTTGTTCCTGCGTGTGGGCCAGCTCGTGATGGAGCTCGGTCACTCGTTCGGCGGCGACCAGGCGGGTCTGCACGGCGAATCTGTCGACCGGTTTCGTGAGGTAGTCGTCGGCACCGGCGGACATGCCCTCGAGGACGTCCTCGGGGTTGTCGAGCCCGGTGGTCAGGACGATGTAGATGTAGCCGCCCCCCACGTCGTTGCGCACCCGCCGGCAGAGTTCGGGCCCGTCCACCCCCGGCATCATCCAGTCGGTGAGCAGGACGTCGATTCCTCCGGAGGCCAGGACATCCCAGGCGCTCGAGCCGTCCTCGGCGACGACGCACTCGTGCCCGAGCTTCGTCACCATCGCCTTGAGGAGCAGGCGGCTGGTCGGGTCGTCGTCGGCGACGAGGATCCTCATGTCACCCCTCCGGGACGAGGAGCATCAATGCGACCTGCACCCGGGTGAACTCGGCCTCGAAGCGTTCCATGAGCGTGTCGGTGTCGGCGAACTCGTCGGAGCCGACGAGCTCGATCTGGCGGGCGTGCATCTCCAACTCGGCGCACACCTGCGCCAGGTCGTTCGCGCCCAGGTTGGCGCTGGCACCCTTGAGCGAGTGGGCCGTGCCGGCCACCGCCGTGTGGTCGCCTTCGCGCAACCCGCGGCGGAGATCGTCGCGGCCCTGCCAGCAGACGGTGCGGTACTCCCCGACGATCTCGGCGAGGGCATCGCCTGCGCCGTCGTCGAGGCTCAGGAGCAAGTCGATCTGAGCGCGGTCGAGAGGGTCGGTCGTCGTGCTCATGAGGGCACCCCGACGGGTCCCGAGACCGAGAGTTGGTGCTCGTCGTGCGACGGCCCGTTCGACGCCACCCAGCGCGCCAGGACGGTGGCCACGATCTCCAGCCGGACCGGTTTCGTGATGAAGTCGTCCATCCCGGCCGCCAGGCAGGCCTCGCGGTCGCCCTCCATCGCGGCGGCCGTCATGGCGATGATCGGCGTGCGGCGCATGCCATCCGTTTCGGCCTCAAGGCGGCGGATGGCTTCGGTCGCCTCGTAGCCGTCCATCTCGGGCATCTGGCAGTCCATGAGCACGGCGTCGTAGGAGGAACCCGCCTCGAACGCCCGCAAGGCCTCGAGGCCGTTGTTGGCGATCTCGTAGCGGTACCCCAGGTTCTGGAGGACCTTGGAGCCCACCATCTGGTTCACCTTGTTGTCCTCGACGAGGAGGATGGTGCCCAAGTCCCCCGGCGCCACGGCGGCCTCGTCCGAGCGCGGGGTCGGGGCCACCTCGTTCCGGCCGTCGACCTGCAGGCCCGAGTTCATCGTGGTGATCAGGCAGTCGAAGAGCTCGGAGGAGCGGACCGGCTTCGTGAGGCTGGCGGCGAACCCGGTGAGATGGGAGGCGCCCGGCTCGAGCCGGTTGCCCGACGAGCTCAACAGGAAGAGCATCGTCGACGCGGTGGCGGAGGTCGCCTTGAGCTCCCTCGCCAGCTCCATGCCGTCCATGCCCGGCATGTTGAGGTCGATCACTCCGAGGTCGAAGGCGCGTCCGTCCTGGGCGGCGGTCGCGGCGACCTCCAGCGCTTCGAAGCCGTCGGCGGCCTCCACCGCCTCGACGCCCCACGAGCGGAGCTGCTGGCGCAGGATCCGCCGGTTGGTCGCGTTGTCGTCGACGATCAGTGCCCGCTGGCCCGAGAGCGTGCGGGTGTCACCGCTCTTGCGGTTCGCGGGAGCGTCCTGCGTCCGCCGCAGCGAGAGCTCGAACCAGAACGTCGAGCCCTCACCCGGGGTGCTCTCCAGGCCGAGCCTTCCGCCCATGAGCTCGACCAGCTGGCGGCAGATGGTCAACCCCAGACCGGTACCCCCGTACTTGCGGGTGGTCGAGGAGTCGGCCTGGGTGAACGCACTGAACAGCCGTTCCTGGTCCTCGGGCGCGATGCCGAGCCCCGTGTCGGAGACCTCGAAGCGCAGGGCGACACGCTCGGTGTTCTCGTGGAGCACCTTCACGCGCATCATCACCTCGCCGTCGTCGGTGAACTTCACGGCGTTGGAGCCGAAGTTGAGCAGGATCTGCTGGATGCGGGTGCCGTCGCCGAGGAGCGAGTCGGGCACCTCGGGCTGCACGTCCACGAGGAGCTCGAGGCCCTTGCCGTGCGCCATCGAGGCCAGGATGCGCCCGACGTCGTCGGCGACGTCGTGCACGTCGATCGGCGTCTCTTCGATCTCCAGCTTGCCGGCCTCGATCTTGGAGAAGTCGAGGATGTCGTTGATGATGACGAGCAGGCGCTCGGCCGAGACCTTGACGCCGGAGGCGAGCTCCGACTGCTCCTTGTCGAGCTCGGTCTCGAGCAGCAGTTCGGTCAGGCCGATCACGCCGTTCATCGGGGTCCTGATCTCGTGGCTCATCATCGACACGAACTCGGACTTCGTCTTCGATGCCGCCATCGCGGCGTCGCGGGCGGCGACGAGGTCGGCCGCGGCCTGGCGTGCGTCGGTGACGTCCCCGCCGTTGAGCACGTAGCCCTTCACCGACACGTCGTGGAGGTGGTTCGCGGCCGTCCAGGCGATCACCCGGTACTCGCCGTTGGCGTGGCGCATGCGAACCTCGAACGACGCCGCGTCGCTCTCTTCCTCGGAGAGGCCGGTCAGCTTCTCGATGAGGACCGCAGAGTCGTCGGGGTGAACCAATTCGTTGAACCCCTTGCCCTCCACTTCCTCTGCTGGGTAACCGAGGACACGCTCGGACGAGGGGGTGATGAACGCAACCCGCAGGTCCGCCTCGGCCACGACGATCAGGTCCCAGGTCTTGTCGATGAGAGAGGTGAAGCGCGCCGACTTGAGCGCGTGGACCTCGCGGGCGCTGAGGACGAGGCGCACGCCCGCAACGAGGAGGGTCGCCGTCGCCAGGCCGACGGCAGGCCGGCCGATGTGGGCGACGCTGGACCAGAACAACACGACCAGGCCGATCAACGCGCCGATCGACGGCAGCGTGAACCCGGGCACGCGATCCACCCGCGGCGCCTCGATGTCGGCGTGCAGCACCCAGGCCCCGATCGTCAACAGCGTGATCGAGATCGGCCAGGCGGCGCCGTTGGCGATATAGCCGAAGCGGCTGTCCGGTTGCAGGAGGTTGAACCCGTCACCGAGAGCGTTGGTCGCGAAAGCGATCCCGGCCAAGGTGAAGAAGGGCCGGTAACCCTTGGGCAGGACCTTGAACGCGCCGATGCAGAGCGCGAGCAGCAGGATGTCCCCCAGCGGGTAGACGAGGTTCGTGACCGCGGCCAGCCGGCCGTCGCCACTCTCCTGGATCACCGCGTTCACGACGAAGGCGGCGGTGACGGCCGCCACTCCGAGCGCGGCGATGAGGCCGTCGAGCGCGGTTGCGGTCAATGAGCTGCGATTGCCGCGTCTGATCAGGACGGCCAGAGCAGTGAAGCAGAGAACGAAGAAGCCGACGTAGAAGCCGTCAGCGGCTGACGGTGTCGGCGCGTCCGCCCCGAGCAACGTGAGGACGACGTCGCCGATGCCCCACGACACACATGCTGCGCCGAGAGCGAGGGGGAAGGTGCGGCCGATCGGGTCGCTGTTGCGCCATGAGCGCTCGAAGTAGCGACCGATGCACGCGAGCCCCACCGCTATCTCGAGGAAATAGATGCCCCACCCGTCGACCCATGCGACGTACGACCCGACGGGACGGACGATCAGCGAGATCGTGAAGGCGACGACCAACGCCGCGACGACGGCGAAGAACCATCGGATCTGCGTCGGCATCCGGTACGGAGCAGAGGTGGCCTGGCTCTCGCCGAATCCGCCCCCGTGTCCATTCGTCCCAACCAGACCGGCGGTTGGGTCCGACCCCGCCTTGGACAAAACGTCTATTTCCCCCATCCCCTAAGTGACGGCGCGAACGGCCCCAGAATTGAGTCGTCTTTTAGGCCTAGAGCGGACAACGGACGCACAACAATGTCGGTCGCACTGTCAGAAGTCGCGCCCTCGCCCCGATTGGGCGGCCCGGATTCCTAGGGAATCAGCGCGACCTTCCCCACCACCCGCCGTCCCAACAGGTCCTCGAGGGCCCGGGCCACGTCCTCGAGCGGGTACTCGTTCGGCCGCACGGGGTCGATATGCCCGCCGGCGACCATCTCGAGCAGGTTTCCCAGCAGGGCCCGCTGTTCGTCCGCGTGCTGCATGGCCCAGATGCCCCAGTCGATGCCGACCACCGTCCGGTTGCGCAGCAGCACCTGATTGAGCGGGATCGAGGGGATTTCGCCCGCCGCGAACCCGATGACGCAGTAGCGCCCGCGGTCGCCCAGCGACCGCAGCGAGGGCTCGGCCAGAGGGCCGCCGACCGGATCGATCACGACGTCCACGCCGGTCCCGCCGGCCCACGACCGCGCCGCCTCCTTGACCGGCTCGGCGCCGGGATCGACGACCGCCTCGGCCCCTGCCGCGAGGGCGGCCGCCCGCTTCTCCTCGCTCGATGCGACGCCCAGCACCCGACAGCCGAGAGCGCGGGCCACGCCGATCGCCGCGAGCCCGACCCCGCCGCCGGCACCGAGCACCAGCACGCTCTCGCCGGCCTGCGCCGCCGCCCGCTCGCGCAGCGCGTACAGGCACGTCGAGTAGCTCTGGGTGAACGTCGCCGCCCGGGCCGAGTCGAGCGCATCGGGCAGCACCGTTACCGCCGTCGCGGCCGCGGCCAGCTTGCTGGCGAACCCGCCCAACCCCGACGAGACCAGGACCCGCTGGCCCACCGCCACACGTTCGACGCCGTCGCCCACGGCGGACACCGTCCCTGCGGCCTCGGTCCCCGGCACGAAGGGCACGGCAGGCTTGATCTGGTACTGCCCCGCCACGAACAACGCATCGACGTAATTGACGCCCGCCGCCTCCACGTCGACGACGACCTGTCCCGGCCGCGCCTCTGGATCCGGTCGTTCCTCGACTCGGAGCAGTGACGGGGGCCCGAGCTCGTTGCAGACGACGGCACGCACGGGCGCTCACGCTACCGTCGGACCAGTGCACGCCGACAGCTCCGTCCGGCTCGTGCGTGACGACGAGCTCGGGCTGCTCCCGGCCGTCGAGGCGGCCGCCGACACCATGTTCGCCCCGTTCGACCGCGGCACGTTCCCGGGTCCCGGCGCGCCCAAGGACTT
>DATHPK010000281.1:0-4836 GCA_035483935.1 Acidimicrobiales bacterium
GTGGATCTTGGCGATGGCCTCGGGGTTGGTCTCCGCCACCTCTTCGATCTCGACGCCGCCTTCCGCCGAGAGCATGCCCAGGTGGAGCTTGGCCGGGCGGTCGAGGGTAAAGCTGGCGTAGTACTCCTTCGCAATGTCCGACGCGTGCTCAACCCACAGCCGCCTCACGACGTGGCCCTTGATGTCGAGACCGAGGATGTTGCCGGCGTGGAGGCGCACCTCGTCGGCGTCCTTGGCCAGCTTCACGCCGCCGGCCTTGCCGCGGCCACCGACCTTCACCTGGGCCTTGATGACCACCGGATACCCGGCGGCCTCGGCCTGGGTGACAGCCTCGTCGACCGTGTCGGCCACCCCGCCGGGTGACACGGGAATGCCGAAGCGGGCGAAGTACTGCTTGCCCTGGTACTCGTAGAGGTCCACTTTGAATGCTGTCTCCTTTGTGCCTGTTTCGTTGTGCGATCGATGTCGCCAGTTTCGCGGCCGGACTTCGGGATTCGAAGATGCGGACGGGTCCGAAGTGGCGCCCAAGGGACGCCCGAAGATGCATCAGCCCTGGAGGGCCTCCTCGCGTGCGTCGAGCGCCTCGCCCAGCCACGAGCCGATCGCGTCGAGGTGCGCACCCGGGGTGAAGACCTGCGCCACTCCCTCGGCCTTCAAGGCGGGGATGTCGGCCTCGGGGATGATGCCGCCGACGATCACCAGCACATCACCACGACCGGCGTCCGCCAGCAACTTGACCACCTTTGGCACCAGAGTGAGGTGCGCGCCCGAGAGAAGGGAGAGCCCGACGGCGTCGGCGTCCTCCTGCACAACGGCCTGCACCACCTGCTCGGGCGTCTGGTGGAGCCCCGTGTAGACCACCTCGAACCCGCTGTCGCGCAGGGCCCGGGCGATGACCTTGGCCCCACGGTCATGGCCGTCGAGACCGGGCTTGGCCACGACCACCCTGTAGGGACGCTTCATCGGAGTCCAAGGATACGGACGGCCCTGCTCAGGCGCCAGATGGGGGGCCGCCGTCACGGTTCCGGAGGTACCGGGCGGCCGACCGCAGGTAAATGCCCTTTCCCGGGGACCGCCGGCCCGACGAATCCTCGATCCGGCCGCCTGGCCCGTGCCGCGCTCGGAAAGAAGGGCGACCGTTCCCTCCACAGATGTGTGTATGGAGGTGCGTAGATGCCCCGGGTGAACGTGTATCTGCCAGAGGAGTTCGCCCGGGACTGGCGGGCGGCAGGGGTGAACCTGTCCCAGATAACCCAGGTCGCCCTCCGGCGTGAGTTGGCCCGGTGGGAGTCCGAGAGGTGGCTCCGGCGGGTGGCCGTCCAGCGCATGCAGGACGTCTCGCACGACGCAGTCGTGGGCGTGCTGCGGGCTGGCTGACCGCGGGGATCGACCCGTGAACCGGCAGCACGTCGTGCTCGACGCCGCGGCACTCCTGGACCTGGTGGTCGCCCGGGACTACGGCATCCTGGTCGAGCCGCGGGTGGCCGGCGCCTTTGTTGCACATCTCGGCGCACGTCGAGGCGGAGGTGCTGTCGGGCCTGCATGGGCTCGAGCGGGATGGCGCGCTGGGAGCGGAGGCGTGCGAGACGCATCTCCGCACGTTGGCGGCGGCGCCGATCGAGCGGCATCCTGTGTCCGAAGTGCTCGAGGGCGCCTGGCCACGGCGACACGAGCTGGGCGTGAAGGACGCGCTCTGCGTCGAGGTGGCTCGCTCGCTGGGCGCGTCGTTGGTCACGACCGACCCGCGGCTGGCCGAAGCAGCCGGCGAGATCGTCGAATCGTCGGGATCGGCAGGTGTGGGTTCTAGCGAATCGTGCTCAGGCCGGGGACGGCTCGCAGATCACGACGGGGATGTCCCGGGTCGTGTTGCGCTGGTAGGAGTCGTAGCCCTTGTAGACCTTGACCAGCTCGGGCCACAACGTCGTCTTCTCGTCGGGTGTTGCGGTGCGGGCGCGCATCTTGCGGGTGCGATCGGCAACGGTGATCTCGACGTCGGGGTTGGCGACCAGGTTCTTGTACCAGATGGGGTCCTCGGAGTGTCCGCCCTTGGACGCCACCAGTACGACCCGGTCCTCGCCGTAGATGGGCGACGTGAGCAGCGTGCCGCGACGCTGTCCGGTCTTGCGCCCGATGGTCGTGAGCTCTACGGGCTGCATGCCGGCGACCTTCTTGGGGTAGCGGCCCCCGCTGAGCTTGAGCAACGCGCGGTGACCGTGTTCCAGCATCCAGGCGCCCGCTTCGATCGACTTGTCACCCATCGAGGCTCCTTCCAGTTCGTCGATCCCCGCCGGGAGGTCCTTCGCCGCGACAGCCAGGGATCGAATTCGATTCTCAACGCGAAGGGTACCGAACACGCCAGGAACTTGGCCCGAAATCGAAGGAGCGACCAGCGACCCGATCTATGGGCATGGCTGGAGCAGGACGGCGGAGCGCGGCGATGAGATCGTCGTCCGGGGCGATCGTCGGATCCTTGGAACCCGAAGGTCGCCCAGCGATCTCGTCGCCACGCCGCCGCCCAACGGATGGTTCAGGGCGTGATCGAGCCGACGGGAAGCGCGCTGAGGTTGACGTTGTCCGCCGAGGCGTTCGGGTCGTCGTCCGACGAGCAGTCCACCTCGACCGACGTGAGAGCGCTCAACGTCAGCGGCGCAGACAAGCTGAACGGCGCGCTGCTGTCTCGCTGCGAGATCGTGATGCTCCCGAGCGTGCCGAACGTGTCGATCTCCTCGCTCTGGAACGTCGTGTTGCCCTGGATCAGCTCGCACGTCTCCGCGGCGTCGTTGGACACGTCGTTCACGTAGCCGGTGGCCTGGACCAGGAAGGACCCGGCGGGCAGGAAGAAGCGGGCGAGCGGGGTTTGACCGGACAGTTGCTGACCTCCGGGTGCATTGGCGTCATAGAGGCTGGTCGTTCCGGCGGGTCCCTGCGGTCCCTGGGGACCGGTTGATCCTTGTGGCCCGGTTGGTCCCTGCGGGCCGGTCGGTCCCTGCGGGCCGGTGGGTCCCGCCGGTCCCTGTTGTCCGGCAACGTTCCACGAGAGTGCTGTCTGGTTCTTGGCGCAACCCCGGACCGATGCATCGATCACGAGGAGAGGACTACCGCTCTTGACGTAGCACGCGTTGATCACCCCGCTGTTGGGGATGGTGCCGGTGGCCACAGCGGGAATGATGATCGCTCCAGCGGCCGCGGCGGCGACGACCGCTCCTCCGGTGAGCAGTCTGACGATGACCTTCCTCATGGTGTTGCCCTCCTTTTGTTCAGGCTCTCCCTCTGGGTGGGGAGGTCTCCGGCCGGGGGGATCCGGCCGTGATCGAACGTTAAGGACGGCTCAGGGGGACGACAATGGCCAGCCGGATATTGCGACCTGGAATTGTTCGGCACGTGACGGTTGGGTGCCCCCAGCGTGACGTCACTCTGGGAGAAAGCGGAGAACCAGGTGCGCGTTCAGGCCCGGCGCAGGGGTGTGGCCGAGAGCAGCAGGTTCTTCTTCCCCACCGAGTCGAAGTCGACGGTCGCCTGGGCCCGTGACCCCTCCCCCTTCGAGCTGATCACGACGCCGCGGCCCCAGTGCTCGTGGACGACCTCGTCGCCCGCCACCAGCTCGAGGTCCTCGGCCCCGGTGCTCCCGCGGCCCTTGGCCTTGGCCGCGCCGGCCTTTGCCGCCAGCGGCACCGCCGGCGAGAACGTCGCACCCGCCAGGTGTTCCTCGCCCGACACCGAGTCATAGCCGGTGCCGCGCCGCGGCGACCCCAGCCCGACGTCCTCGACCAGATGCGCGGGTAGCTCTGTGACGAAACGGCTCGGCATCGCCGGCTGGGTGCGCCCCCAGGTCGTGCGGGACCAGGCGTGCGAGATGGCGAGGTGCCGCCGCGCCCGGGTGATGCCGACGTAGAAGAGGCGGCGCTCCTCCTCGAGCTCGATCGGCTCGGCCAGCGCGCGGAAGTGGGGGAAGATCCCCTCCTCAAGTCCGACCACGAAGACCGACGGGTATTCGAGGCCCTTCGCGGTGTGCAGCGTCATCAACGAGACCTTCGACCCGTCGGACTCGAGCTCGTCGGAGTCGGCCACGAGCGCCACCGTCTCGAGGAACCCCATCACGTCGTCGAAGTCGCCGGCCTGCGTGGCCAACTCGGCCAGGTTCTCTATCCGGCCGTCCGCCTCGTGCGTGTGCTCGGCGACCAGCTCGGCCAGGTAGCCGGTGCGGTCGGCCACAAGCTGGACGAAGTCGGCAGGGTTGATCGTGTCCACCAGCGGGCGCAGCTCACCCAGGACCTTCGACAGCTGCTCGGCGCCCTTGAGCGCCCTGCCCGACAGGCCCGCGTCCTCGGCCCGTTCGATCGCCGCTGAGAACGGGACGCCCTCGACCTGGGCCCAGGCCGCCAGTCGCGTCACCGAGGCGTCGCCGATGCCGCGCTTGGGGACGTTGACGATGCGGCGCGCCGAGACCTCGTCGTCGGGGTTGGCCAAGACGCGGATGTACGCCAGCACGTCCTTGATCTCGCGACGGTCGTAGAACTTGGCGCCACCGACGACCTTGTAGGGGATGCCGCTGAACTTCATGGACGTCTCGAGCGGGAGCGACTGCGCGTTGGTGCGGTAGAAGACGGCGACGTCGCCCCACGTGAGCCCCTCGGAGGCGTGCAACCGCAGGATCTCACTCGAGACCCAGTTCGCCTCGTCGCGCTCGTCCTCGGCGCGGTAGCGCGTGACCGGCCCGCCGGTGTCGCCGACGGTGAAGAGCTCCTTGGGCTGGCGCCCGATGTTGTTGGCGATGACGGCGTTGGCCGCATCGAGGATCGTCTGGGTGGAGCGGAAGTTCTGCTCCAACATGATGGT
>DATHPK010000282.1:0-11832 GCA_035483935.1 Acidimicrobiales bacterium
GGCCTCTGCGACGAGTGCCGGACGGCGCCCGCCCTGAAGGCGACGAAACAGCTGTCGTAGTAAGCAGATCACCGAGAAATCAGAGAAAGAGAAAGGTACGAACCAGCCATGCCAGCACTGAAGGGGAGCAAGACCGAGGACAACCTCAAGACGGCGTTCGCCGGCGAGAGCCAGGCCAACCGCCGCTACCTGTATTTCGCCCAGAAGGCCGACGTGGAGGGCTACCCGGACGTCGCCGCGCTGTTCCGCTCCGTCGCCGAGGGTGAGACGGGTCACGCATTCGGCCACTTCGACTTCCTGCGCGAGACGGGCGACCCCGTCACCGGCGTGCCGATCGGTGCCACCTCGGACAACCTCAAGTCGGCCATCGAGGGGGAGACCTACGAGTACACCGAGATGTACCCCGGCTTTGCCAAGACGGCCCGCGACGAGGGCTTCGACGAGGTCGCCGAGTGGCTCGAGACGCTCGCCCGCGCCGAGAAGTCGCACGCGGGCCGCTTCACCAAGGGCCTGGAGGCGCTCGACGCCTGACGGGATCGCCGAACGCGACGTGGGCGGCGCTGCGGTGCAGGGCCTGACGCTCGACGACGTCCTGGACCTGCGCGCCTATGAGCGGGTGCGCGGCGACTACCGGGCCAAGGTCATCGCGATGAAGAAGAACCGCCGCGTCGCGCTCGGGCCGATCATGACCCTCGTGTTCGAGTGTCTCGACACCGTGCGCTTCCAGGTCCAGGAGATGGCGCGGGTGGAGAAGATCATCAGCGACGAGGGGATCCAGACCGAGCTCGACATCTACAACAAGTTGCTGCCCGCGCCGGGCGAGCTGTCCGCCACCCTGTTGATCGAACTGACGTCGGAGCCCGACCTGAGGGAGTGGCTGCCCAAGCTCGTGGGGATCGAGACCCGGCTCGGCGTGGCGATGGACGGCGACGTGGTCCTGAGCGTGCCTGAGGCCGGGCATGCGGACGCCCTCTCCCGGGAGGAGATCACGCCGGCCGTCCACTACCTCCGATTCCCGTTCGCAGACGAGCAGGTGGAGGCCTTCCGCACGGCCTCCGAGGTGGCGCTGGTCTCCGAGCATCCGGCCTACCCGGCCCGGGCCGTGCTGGCGCCGGCGGTCAGGGAGGAGCTCCTCGGAGACCTGCTGGGGACAACAAAGCCTCTATCCATCGCCTGAGCTGGGACAATTCTGTGCGCCACTCTTTACAGACGCTCGACAATTGGGCCATACTCTTCGTTCGCCGAATTCGGAGCTGATGCCTTCGGTCTCCGGACCGAAAGGGCCTCCGAACAGGGCGAATGTCAATATCCGCCGTTCACCATGAGGAAGTGTTCCCGATGACCGCCACCCTGTGGCGCAAGCAAGCCGCCTGCCGGGGCCTCGATGTCGAGGTCTTCTACCCGGCCACCGAGGACGAGGCCGACGCGGCCGAGGCCAAGGCTGTTTGCGCCGAATGCCCGGTTCGCCAGCTGTGCCTCGAGCACGCTCTGGCCCACCGCGAGCGTGAGGGTGTCTGGGGCGGCACGACCGAGCGGGAGCGCCGGCGGATCGTGCGCCAGCGGCGCAAGTCGGCCTGACCGGTCGCTCTCCGCCTACTTCTTCGCCTTCCCCTTCACCGTGGTCGGCGTCTTGGGCGACGCCGTCGTTGTCGCGCCCAGGGTGCAGGGGAACGGGTTCCACGGCTCCTTCTGGGTGTTCGTGTAGACGTCGGACGGGATCGTCGTCGTCGTGGTCGTCGTCGGCCCGGTCGGAACCGTCGTGGCCGTGCCGGAGCTACCGGGGTGGCCCGGGTTGGAGGGCGTCGAGACGATGAGCGACGTCCCCGCGACGAGCAACTGGACCGTGGAGCCGCTGAGACCCGGGTCCGCCACCAGCGTCACCGGGCCACGCAGCTCGGCGTTCACTGTCTGCGCGGACTGGAGGCCGGCGGGGCCGTAGAGGATCTCGGAGCTGGTGCCGCTCAGCGGGCTCGAAGCGTTCGCGACCGCGCCGATCGTGAAGCCGTCGAGGCGAAGCGTCGAGGACACGAGTCCCGCGAGCCCACCGGCCTGGTCGCTCGAGGCGTTGAGGACGTCGACGTTCACCTGGCCGTGGGGGAGCGTCGTGGTCGTCGTGGTGGGGGTGCCCTTCCCTCCCTTGGCGGTGTGCACGACGGGCACGACGGGCGGGCCGGTGCCGATGGCATTGAACGCGCCGATCATGCTCAGGGCGTAGGGCTGGGCCATCTGGAGCACGTCGGCGCCGCCGTCGGTGACGAACGACGTCACCGGCAGTGTCTCGGTGACGAGGTGTGACGACTGCAGGCCCCGGAAGTCCTCGGCGATGTGGAAGAGCTCGCTCTCGGACAAGGTGTCGTCGATCGTGAGGTTGCCGACGGACGCGCCGATGAACGAGTTGATGGCGAAGGGGTCGGTGATGGACGCGTTGACCTTCGCGAGCACGGCCCGGAAGAACGCGTCCTGGCGCTGGATGCGGCTGAAGTCCGACAGCCCGTCGCCCTCCCAGTAGCCGTTCGAGTTCCTGTAGAAGAGGTGGCGGCTGCGCACGAGCTGGAGCGCGACAACGCCGTTCACCGTCTGGCAGCCCGTCTGGGTCACGTCGAGGCCGGTGTAGGCGTCCTTGACCGCAGTGGGGAAGTCCATGGTGATGCCGCCCAGCGCGTTGACCATGTCCGTGAAGCCGGGGAAGTTGACGGCGATGTAGTGGTTGATCTGGATGCCGAGGTCCTTCTCGATCGTCTGGATGAGCAGGTCCGGACCAGAGTCGTAGGCCGCGTTGATCCGGTTCATGCCCGAGATGCCGCTGTCGTTGCCGGGGATGTCGACCCACAGGTCACGGGGGATGGACAGGACCGTCACGGTCTTGGCGCCGGGGTTGAAGCGGGCGACCATGGTCACGTCGCTCCGTTGCCCCCCGGCATTTCCTTCGTTTCCGATCTCGTTGGACAGGGTCGAGTTGTTGCCGACGAAGGCGCGCGAGTCGGAGCCGACGAGCAGCACATTGAACGGCTTCAACGGATCGGCCGATTGGGTCACCAGGTGCCGGGAATGGATCTTCTTGATCTGGTCGTAGCGGTACTGGGCGTAGAAGTAGATGCCGCCCACCCCGAGGCCGGCCAGCACCACGATCGTGCACAGCGCCCAGATGCTGCGACGGCGCCAGCGGTGCTTGCGCTTGGCTTCCTTCCGCGCCTCCTTTTGCTCCGCCTTGTGCGTCTGGCGCAGCTGGGCCTGGAGGTCGGCGCGCGACGGGCCTCCCGACGCGACCGCCTCGGTGGCGGCGTCTTCCGGGATCTCGTCCGGGGTGCCGACACTCTCGGGCGGCTCGGGTGCAATCGGGGTCAAGAGTCAGAAAATACCTGTCCGGAGGGTTCGATAGCCTGCGCCCGTGCATTTCGACCTTTCCGACGAACTGGCCGAGTTGCAGGCCTCGGTTCGACGTCTCGCCCAGGACAAGGTGAAGCCCCGCGCGCGGGCCATCGACAAGGAGAGCGCCTACCCGGCCGACATTTTCGACGCCTTCCGCGACGCCGGGTTGCTCGGCCTCTGCATCCCGCCCGAGTACGGCGGCTCGGGGGCGGGGATCCTGGGCCTCGCGATTGCGATCGAAGAGGTGGCCAAGTACTCGAACACTGCGGCATTGATGCTCTTACTGACGCGCCTGCCCACGGGCCCCGTCATGATCGCCGGCACCGAGGAACAGAAGAAGCAGTACCTGCCCGGCATCTGCGACGGGTCGCTGCGGGCGGCCTTCGGGCTCTCCGAACCCCAGGCCGGCAGCGACGTGATGGGGATACGCACCCGGGCGGTGCCCGACGAAGGGGTGGGCGCTGCCGGTGGCTGGGTCCTGAACGGCACCAAGTGCTGGATGTCGGGGGTGCGCGAGGCGGACTGGTACACGGTCTTCGCCAAGACCTCCGAGCCGACGAGCCGGGCCCATGACTCCGTCACGGCGTTCATCGTCGAGCGCAACTGGGACGGCGTCGAGGTCGGTCGCACCGACCACAAGATGGGCGTGCGCGGCGTCGACACCGGCGAGCTCGTCCTGACCGACGTCCACGTCCCCGCCGAGAACGTCATCGGCGAGGTCGGCGGTTTCCGCCTTGCCATGCTCGGCCTGAACGCGATGCGCCCGATCGTCGCCGCCCGCGGCATCGGCCTCGCCGAGGGCGCGCTCATGTACGCCACCGAGTACGTGCAGCAGCGCGCGGCGTTCGGCAAGACGATCGCGGACTTCCAGGGGATCCAATGGGAGATCGCAAAGTGCGCGGTGGACATAGAGGCCGCCCGCTTGCTCACCTACCGGGCCGCCGTCATGGCCGATGCCGGCAAGTTCACCAAGGAGTACGTGCCGTACCTCTCGATGGCGAAGTACCACGCCACCGAGCTCGCCGTGCGGGCCTCGTCGCTGGCCGTCCAGCTGTTGGGCGCCGCCGGCTACATGGAGGACCACCCCACCGAGCAGTGGTACCGCGACGCCAAGCAGCTGACCATCGTCGAGGGCACGTCCCAGGTCCAACTCGGCCTGATCGCCCGCGGCGTCCTCGACCACGACCTGTGGTGGGACTGAGTCAGTGCGCCGGCCGCTCGTCAGCCCGTGAAGCCGTGAGCCCGTCATGAGCGACGCCGAGTTCGCCGGCTGGCCCGACGTCCTGGCCACGCTCTCGCGCCGTGAGCCGCTCACCGCGGCGCAGGCCGAGGCCACCATGCGCGTCGTGTTCGCCGGCGAGGCCACGCCGGCCCAGGTCGGCGCATTCCTCACGCTGCTGCACGCGAAGGGCGAGACGGCCGAGGAGGTCACAGGCCTGGCCCGGGCCATGGTCGACGTCGCCGTGCCGTGCCCGTTGGGGCTGCCCGACGACACGGTGGTCGTCGACCTCGTCGGCACGGGCGGCGACCGGTTGGCGTCGATCAACGTCACCACCCTTGCGTCCTTCATCACCGCCGGCTGTGGCGTGCCCGTGTGCAAGCACGGCAATCGCGCCGCGTCGTCGGCCGTCGGCACGGCGGACGTGCTCGAGGCGCTCGGCGTCGCGATCGAGATCGGTCCCGAAGGCGTCGCCGAATGCGTCCGCACCGCCGGCATGGGGTTCTGCTTCGCGCAGCGTTTCCACCCCGCCATGCGCTTCGTCGGCCCCGTGCGCAAGGAGCTCGGCGTGCCCACGGTCTTCAACTATCTCGGGCCGCTCACCAACCCCGCCCGCACTCGATACCAACTCGTCGGCGTGTCCGACCCCGCCATGGCCCCGATCATGGCCGGCGTCTTCGGAGCCACCGGGAGCCGCCGCTCCTTCATCATCCACGCCGACGACGGCCTCGACGAGCTCAGCGTGACGTCGCCCGCCTCCGTGCTCGAGGTCCGCGCCGACCCCGCCGCGCCCGACGCCGGCTTCGAGGTCTCCGAGTGGCGTGTCGACCCCACCGATCTCGGCCTCACGCCGGCCACCATGGCCGATCTCAAGGGTGGCGACGCCGCCTTCAACGCGAAGGTGATCCGCTCGGTGCTCGAGGGCGAGACAGGCGCCCGCCGCGACATCGGCATCCTCAACGCCGCCGCTGCCCTGATGGTCGCCGGCCGAGTCGACGACCTCGCTTCGGGCCTCACCCTGGCGCGCCAGTCCATCGACAGCGGGCGCGCCCTCGCCGTGCTCGACGCGCTCGTCGCTACGTCACAAGCAGCTCTGCGGGACCAGCCGGGCTGATCCGCCAGGACCGTCCCGGCGAGTGGGTCATCGGATCCAACGCCGGGGAATCGCCGGTGCACAGGGCGATGACGCATCCTCCGAACCCGCCGCCCGTCATGCGCGCGCCGAGGACTCCCGGCTGCGCCAGCAGCTTCTCGACGAGTTCGTCCACTGCGGGCACCGAGACCCGGTAGTCGTCGGCCAGGCTGCGGTGGCCCTCGGTCATGATCTCGCCGAGAGCGCCGAGGTTGCCCCGAGCCAGTGCTTGCTCCGCGTCCTTCACGCGTGCGCACTCCGTGACCACGTGGCGCGCCCGGCGGCGTAGGACGGGATCGCTCAACTCGCTGAGGTCTCCCAACGTGCAGAGCCCGAGGGGCCGGCCGAGCACCTGCGCCGCTCGTTCGCATTCCGCTCGCCGTGTCGCATACGGCGACTCCACGAGGAGGCGCGGCGATTCGCTGTGCACGATGACGAACTGCGCCTCGTCCGGGATTGCCACCTCGAATGTCTCGAGCGTGTGGAAGTCGATGTGCTGTGCGTGGCCCTCCTGAGCACCGGCGATGGCGAGCGGATCGAGAAGCCCGACGTGCGAGCCGGCCAGGCGCTCCGCTTCTTGGCAGGTGTGCGCGAGCGCGAGCGGGTCGTCGCTGTGGCCGAGCGCCAGCAGCAGGGCCACAGAGAAGGCCGCGCTCGATGACAGGCCTGCGCCCACCGGCAGTGTGCTGGTCACCCGTACTGCCCCGCCTGCGCTCGGGCGCTGCACGCGCAGCAGGGCCGAGACGAGGTGCGAGTGTGCGGCCACCACGCCCCAGGCCACCGTGCCGTCCGTGTCGAGCGCGATCTCGAGCGGTTCGTCCGGGAACTGATCCGACTCGACGCCGACGAGGAAGCTTCCGGGCTTCGGGTTGAATGTGACCTCGGTAGTCAGATCGATGGCCATGGGCAGCGAAAGCCCGCCGTTGTAGTCGGTGTGGTCACCAATGATGGTGACTCGTCCGGGCGCACGGGCTTTGGGCACGTGTGCCAGCTTGACGCAGGCGGCACCCTCGGCGGGGCTCAGGTGCGTGCTGCGAATCCAAATTGCGGGCTTGACCGCTGCGGGCAGCCCGGGTCACGATCCTCCGATGGCCGAGGGAACGCGTAGTGGCCCGCTCAGCGGGATCAAGATCATCGAGCTGGCAGGAATCGGGCCGGCACCCTTCACCTGCATGATGCTGGCCGATGCCGGCGCCCAGGTGTTGCGCCTCGAGCGGGCACCCGCCGGTGCGGTGGAGGCGGGGGAGGAGTTCGCCAAATCCGGTGCCGGGTCGTACTGGGATCTGCTGAACCGGTCCCGATCGTCGGTCGGAATCGACCTCAAGAATCCCGATGCCCTCGAGCTGGTACTCGGGCTCGTCGAGCAGGCCGACGGGCTGATCGAAGGATTCCGGCCCGGGGTCGCAGAGCGCCTCGGCGTCGGACCCGAGGACTGCTTCGCCCGCAACAAGCGCCTGGTGTACGGCCGCATGACGGGCTGGGGCCAGGACGGGCCGATGGCCTCGATGGCCGGGCACGACATCGACTACATCGCCATCGGTGGCGCGCTGTGGTCCCTCGGCCGCGCCGACTCGGCGCCCGTCCCTCCGTTGAACCTGGTCGGCGACTTCGGTGGCGGTGGCATGCTGCTGGCGTTCGGCATGGTGGCCGCCCTGCTGGAAGCGGCGCGGTCGGGTGAGGGTCAGGTCGTCGACGCGGCGATGGTCGACGGCGCCGCCTCCCTGATGACGATGATCCACGCCTTCCACCGCCATGGGCTCTGGAACGACGAGCGTGGTGCGAACATGCTCGACACCGGTGCCCCGTTCTACGAGGTCTACGAGACCGCTGACGGCAAGTGGATGGCGGTCGGCGGCATCGAGTCGCAGTTCTACGCGGAGCTGATCCGTGGCCTCGGACTTGAAGGGGACTCTTCCTTCCCTTCGCAGATGTCCCGCGACCAGTGGCCGGCGATGAAGACGCGTTTCGGCGAGATCTTCAAGTCCAAGACTCGCGACGAGTGGTCCGCGATCTTCGACGGCACAGACGCCTGCGTCGTCCCTGTGCTGTCGCCGTGGGAGGCGCACCTTCATCCGCACAACGTGGCGCGCTCGACATTCGTCGAGGTAAACGGCACGGTGCAACCTGCACCCGCGCCCCGCTTCTCACGCACGCCGTCAGCCATCTCCAAGCCGCCCTCGCCTCCCGGCGCGGACACGATCTCCGCGCTGGTCGAGTGGGGCGTGACCGAGGATGCAGTGAAGAAGCTTCGCGAGTCGGGGGCGCTCAGCTAGCGCCGCTGGTGCCGGGGAGCGGAGATCTCAGCACGACCCGTACGGATCGATCGGTGCGGTCGACTTGCCCTCCAACACCCACGAGTTCGAAGCCTCGTTCATGTAGACCGCCGGACACGCATCGGCGATCGCAATGATCTCTTCGTTCGGGCACACGCCCGCCTGGTTGACACACGTCATGCCCTCGCGTCCCAAGGCGTTGCCCGGACATTCGAACCTGAAACCTGGATAGGCGTAGACCGCCAGATAGGCCACTGCAGCCACGCACCCCCATGCCGAGGCTTGTCCTGCCGCCGGAACCGATCCCGGCGCCGCTGCCTCCTGTACCGGTGGCGGTGCTGGCGCCGCAGAAGTGGTCGCCGGTGTGGAGGGCGGTGGCGCTGGCGGTGGCGGCGCGGCCGGTGGCGCCGCCGTGGTGGAGGTCGTGGTCGTGGTCGTGCTTGGCGGCATCGTTGATGTAGTCGTCGTTATCGGATCCGGATCCGGGTCCGAATGGTTCGATGTTCGGTCGAACGCGGTGGCAACTGATGGCCCTGCGTCTGAACGGCCACCGGCCGCGTGGTTGAGGCCGGCGATCTGGAAGGCAGCGACGGCGCAGACGGCGACCAGCAGGATCGGCACCAGCCCGATGGCACGGCCACGCCGCGCCACGGCGGAAGGCATTGGCGAAAGCTCCTGAGTCGGGGGGGTCGGGAACCTTTAGAGCCAAGTCCCTACCCAGTTGCCTCGCGAAGAATCGTGGATTTGTACATTCGCAGCAATGTCGTCACTGACGTCTCGGAGACTCAATGCACCCGCGGTCAACCCCTGTGGAACAGTCCGATTTTCGGAAGCTGCAAGGCGCGTAGAGCAAGTTCCCGTGCGAGAGCGGACGCCATCGGCGAGCACCCTCACGGCGGTGTATGCGAAAACATCGGTTTCTCGCGCGAGATCGAATACGAGCACAACCCGGAGCCTCTACGGCGATTGCATACGCGAGAGACGAGCCGTCGCGTCCGGGTGTATATGGCGAAGGTAGAGCACCGTATACACCCGCGCGAGTCGCCGAATTCTCCGTATATACCGCCGCACGCGACCCGACGATGCTTCGAGAGCAGGCTCGCCCGAAGCGCCGCACGGGGGCGTCGCGAGGAGGTCAGAGACGGACGATCGGGCAGGTGATCGTGCGAGTGATGCCCTCGATCTGCTGGATGTCCCGGACGACCATGCGTCCGAGGTCGTTCATGGAGGGTGCCTCGACCCGGGCGATGACGTCGTAGGGGCCCGTCACGGCCTCGGAAAGGGCCACGCCGTCGATGCCGTCCAGCTGGTCGGCCACGTGCGCCGCCTTGCCGATATCCGTCTGGATCAGGACGTACGCGTGGACGGTCACGGCACACCGTACATTGGCTCCGTGGCCATGTCCGCCAGGGTCGAGCAGTTCAAGGACATGGCGCGCCAGGCGCGCCGTGACCTGTTCGATCAGTCACATCCGATCGGCCGGCTGTCGCTGGTGCAATGCGCGATGCTCGGCGGGGGGACGCTCGTCACGATCTCACTGGCGGGGTCGTTGTTCTTCTCGATCTCGCCGAACGCGGCTGATCACAAGGTGCTGCTGTACCTCCTGTTCACGCTGGCACCATTCGCCATCGTGTCGCCCTTGCTGGGGCCGCTGATCGACCGGTCACGGGGGGCCCGGCGTGCGATGTGCGTCGCGTCAGCGGTGGGACAGGCCGTGCTGTGCCCCCTGATGGCGATGCATATCAAGGGACTGTTGCTGTTCCCCTTGGCGTTCCTGGTGCTCGTGTTCCAAAAGCTGTATCTCGTGACGAAGGGCGCCTTGGTGCCCGAGATGGCCGCCCTGAGCGAGCCGGACGAGGAAACCGGGGAGCAGGCGGGGTATGCGCCACTGAACGCGAGGCTGACCCTGCTCGGCACCTTGGCTGGGTTCGTCGTGTCGGTGCCGGGTGTGATCCTGTACAAGATCACAGGCTCCCCGGGGGTACTGGTGCTCGCGACGATCGTCTTCGTCGGCGCGGCCGTATCGGCGGCTCGGTTGCCCGTCATCTCTGGGCGGCGTGCTGAACGTCTGTGGACCGATCAGGAGACCCGAGTGCGTGAGTACGGCTCGGCGGGGGAGGCACAGGCTCGGGAACAGGATCTCATCGCGTTGCAGCCCATCGCGAACCCAGAGGTGATGTTGGGGTTGACCGCAATGTGCATCGTCCGGGGGTTGACCGGCTTCATGACGTTCATGTTGGCGTTCGGCCTGCGCCGAATGCACGGCGTGGGGCTGTACTGGTACGGACTGGTGCTGGCGGGGACCGGTGTCGGCGCGATCATCGGGTTGGTTCTGGTGGGCCGGCTGCGCAAGCGCATGTCCGAACAACAGCTCTTGTTGTCGTCGTTGTGGCTGATCGCAGCGACTGCCCTCGGGTGTGCGGTGTGGGGCACCTTGTTCGCGCAAGTCGTGTTGGCCTTCTTCGTCGGACTGTGCGGCGCTGTGGCCCAACCCTCCTTCGACTCCATGACGCAGCGCTACATCCCGTTGTCCGCGCAGGGGCGTGCGTTCGCGCGGTTCGGGATGCGCCAGCAGCTCGTGTGGGTCGTGGGCTCGCTGATCCCGGTGATCGTCGCCTTCTCGCTGCCGCAGGGCGACGCCACCATGGCGGTCTTGGCCGCGTTGGGCGGGTTGTCGTACGTCTCGGGCCGGCGTGCGGCGCACGCGCCCCGGATGGTGCGCAACGTCCGCGACATCGGAAACAGGAACATCCGCGACGTCGGGGAGTTCGGAGGTTCGGCCGGGGGTTAGGTCCGGACCGCCCATCACCGCTTCCGGGGGGACTCCAAGGTTGTGGCATTCGCCACAGCCACATCCAGATCCACGTTGACCTGGCTGTGACCGTGAAAGCTCACCTCGCAAGTAACGCCCGCATCGTTCCAGACGAGCAACGTGTGGCCCGTGACGATCTCGATCTGAAAGGCGGAGGTCCGCGAGTCAGCACATTGATACAACTCGGCGACACTTCCATGGACACGTATGCGGCTCGCAGGGTTCGAGGGCGCGCAGTACGACGGGACAGGCACCGCTCCCTTACCGCGCTTGTGCGTCATGACGTAGGGCAGATCGGTCCCGCTCATGAACACGAAGTGACCGAGCGGTCCACCACTGATGGAGGTCAGTGGGACGATCGTTCCGCTGTACTGCTGGTAGGTCACACCGACGTAGCCGGGAGGCACCTCGAAATTGGCCTGTGAGAGCTCGAAGAGGTCCCCGTCCAGTTGGATCCCGGCCGGTCCGCACGATGTTTCACTGAACGCTCCGACCTGGTGGAGACAAGGCCCACCGGCGTCCGCCGTAGAAACGGGTATGGGATCGGGGAGCAGGCCCGGACACGGCACGGGCCTCTTCAGATGGTCGGCAAAGCTCTGACACTCGGCTCGTTGGGTTTTCGTGGTCGGGATCAGCGGCACCCCATCGACGACTTCCGGCTTGGGTTCCGCCCTGGGCGCCGGCGTGGCCGAGGCGAACGCAGCGCTCTGCACCTGGGCCGTAGCCGGGGCCACGAGAGAAACCAGCAGGTAGCCGCCGCAGAGAAGGCAGGCCAGTTCTCGGACGGAGATCGAGTGGCGACGGTGGCCGATCCTTCTGGGCCGAACGTGGGGACACCTCGCCATGCGCAGACTCTGTCAGCAAGATTCGGCTCGATTCAGTCGCACTCCATGGTGCGGTGGACTGGATCGGAGGGTCTCCAGCACCCAGAATCCTTCAGTGGGTTCAGAGAGCGCTCGGCCAGTAGCCATGACGTGATCGTCACCGTCGCCTTTGCTCTGGCCGCTGCCCTCGCCAACGCGGTGCA
>DATHPK010000283.1:0-4015 GCA_035483935.1 Acidimicrobiales bacterium
GACGCTTGCCCGTCTGCGCCGCGAACACCCGCCGCAGCACGAGGCCGACCGACGACTCGGACTCGGTGAACCCGGGCTCCTCAGCGTTCGTCGAGTCGGACAGGAGGAGGCGGATCCCTTCGCGCTCGGCCAGCTCCCCCATGCGCGCCAGGTCGGTGCGCCGCCCGTCGACGGGTTGGAGGTCGAGCTTGAAGTCGCCCGAATGCAGGATCACGCCCTGCGGCGTGTGGAACGCAATGGCCATCGACTCGGGCACCGAGTGCGTCACCGGGATGAACTCGACGTCGCAGGCACCGACGCGCACGCGCTCGCCGTCGCGCACGACGACGAAACGGGTCTGGTCCGCGAGGCCCGCCTCCTCGACCCGGTGCCGGGCCAGCCCGACGGTCAGCTCGGAGCCGTAGATGGGTGCGCGCAGCTCGCGCAGGAGGTACGCCAGCCCTCCGGTGTGGTCCTCGTGCCCATGGGTGAGCACGATGCCGTCGACCCTGTCCGCGCGCTCGTGCAGGTAGGTGAATTCGGGGAGGACCAGGTCGATCCCCGGCATGTCCGGATCGGGGAACATGATCCCGCAGTCGAGGACGACGATGCGTCCCTCCACCTCGATGCAGGCACAGTTGCGGCCGATCTCGCCGAGGCCGCCGAGGAAGACGACCCGGACGGGCTTCGGCCTGCCTCCCTTGGTGCCGCGCTGGTTGCCCCCCTTGGTGCCGCGCTGGTTGTTGGCCCTGTCGGCCCCGTCAGCCAAGCGGGGCGACCGTGACGTCCGGCGGACCGACGGCCGCCAGGACCTTGGCCGCCTGGGCGTCGAGCTCCGGGGTCGACGGACCCATCGGCAGGCGGCATTGCCCGACCGGCAGCCCCAGGGCGCGCATGACCGCCTTGGCCGGAAGCGGGTTCGGGAACTCGGGCGTCGACTCGAAGTCGAAGGAGTCGAGCAGTTCCGCGTTGCCGGCGATCGCGGTGGCGAGGTCGCCGGACAGGAAGGCGTCGATCATCCGGCCGATCTGCGGTCCCACCCAGTGGGCCGCCACGCTCACGAGCCCGATTGCACCGACGGCGAGGAACGGCAAGGTCATGACGTCGTCGCCGCTGTAAACCTCGAAGCCCGCGGGCGCCTGCGCGATCAGGTGCGACGTCGTGGGCGGGTCGGCCGCCGCGTCCTTGAGCGCGACGATGTTGCGCACCTCGCGGGCCAGTCGGAGCATGGTGTCGATCGCGATCCGGCGTCCCGACCGCACGGGGATGTCGTAGAGCATCACCGGCAGCTTCCCCGCCGCCTCGGCGCAGACCCGGAAGTGCTCGAGGATGCCCGCCTGCGACGGCCGGTTGTAATACGGCGTGACGAGCAGGACGGCGTCCACCCCGCAGGCGACGGCGCGCCGCGTCATCTCCAGCGAGTGGGCGGTGTCGTTGGATCCCGTCCCCGCGATCACCGGCACGCTCACCGCGCCGGCGACGGCCTCCCACAAGGCGACCTTCTCGTCGTCGGTCAGCACCGCGCTCTCGCCGGTGGAGCCGCTCAGGACGAGCCCGTCGCTCCCGTGGGCGACGAGCCAACGGGCCAGCTCGGTCGCGACGCCCAGGTCCAGGGCGCCGTTGGTGTCGAACGGGGTCACCATGGCGGTGATCACCCGGCCGAAACGGGGCGCGTCCGGGGCGGGGCTCATTGCCCCATCAGGCTACCAGCGTGTTGTCGGGGCCCGGAGGCCTCGCGTCAAGGTGCAGAACTTGGCCGCGCTCCGTCTCGCCGCTCAGGCGACGTTGCGCTCGGCCGGCGACCCGTCGGCGAAGGCGTCCTCGTCCTCGGTCGAGTCGGTCAGGTTCTCGAACGCGATGGCACCCATCTCGGTGAACTTCTGGCGCAGCCAGCCGTCCGCTGCGTCGAGCAGCCCGAGCTTCTTGAGGTTGGGGACGATCTTCGAGAACAGGAGGATCTGGAAGTCGTCGCGCTCGGGAGCCGCCTGCATGAGCTTGACCACGTCGGAGGTCGGGACCTCCATGCGGTCCCACACCTCCTGCATCGCCATGCGGTCCTTCATGCGGATGGCGGCCTCGAAGGCGAACTCCTGGCGCTCGCGCAGCTCGGCCGCGCTCAACTCCTTGTAGTACTCCTGCAGGCTCAGCACGCCGAAGGCGACGTGGCGGGCCTCGTCGGCCATGACGTAGCGCAACAGCTTCTTCAGCAGCGGCTCGGTCGTCATCATGTGGATAAAGCCGAACGCGGCGAGCGCGAGGCCCTCCACCATGATCTGCATGCCGAGATAGGTCATGTCCCAGCGCGAGTCGGCCACGATGTCGTCGAGCAGCATGCCGAGGTGCGCGTTCATCGGGTAGTGGCCCGAGAGCTTCTCGTCGAGATACTTCGAGAACACCTCGACGTGGCGCGCCTCGTCCATCACCTGCGTCGCCGCGTAGTACTTGGCGTCGATCCAGGGGACGGTCTCGACGATCTTGGCCGTGCACAGCAACGCGCCCTGCTCGCCGTGCATGAACTGGGAAAGGAGCCAGTTCTGGTTCTGGATCCCGAACTCGATGAACTTCTTCTCGTCCCACTTCTCGAGCACGGTGCCGGCCAGCGCCGAGTCGTCCCACTGCATCTGGGCGGGGTTGGCCTCGGCGTTGGCGATGACCACCTGCTCCTGGTCCACTTCGATCGACCAGTCCAGGTCGGTCTGCGCGTTCCACTGCGCCTTCTTCGCCTTCTCGTAGAGCTTGTCGAGCTGCGGCTTGGCGCCCTTCTCGTAGTCCCACGTGAACTCCGCCGGGCAGTTGTCGGGCACCCGGTGGAAGCCCTCCTTGTCGTAGGAGCCCACGACGCTGAGGACTGCCTCGAGATCGTCGATGTTGTCCCGCCCGATCAGCTCGAGGTTGGACCCGAATTGCTCCTGCTCCTGCTCGTTCTCGAGCGTGGTCATTGCACCGCCCCCTTCGTGGTGGTCGTGGTTGTCTGTGTCGCCGGTCTTGCACTGCCCGCACTTCTGGTGAGATCCGTCCCGCCTTCGCTGCCGGCCTCGACCCGCAGGGCGAGGATCCCGGGCAACACGAACGCGCGCACGAGCGCCCGCGTGGCGCCCGGGTCGGTCAGGTCCGTCGCCGCGGGCGTCTGGTCCGAGCAGTAGGCGAGCACGATGCGTACCGCCCACTCCGCGGCCCTCGACGCCTGCTCGGGCTCGAGCCAGCGCGCGAAGAACGGAGCGGCCAGGTCGCCCGCCGCCAGGAGCACCCGGTCCTGGCCGGCGAAGGTCAGATGCGGCAGGACGGCGCCGGGCTCGAACGCCAGCAGGTACGAGAGCGCCCGGTGCGAACGCAGCTGGCGCGCCGACTCGACCATGCCCGCCACGAGCACGTCCTCGAGGTCGTGGGCCTCCCCCATGACGACCGCCAGCGAAGAGAACAGCCGGGCCACCTCGGTCTCCACCACGGCCGCGAGAATGTCGTCCTTGCCCCCCGGAAAGGCCCGGTAGGCCGTGGCGCGGGAGAATCCGGCCTCCCGTGCGATGTCGTCCACCGTGGTCTTGGCGATCCCCTGCCGGGCCAGGCACCGCAGCGCGCCGTCCACGATGCGGACCCGCGTCGAGGACCGGTCGTCGGCCCCGAGATGCCGGACGACCCCGTCCCGCTCCACTCCGAGCGAACCCGGGAGCCCCCGCTCCGGTCGTACTGCTGCCACACCCACTGATGAAACAGTATGGCGATTTTTGTCTCAGTGTCAACGGCCTCGCCGACCAGGACCTTCATCGCCCCTGAAGCCGATCCGACCCGCCCGAGGACGGCACTTTTGTCCTTCGGCGACTCAGCTGAGGTTCACGTGACCCGGCGCCACGCCGGTGAGCAACAGCCCCAGCACGGCGAACACGACCACGGAGGCGCCCACCGTCAGGACCATCGCGGTCGTCTGGTCGCGCCGGTCCCCGGCGTAGTCGTAGGCGAGGGCCAACAACGCGCCCACGGCCAGGCCGCCGAGGTGCGCCCGCCAGTCGATGCCACCGGTGAACCCGATGATGAGGTTGAG
>DATHPK010000284.1:0-10439 GCA_035483935.1 Acidimicrobiales bacterium
GGGGTCGAAGCCGCCGAACATGGAGATGGCGAGGTTGGACATGTCACCGAAGCCGGCGACGGCCTCGCGGTCCGCCGGGTCCACGTAGGACAAGAAGTGCTCGAGGCTGTCCGGCGACGCGTGCGTGTCGGCCGACACCACGACGTAGTTGCGCCCCCGCATCGATCCGTCCCCCGAGCCCGCCGCCCCGGTCGTGCCATCAGCCACGGTTACCGTCTCCCTTCACCAGAGACCCTGGTCGGTGGACGCACACTACCGCTGGCACAACGGGCACAGCAGAGGGCGCGGGCCAGGTAGTTTTGGCGCCGTCGCCATGCATACCTCCTCCACCCTCGTCCTCGTCCTGGCCGTCTTCGGGGCCAGCCTGGTCGAGATGGTCGAAGCGCTCACCCTGGTCGTCGCCGCCGGCGTCAGTCGCGGCTGGCGCTCGGCGCTCGAGGGCGCGGCCGCTGCGGTCGTTGTGCTCGGGGTCCTCGTGCTCGCCGTGGGCGTGCCGCTCATCCGCTACATGCCGATCGACGCGTTGCGCGTCGTCGTGGGCGCCCTCTTGTTGGTGCTCGGGCTGAACTGGCTGCGCAAGGCGATCCTGCGCTCCAGCGGGCACAAAGCCCTGCACGACGAGGACGCGATCTATGCGGAGACGGTGGCCGAGCTCAGCGAGGACTCCGCCAACGCTCCGCAACGCCCGGACAAGGGCCGCGACCCCGTCGGATTCGCCGTTGCTTTCAAGGGAGTGTTCCTCGAGGGGACCGAAGTGGTGCTGATCGTCATCAGCCTCGGTGCGGCCCAACACCGGCTGGGCCTCGCCGCGCTCGCCGCGGCGGCGGCGATCGTTCTGGTCGGCATCGTCGGCATCATCGTCTCGCGCCAGCTGAGCGAGGTGCCCGAGAACACCATCAAGACGGCAGTGGGCATCATGCTGAGCAGCTTCGGCGTGTTCTGGGTCGGCGAAGGTGCAGGCGTCCACTGGCCCGGCTCCGACCTGGCCATCCCGGTGCTCGTCGGGTTCTGGATCGTCGTCTACTTTGCCTATGCCGCGTTGCTCCGGACGCTGTTGCCGGCCCCATCGAAGGCGGTCACCGAAGAGGCGACGACGTGATGCATGCCGTTGCACGAGCCGTGCGTTGGTTGGGGCGCTTCCTCTGGGACTTCATCGTCGGGGACACCCCCGAGCTCGCGCTGGCGACCGGGGTCATCGTCGCGATCGCCTTCCTGCTCGCCGGCAGCGAGTGGCTGGGTGCCATCTTGCTGCCGCTCTTTGCCGCCGGGTTCCTGCTGGCCAGCACGCTGCGAGGCCGGAAGCGGGCGCCGAGCCGCTGACGCACGGGGCCTGCCTTCGTGCTGGCGCGACGGTGACGGAGGGTGGTGCCACCCTGGTCTCTCACCCCCATTGCTTCATACTCCGTGGCAGGGCCCGCTCTGACTCGGCTTCGTTGCTGAGCGGGTGGGACCGGTACGAAAGCGGTTGGCCCCCCGGACCCTCCGTCCGCCGGGCCCTTGGCGAGAAGGAGAATCATGTTCAAGAGAGTCCTCATTGGAGCGAGCGCGGCCGCGCTCGCCCTGATCCTGTTGCCGATGACGGCGGCATCGGCCGACGGTCATAACTGGGGTTCCTTTGGCCACCCCGGCCGCCACTTCGGCCATCCAACTCCCGGATCCGCCGTCGTCAACATCGAGAACGGCCCCGCCGGTCCCGTGCTGGTCGTCGGCGGCGCAGGTGCGGGGTACATCCCCGCCACCTCGGGGACGCCGGCCACCTACGCCTATCCCGCGGGGAGCTCGCTGTACCTCGCAACGATCGATCCGTCGACCTACGGTTCTTCGTTCTTCCACCCCTATCAGGCCGGGTGCACAACGACGGTGGTTCCCGACACCTCCCAAGGGCCGCTCTCGTGCACCGGACCAGAAACGGACATGGGTGCCGACTGGCCCGCCTTCACGACCAACGGGTTCCCGATCGCGGGGCGAGGGGTCATACAAGGTCTTCTCGGCGCGGTCTACAGGCCTGACCTCGGTACGTTCCAGGTGACCTATGCCGGCCACCCGCTGTATCTCTTCGATCCAGGTCCGGACTCCTTCTTCGGTGCGAACTTCTACGAGACGGTGCTGCCCCTGCCTCCGTGGAACACGGCCTGGTACCTGGTGTCGCCCTGGGGAACGCCGGCAAGCGGGCCCGCAACGATGGAAACCGAGTCGCCGCAGACAGGCACCACCTACAGCTCGACCGTGCTGGCGACAGAGATGCTGCCGGGCATCGGAGGGGCGGCGGTCTCCGTCTACTCGTTCAGCGGTGACCGGCCGTACCGCAGCGACTGCTACGGCGCCTGCGCCCGCGAGTTCATACCGCTCTACACGGTCGGAACGCCCACCATCGCGACCGGCGTGACCGGTGTGAACGCCAGTGCGATCGGGGTCATCTATCGCGGCGACGGAACCGAGCAGGTCACCTACAACGGTCACCCGCTCTACATCTACAGCCAGGAGCAGCCACTGCCCAACGCGTCCGACACCGGACCCGGCACCACCGGCACGGGGGGCAACGGCGACGGCGTCAATGGGTTCGGGGGCACCTTCAGCCTGGTTACGCCATAACGACACCGAAGGCTTCGAGTCGTCTTTGTTCCGACCCCGCTCTCCGGAGCGGGGTCGGAACGCGTTATGAGGCTGGATTGGCCGCACACACCGGTCCAAGGCGGGGCAACGTCCATCACTAAGGTCGGGCACATGCACCCGTTCCGCTTCGGGTTCCAGGCCACCGTCACGGATGCGCCGGAACTGGTGCGAACAGCGCGTGCCGCAGAGGCGGCCGGTTTCGACGTGTTCCAGGTAGGAGACCATGTCGGCGACCACCTCACGCCCTTCGTGGCACTGGCCACCGCGGCCGGCGTCACGACGACGATCCGTCTCGGCACGCTCGTGTGCAACAACGATCTCCGGCATCCCGTTCTCGTCGCACAGGAGATCGCGACACTCGACCGCTTGAGCGACGGTCGCGCCGAGCTGGGAATGGGCGCCGGGCACTCCTTCACGGAGTACGCCGCCATGGGACAGCCGTTCGACCCGCCGTCGGTCCGGAAAGCCCGGCTGGCCGAGGCCATCGAGATCATCGGCCCGCTCCTCGATGGAGACGCCGTCACCTACGAGGGCGACCACTATCGGGTCGTCGATGCCCACGCCCTGCGACCCGTGCAGTCACGCGTGCCGCTGCTCGTCGGCGTCAACGGCCGCACCGCACTGGCGCACGCCGCCCGCCACGCCGACGTCGTCGCCCCCACCATGCTCGGCCGGACACTCGACGACGGACAGCATCACGAGGTCCGCTGGGAAGCAGATCGCCTCGACGCGACGATGGACACCATCCGCTCCGCGGCGGGAGCGCGCGCTCCGAGGATCGAGCTGCACGCCCTCGTGCAAGCGGTCGTGCCGACCGAGGACCGGAAGGCAGCGGCTCGGGACCTGAGCGTGCGGCTGGCCACACGGGCTGACGACGTCCTCGCGACGCCCTTCCTCTGCCTCGGCACCCACGAGGAAATGGCGCAGCATTTGCTCGACTGTCGCGCCCGCTGGGGCATCAGCTACTTCACGGTGCGAGACATCGACCAGTTCGCGCCCGTCATGGCGCTGGTCAGAGCCCTGGACGGTACCGCCCGATCGAACTCCTAGGATCACGCCGTGAGCCCGAGGCGGGTGCGGCGCGTCGAGGTTCCCGACCAGATCGCGGCGAGTTTCGCGCGCAGTACGGCCAATTACGCAGCGGCCTTCGCCGTGACGACCGACGCAGCGAGGACGAGGACGTCACGGCAGTGGGCCAGCGCAGTGTTCGAGCGAGCACCCGCGGGGTTGCGTTCGTGCATGGTCTTCGGGTGGACACGCATGCTGCGATTGAAGCTCGGGCCACGGCCTTCTGACGATCATGTCCTCGGCTGGGCGATCGCGGAGGGGGAACTGGTGGCGCGAAGCACCGCGTTGACCGCCGAGTCCCGCTTCCTGCGCGCCACCAACATCGTGATGGTCGGGCCGTCCTCTGTCACCTGGGTGACCCTCGTCCACTATTCCCACGCGGTCGCGCGTCCGCTGTGGACGATGGCGCGGCCTATCCACCACCTCACCATCCGCCACCTCCTGGCGCGGGCCGCCCGGGAGACGGACTCCGTAACCTCGCCATCCGAGACCGCTGCCTGAATGGCGCCAGCAGGAGGGTGCGGGGCAGGCTGAGGCCACGCATCGAGCGCACAGGAATCAGGCATCATGTGTGCTCGCAGACGGGGAGGGCGACGCGATGGGACAAGAGGTGCGCGGGGTGGTGGCCAGGGCGAAGGGCGCTCCCGTCACCCTCGAATCGATCGTCGTGCCCGACCCCGGTCCCGGTGAAGCGGTCGTCGCCATCAAGGCCTGTGGGGTGTGTCACACCGACCTTCACTATCGGGAAGGCGGCATCAACGACGACTTTCCCTTTCTCTTGGGCCACGAGGCCGCGGGTGTCGTCGAGGCCGTGGGCCCCGACGTGCGCGACCTCGCCGCCGGCGACTTCGTCGTCCTCAATTGGCGCGCCGTGTGCGGAGAGTGCCGCGCCTGCCGGCGGGGAAGGCCCTGGTACTGCTTCGCCACCCACAACGCGACCCAGAAGATGACGCTGGCGGACGGGACACCGCTCTCCCCCGCCCTCGGCATCGGCGCGTTCGCAGACAAGACGCTCGTCGCGGCCGGCCAGTGCACGAAGGTGAACCCGTCGGCCCGGCCCGAAGCGGTGGGCCTACTCGGGTGTGGCGTGATGGCCGGCCTCGGGTCGGCCATGTTCACGGGCAACGTCGGGCTCGGCGACAGTGTGGCCGTTTTCGGCTGCGGCGGTGTGGGGTGCGCCGCCGTCGCCGGGGCGAAGCTCGCCGGCGCGGCCGTCATCATCGGCGTCGACCTCGACCCCCGCAAGCTCGAGCTGGCCAAGGAGTTCGGCGCGACGCACACCGTCGACGCGGGTGCAGGGGACCCGGTCGAAGCCATCAAGGCGCTGACGGACGGCAACGGGGCCGACGTATGCATCGAGGCCGTCGGCAATCCGAGGGTGATGGAGCAGGCGTTCATGGCCCGCGACCTGGCGGGAACGCTGGTGCAAGTGGGCGTGCCGACGCCCGACATGCGCATCGACCTACCGATGATCGAGTTCTTCGGCCGGGGCGGCGCGCTGAAGCCGAGCTGGTACGGCGACTGCCTGCCGTCGCGGGACTTCCCGATGCTGGTCGACCTGTATCTCGACGGCCGTCTGGACCTCGATCGCTTCGTCAGCGAGACGATCGGCATCGGCGACGTCGAGGCCGCCTTCACCCGCATGGAGCGCGGCGAGGTGCTGCGTTCCGTCGTCGTCGTGTGAGCCTGGCGCTCGCACCCTTCGGGCCGCGGCGCAGCCGGGGCGGCATGGTCGCCGCGGCGGACCAGCTGGCCGCCGTGGCCGGGATCGGCGTGCTGGCGGACGGTGGTTCGGCGGCCGATGCCGCCGTCGCGACCGGTGCCTCCATGGCCGTGGTCGGGCCCCACCTGTGCGGTCTCGGCGGCGACGTCCTGGCCATGGTCGCCCCGCCGGGCCGAGCGCCGGAGGCCCTGCTCGGCGTCGGCCGGGCCGGTTCGGGGTCCGACGCCGCGCGTCTGCGGGCGGATGGGCACAGCACCATGCCGTTGCGGCGCGACATCCGGAGCGTCCAGGTGCCCGGGGCGGTGGACGGTTGGCTGGCCCTGCACGAACGCCATGGGCGCCTGCCGCTCGACCGTGTCCTGGCGCCCGCGATCGAGCTGGCCGAGGACGGGTTTCCCGCCTCGATCATGCTGGCGTTCGCCACGCATCTCGTACATGACGTGGCCGGTGCCGGCGAGCTGTGTCCCGACGGCCCGCTCGAGGTGGGCGCCACGGTGCGCCTCCCGGGCATCGCCCGCACGCTGCGCGCGATCGCGCGTGAGGGGCGCGCCGGTTTCTACGGCGCCGAGTTCGGACGCGGGCTGCTCGAGTTGGGTGCGGGCCACTTCTCGCCAGAGGACCTGGCCACGAGTGCGGCGCAGTGGTGTGCGCCCTTGCGGCTCTCCGCGTGGGGCCACGACCTGTGGACGGTGCCGCCACCCTCGCAGGGGTACCTGACCCTGGCCGGGGCGGCGGTGGCGGACCGGGTGGGGCTCGGTGCCGACGCCGGCGCCGGCGAATGGGCCCACCTCCTCGTGGAGACCTGGCGCGCCGTGGGGCACGACCGGCCCGAGGTGCTCTACGACGGCGCGGACGGGGAGGCCCTCCTCGACGAAGAGCGCATCGCCCGGGCGGCGGCGCGGGTGTCGGCCGAAGGCGCCGCGCCACCCGACGTGTCCCGTCCGGGTGGCGGCAGTGCGACGGGCGTGGCGCGGATCGGCGAAGGCGACACGACGCACCTGTGCGTGTGTGACGCCGACGGGCTGGGCGTGTCGCTGACCCAGTCCAACGCGCTCGACTTCGGCTCGCATCTCGTGGAGGCGACCACCGGCGTGTTCCTGCACAACCGCGGCGTGGGCTTCTCCCTGATCGAGGGACACCCGGCCGAGGTCCGAGCGGGCGTGCGGCCGCCGCACACCCTCTCCCCCATGCTCGTGACCGATCCGGACGGCACCCTCACGCATCTGGTGGGTGCCATGGGCGGCGACGCCCAGCCGCAGATCATCAGCCAGCTGCTGGCACGGCTCCTACGGAGTGGCGAGGACCCGGCCCGCGCCATCAGCGCGCCGCGGTTTGCCCTCGACGCGCGGTCCGCGGGTCCCTTCCGGCTGTGGTGGGGCGCAGACCTGACGGTGCTCGTCGAGGCCGACGGGCCGGCGGCGTGGTTCGAGGGCCTCGCGGCGCGCGGACACCGGACCCAGGCGATCAGCGCGTTCGACCCGGTGGCCGTCGGCTGTGCCCAGATCATCGCCCTCGAGCAGCGGGACGGCGGAGAACGATGCCTGGTGGCGGCGTCGGACCCGCGGAGTCCCGAGGGCGCGGCGGTGGGACGATGACGGACTCCACGGGTGCTCGCCGCGTCGGGGCGCCGTTGCGCATCGTCTCGCTGGCGAAGCAGATCCCCCACCCCGAGGCGATGCAGATCGAGGACGGCCGCCTCGTCCGGGCCGGGGTGGAGCTCGAGATGAACGCGTACTGTCGTCGCGCCGTGGCCGAGGGGGTCACGCTCGCCTCCGACACGCGCGGGACGTGCACCGTCGTGACGCTCGGCCCTCCGAGCGCCGAGGACGTGCTGCGCGAGGCGATCGCGTGGGGGGCGGATGCGGGTTTGCACCTCTGTGACCCTGCGTTCGCCGGATCCGACACGCTGGCCACGGCACGGGCCTTGGCCGCAGCCGTCGAGATGAGCGGGCCCTACGACCTCGTGCTGCTCGGCCTCAATTCGCTCGACGGCGAGACCGGGCAGGTCGGTCCCGAGATGGCTGAGCTCCTGGACCTCCCGTTCGCGTGCGGGGTGCGCCGGCTCGAGGATCTCGGGGACCGCCTCCGCCTCGAACTCGAGCATGACGACGGCATGCAGGAGGTCGAGATCGCGCTGCCCGCACTCGTCTCGGTCGCAGAGCGCCTGTGCGACCCCTGCAAGGTCGACCCGGCGGGCCGGGCAGCGGTGCCCGCGGCCCGCATCACCCGCGTGGGCGCCGCTGAGCTCGGCCCGGGCCCGTGGGGGCTCGAGGGCAGCCCGACGGTCGTCGGCGCGATCCACCCCATGGAGCACGACCGCGCCCGACTCGTACTGGAGGGACCCGTCGCCGACCAGGTCGAAGAGGCCATCGCGATCCTGGAGGCGCGTGGGGCGCTCGACGCAGGGGCCGCGGCGGCGGCTTCCCGGCCGGCACCCGATCTCTCCCGTGCCGACGGCAGGCGGACACGCCGCATCGCGGTGCTCGACGAGCCGGGTCGCGCCGAGGTGGCCATCGAGCTCGTGGCGGCGGCGGCACGGCTCGGAGGGGAGGCGGGAGCGGTGGTCGAGCTCCTGCGGCCGACAATCGGGGGGACGGGGGCCGATGGTGCGCGGGTTGCGGCGCCGGCCGGGACCGAGGCGGTCGTCGAGCTCCACGGGTCATCCGTGCCGGAGGACGTCGCCGACGCGGTCACGGCCTACGTCCGGGAGCAGTCACCGTGGGCGCTCCTCGCCCCGAGCACCGCGTTCGGGCGCGAGGTCGCGGCCCGGGTCGCGGCCGCCACGGGGTCGGGGCTGGTGGGCGACGCGGTCAGCCTGGAGGTGCGCAACGACGTCCTCGTGGCCGGCAAGCCGGCGTTCGCCGGGGCCCTCGTGGCCGACATCACCTGCCGAACGCCGACGCAGATGGTCACGGTGCGACCCGGCGTCCTGCCCGCGAGCGGGGAGGCGCGTCCCGGTGCGGAGCCGGCCACACAACCGCTGCGACGTGCGGTCGGCACGCGGGGGCGCCTGCAGATCCTGGGCGAACGCCGCAACGACGACCTCGAAGCGCTCGCGCGCGCCCAGGTCGTGATCGGCGTGGGCAGCGGCGTCGCGCCCGAGGAGTACGAGACGCTCAGCCCAATCGCGGCGGTGCTCGGCGCCGAGATGGCAGCGACCCGCAAGGTCACCGACAAGGGCTGGGCCCCGCGGGCCCGGCAGGTGGGCATCACGGGCCGCTCGATCGCGCCGCGGCTCTATGTCGGCGTCGCGCTCAGCGGGAAGTTCAACCACATCGTGGGCGTCCGGGCCGCCGGGACGATCCTGGCCGTCAACGACGATCGGAACGCGCCCGTCTTCGAGCACTGCGACATCGGGATCGTGGGCGACTGGCACGAGGTCGTCCCTCTCCTGCAGCGGGCCCTCGCCGGCCGCCAAGAGCCGCGGCGAGGGGCGCCCGTCAGCTGATCGGACCCACCCCGGCGGCGGCACGCACGGTCGCCACGACCTCGTCGTTGGAGGCGCCGGGACCGAGCACGGCCGCCACCCCCTTGTCCAAGAGCGCGGCGACATCGTCGGGCGGGACGATGCCGCCGATCACGACGGGCGTGTCGAGACCCGCGGCCCGCAGCGCGTCCACCACCGCCGGGGCCAGCGTGAGATGGGCTCCGTTGTGCATGGAGACGCCGACCACGTCGACGTCCTCTTGTGCGGTCATGGCGGCGATGGTCTCGGGTGACTGCCGCAATCCCGCGTACACGACTTCGCAGCCGGCGTCGCGCAGGATCCGGGCGACGACCCGCAATCCACGGTCATGACCGTCGAGGCCCACCTTGGCCATGAGCACGCGCAGCGGCCGGACGCCGCTCCCGGACGACACGTTCAGGCGACCTGGCGCTCCACGTAGGTGCCGAACACCGTTTCGAGGGCGTGCATGGCCTCCCCGACTGTCACCATCTGGCCGGCGGCCTCGATGAGCGCCGGCATGAGGTTGACGGCGGGATCGGCGGCGTCGGCGGCGATCCGGATCAGCGACCGGCGCACCGCGTCGTCGTCGCGGGCCTGCTTGATCGCCGCCAGACGGGACAACTGGTCGGTCTCGACCGCCGGGTCGATGGAGAGGGTCGGCGGCGCGGTCCCTTCGTCGTCGACGTACGCGTTGACGCCGACGAGCCTCCACTCGTCGCGGGCGATCTTGGATTGGAACGCGTAGGAGGCGTCGGCGATCTCGGAGACGAACCAGCCGTCGTCGATGCATCCGATCACCCCGTCGAGGATCGAACCCGAACCCACCTCGAGCAGGTGCGCGAACACCTCCTCGGCCTCGCGCTCCAGCTCGTCGGTCAGCTCTTCGACGAACCAGGATCCCCCGAGCGGATCGGCCACGTGCACGACGCCCGATTCCTCGGCGATGACCTGCTGCGTGCGGAGCGCAAGCCGGGCCGCGTGTTCAGTGGGCAGTGCGAGGGCCTCGTCGAAGGAGTCGGTGTGCAGGCTCTGCGTGCCGCCCAGGACGCCCGCCAACGCCTCAATGGCGACGCGGATGAGGTTCACCTCGGGCTGTTGGGCGGTGAGCGATACGCCGGCGGTCTGGGTGTGGAAGCGCAGCTGGAGCGAGCGCTCCTTGGTCGCGCCGTAGCGGTCGCGCATCCAGCGGGCCCAGATGCGCCGGGCCGCCCGGTACTTCGCGATCTCCTCGAAGAAGTCGATGTGCGCGTTGAAGAAGAAGCTCAGTCGGGGCGCGAACTCGTCGACGGCCGACCCGGCCGCCACTGCCGCCTCGACGTAGGCGAACCCGTTGGCCAGCGTGAAAGCCAGTTCCTGGGCCGCCGTCGAACCCGCTTCCCGGATGTGGTAGCCGGACACCGAGACGGGGTGCCAACGCGGCAGTTCGGCGGCGGCGAAGCGCACGACGTCGGTGACCAACCGTACGGAGGGACGCGGCGGGAACACGTACTCCTTCTGCGCCTGATACTCCTTCAAGATGTCGTTCTGCAGCGTCCCGCTCAGCGCAGTGCGGGACACCCCGGTCTTGTCGGCGACCTTGACGTACAT
>DATHPK010000285.1:0-1928 GCA_035483935.1 Acidimicrobiales bacterium
TCGCCAATCGCCCTGTGGAGCAAGAATGGTACGCCCTGGCCCGCCCCGACCGTGGCTAGGCCCCGCCGCCCCCCTCGTCCAGCCGTGCCCGCAGCGCCGGGTCGTACTCGTGACGAAGGGAGTAGCGCACGAACAATCCCAGGGTGTCGACCAGCAACATCCACACCGCCTTCAAGGAGATCGTGCTGCCGAACCGCTCCTCGATCCGGACGGGCGCCTCCACGATCTTCGTGTACCCGAGCCGGTGGGCCAGCACGAGCAGCTCGAGGTCCAGTGCGAAGCGGCTCTCCCGCAGCAGCGGCAGGACGTCGGCGATCACCCGGCGGTCCACCAGCTTGATCCCCACCTGGGTGTCCTTCACCTTCAAGCGGAACAAGAGGTGGATGAGATGCTGATAGCTCCACGAGTAGAACCGGCGGAGCGGCGGGTAGTGCACCACGGACCACGGGTGCCGCTTGCTCCCGATGATGATGTCGGGCTCCTCGGTCCGCATGATGGTCACGAAGGGAGCCAGGAACTCCGGCGAGATGTCGCCGTCCGCGTCGATGAAGCCGAGATACCGCCCCCGTCCCCGGCCCAGTCCCGCCCGCAACGCGTGCCCCTTGCCCGCGTTCATCTCGAACTCCATGCGCCGCACCACGGTCTCGGGGAAGCCCGCCAGCGTGAACGGGCTCCCGTCGGTCGAGCCGTCGGACACGGTGATGATCTCGAAGGTCAGGTCCGACGAGTCCAGGACACGCACCATGTGCTCGACGGTCGCCCGCAGCCTGGCGCCCGGGTTGTAGTACGGCACGACGATCGAGACGTCGAGCGTCGGGTCGGGCAGCACCCTGATGTGGGGCTCTCCCGCTTCCTTCGGCCCGGGCACAGCCTCCGTCACCCCGCGTCCCCTTCGCCCTCGCGTCCGGGCACGCATGCCCCCAGGTCGTGAGGCCCCGGACCCATCCGGGGCGAGGCTATCCGAGGCCTACCGCCGCCCGGCACGCGCCCGGCCCCGAGATGCCCGCCGACCAGCGACGACACCCGGCCCCGCCCGCCCCTCGATGAACGCCACGCGTCAACCCGGGGCTCCAGGCGACCGACTGGTAAACTTTTGCAAACGCAGCGCAGGCTCTTTCCCCGGGCCGCGCACGACGAGGAGTCACATGTTCGACGGCCGCTGGCGCAACGGCGTCGACCGGACCACGAGTCCGATCGGCCAGGCGCTCCACCGCCATGGCATCACCGCTGACGTACTCACCGCCACCGGCCTGGTCTCCGCCACGGCGACCGGCCTCCTCGTCGCCACCGGCCACCTGCACTGGGCCGTCGTGATGCTCATCGTCACCGGCCTGCACGACCTCCTCGATGGCCCCGTCGCCAAGGCCGCGGGCACCGCATCCGTCCGCGGCGCGTTCTTCGACTCCGTCACCGACCGCGTCTCCGACGCCGTGATCATGCTCGGCGCCTCCTGGTACCTGTTGAACCAGGGGGAAGGCCACCTCGCGCTTCTGCCTATGGCCATCCTGGCGGTGACCAGTCTCGTCTCCTACGAAAGGGCCAAGGCCGAGTCACTCGGCCTGCAGGCCAAGGGCGGCCTCATGGAGCGCGGCGAGCGGATGTTCGTCTTCGGCGTGGGGTGCCTGAGCGCCGACATCTTCGTCCCCGTCCTTTGGGTCCTCTTCATCCTCATCTCCTTCACGGCCATCGCCCGCTTCGTCAAGGTCTGGAATGCGGCCTCCGGCCGCGACGCCGTCATCCGCCGCCGCCTCGAGGCCTGGCGCGAGGGCCGGGTCGACTCCCGCTGGCGCACCTGGCGCGAGTCCCGCGAGTCCCGCGAGCCCGCGCACTCCGCCGGCCGTGGCCTGCGCACCCCCCGCACCCGCACGACGTCCGGGGCGCCCGTCGGCCGCTGGCGGGCCCGCCGCCAGGAGGCGCTCAGCAGCCGC
>DATHPK010000286.1:0-13991 GCA_035483935.1 Acidimicrobiales bacterium
ATTTTGGGCGAGCGTGTGCTCGGACTCCCTCGTGAGCCCGATGCCTTCAAGGGCGTCGCTTGGCGCGACGTGCCCCGGAGCTGACCGTTGACGATGTACGAGACCCTGCTTGTCGAGCGCCGTGGCCCGGTCGGCTGGCTCGTCTTCAACCGCCCGAAGGCGGGCAATGCCATGGACGCGCGCATGCTCGACGAATTGGAAGCGGCCTGGGCCGAGCTCGACGGCGACCCCGAGGTGCGCGTCATCGTCACCACCGGTGAGGGCCGCTCGTTCCAGACCGGGCTCGATGTCGTGCAGCTGGCCCGCGACCCCGACGCCCTGCGCAAGCAGTCGGGCCGCACCCGCCGCGCCGAGCTACGCATGACGGCCTGGCACTGCGGCGTGGCGAAGCCGGTCGTCACCGCGGTGAACGGCGTGTGTGCCGGCGGGGGACTGCACTTCGTGGCCGACGCCGACGTGGTGCTCGCCGCCTCCGACGCGCAATTCCTCGACCCCCACGTCTCCGTGGGCCAGGTCACCGCGTACGAGGTCATCGGGCTCGCACGCAAGATCCCCTTCGAGGCGGTCATGCGCATGGCGCTGCTCGGGCGCCACGAGCGCATTGATGCGGCGCGGGCCTTCGCGCTCGGCATGGTCAGCCAGGTCGTGGACCCGCCCGAGGCGTTGCGCGACGAGGCGCAGGCGTTGGCCGAGAAGATTGCGCAGAACTCGCCGGCCGCGATGGCCGCCACGAAGCGCGCGCTGTGGGGCGCGCTCGAGCACGGGCTGACCGACGCCTGCAAGGCGGGCGCCACCGACCTCACCTCCATGTGGGGGCACCCCGACCAGGAGGAGGGGCCGCGGGCATTCGCCGAGAAGCGCGCCCCGCAGTGGCAGCCGCTGCGCTCACGACCCTGACAATGACCCGACCCGTGACAATGACCCGACGAGTGACAACGACGACGCCGACCGTGGAGGTGCAGTGACCTATCCGACCCTCGACACCCTGCTGCTCGAGCGGCACGGCCCCGTGGGCTGGCTCATCAACAACCGCCCCGACCGCCTCAACGCGATGAACTCCCACATGCGCGACGAGTTCGAGACGGCCTGGCGTACGCTCGATGAGGACCCCGAGGTCATCGTGATCGTGCACACCGGCGAGGGGCGGGCGTTCCAGACCGGCGTCGACGTCATGGAGATCGCCGAGGACGGCGTCGGCTTCGAGCGCTATCGCGAGTCGACGGAGAAGTTCGACTATCACTTCACCGCCTGGCAGAACCACATCTGGAAGCCCGTCATCACGGCCGTCAACGGCCTGTGCGCCGGCGGCGGCTTCCACTGGGTGGCCGAGGCCGACATCGTGATCGCCGGCTCGGACGCGCAATTCTTCGACCCGCACGTCTCGGTGGGCCAGGTGGTGGCGATGGAAGCCATCGGGCTCACCCGCAAGATTCCCTTCGAGGCGGTCATGCGCATGGCCCTGGTCGGGCGCCACGAGCGCGTGTCGGCCGAGCGGGCGCTGGCGCTCGGGATGATCAGCCAGATCGTCGACCCGCCCGCCAACTTGCGCGACGAGGCCCAGACCCTGGCCGAGAAGGTCGCCCAGAACTCGCCCGCCGCCATGGCCGCTACCAAGCGCGCGCTGTGGGGCGCGCTCGAGCACGGGCTCACGGATGCCTGCAAGGCGGGCGCCAGCGAGCTCACCTCAATGTGGGGGCACCCCGACCAGGAGGAGGGGCCGCGCGCGTTCGCCGAGAAGCGCGCGCCGCAGTGGCAGCCGATCGGCCCGGGTGGAGTCACCGGAAAATGAGGAGCCAGGCGGGGTGACGGCCGGGCTCCTCCTCGCCCGGGTCCTCGCGGCGGGCGGGATCGGTGCTGTATACGGCCGACCTCTTATGGGCGTGCCCGTGACGGAGGTGGCCGACCCCTCGGTGGCGGTGCTGCTGGCCCAGGCCCACCGCGCCGTGCACGGCGTGGCTGCCGCCGCCCACCTCGGCGAGGGGGTGCTGGTGGTGCCCGGCGTGCGGCCGGGCGACGCGGGGGATCACGAGACGGTCGCCGTGGTGGTGGTCGACGACGTCGAGTCGCTGCGCGCGTTGGCGCCACTGGTAGCGCAAGCCGCATTGACGGACGGCGTCAGGCTCGAGGTGCACGTCGATCTCGCGCAGCCGGTCCCCGAGTCTGCGCTGGCGCACCCGTCGCCGGCCGGGGACTGGACCGAGCCCGACGAGGCGCTGTTGCGCGACATCGCGGACGCGGACCGAGTGGTGGTGCTCGCCGGGCCCGGCGTGGTGGAGCGCCGGGCGGTCGGCGCGCTGCGGGCGCTCGCCGCGGCCGGGCGCCTCGGCGTCCTCAACACGTGGGGCGCCAAGGGCGTGTTCCATTGGCAGAGCCGGCACCACTGGGCGACCGTGGGGTTGCAGGCGCGCGACTTCGAATTGGGTGGAATCCGCGGGGCCGATCTCGTGCTTGCGGTCGGTGTGGACGAGCGCGAGGCCCCGCGCCGTCTGTGGGCGGGTGGCGCTCCGGTGCGGGACGTGGCACCCGAAGCGCTCGGACCGCTGGCCGAACAGTGGCCCGTGGCGCCGGGGCACTTTCCCGACGTGCCGCCGTTGCGGGAGCGACTGGCCGCGGTGACCCAAGCCGGGTGGACCGCCTCGGGCACGCCGCTCATGCCGACGCGGGTGACCCGGCACTACGCCCAGGTCCTGGGTGAGTCGGGCCTGGTGGCGGCCGACCCTGGCACAGCTGGCTACTGGGTGGCGCGCACCTTCGCCACCACCCGGCTCGGATCGGTGCTGGTGCCGGCGGCACGAGTAGAGGGTTGGGCAGCGGCCTGCGCGCTGGTCGCCCGGCTGGCCACGCCGCTGCGCCCCGCGCTGGCCGTGGTGGACGGCGGACCGGGAGAGCGGGGGAGCGCGGTGCTGACCGAGGCGTTGCGCTCGGGTGTGCGGATCGGGGTCGAGGTCTGGGACCCCGATGGGGAGCCGTGCAGCGCCGAGCACCACCTGGCGCGCCTCGGCGCGCTGGTTTCGGGCGATGCCGGCTCAGGAGCGAGCACGCTGGCCACCGACCCGTGCCAGTTTGCCCAGATGGTGGATGCCGCGGGCCAGGTCAGGGCCTGGACCGGCGACGAGCGGCTGTCCGCGTGACGAAAAGCGAGGGCGGCTAGCGCGAGCTGGCGACCGGTCGCCCGCCTGCACTCAGCGAGCGGAAGTAGTCACGATCGCTCTCGTCCGGGGCGCGGCCCACGTGGGTGACCGTGTCGACGTCGGCCGCCTCGGCGCGCAAGGCCTTGACCGTGCACGCTTCGGGCGCTCGCACGGCGAAGGGGTCGAAGGAGAAGTGGTGTATGGCGTTGCGGTGCGTGATGCGGTCCACCACGTCGTCGTCCAGGGCGCCGAATAGCGCCTCGTTGACCTCGGGGGCGTTGGGCCACGTGCTGTCGGAGTGCGGGTAGTCGGACTCCCAGCAGACGTTGTCGATGTTGAAATGGCTCAGCAGGCTGACGCCCACCGGGTCGTTGATGAAGCAGCAGAGAATGCGCTCGCGGAAGACGGCCGCTGGCCCGTAGCGGTCCGGGAACTCGTGCTGGGTCCAGCCCGAGTGCTTGTCCTGGACGTGCTCGGCCCGTTGGAGGAAGTAGGGGATCCAGCCGATGTCGCCCTCGGTGAGCGAGAAGCGCAGGTTCGGGAAGCGCCACCAGAAATCGGCCCACATGAGGTCGCCGAGGGAGTAGGTGGACATGAGCGACGACAGGCTCATGCCGACCGAGGGTGGCGCGTCGGGCGTCGTCGACGCCGATTTCGAGGACGAGCCGACGTGGCAGCACAGCACCGTCCCCTCGTCCGAACAGGCGGCGAAGAGAGGGTCCCAGTGGCCGGAATGGATGGAGGGCATGCGCAGGGCGGCCGGGTTCTCGGAGAACGTGACGGCGTGGCATCCCTTGGCGGCCAGACGGCGGACCTCTGCGGCCGCCTTGTCGACGTCGAAAAGCGGGAGGATGCCGCAGGGGATGAACCGTTCGGGGTAGGCGCCGCACCACTCGTCGACGTGCCAGTCGTTGTACGCCTTGATCATGACTTGGTTGAGAGCGAGGTCGGGACCCTCGTTGAGCACCTGGCCCGAGAACCCCGTCCAGTTGGGGAAGTTGAGCCCAGCCAGCTGCCCGCCGGCCGACATGTCGCGCACGCGCTCGTGGACCTCGTAACAGCCGGGCCGCATGTCGTCGTAGCGGGCGGGGTTGACGTTGAACATCTCGCGGGGCTTGCCTGCGACGGCGTTGAGTCCCAGGTTGCGGCCCTGCTTCTCTCCGTACCACCACTGCTGGAAGCCGTGCTCGTCGGTCTCGACACGCGGCGCCCGGTCTTTGTATTTCGCGGGCACGTGCTGGTCGAACATGTCCGCCGGCTCCGCAATGTGGTCGTCCACGCTGATCAGGATCATGTCTTCAGCTCGTCGCATTGCATGCGCTCCTTCCACGTACTTCCGTTCTTACGCCGCTCGCCACATCAGGTCCCTACCAGCCGCTCGCCGATGACGTGCCGTGCCCGCAGGTCCGCGCGCGCGTCGGCGTCCACGCCGAGTGCGCCGAGCACCTCGTCGTTGTGCTGGCCGAGCGTGGGAGACGGGCTGCGGAGCCATTCCGTCACGTGGGCGAACCGGAAGGGCAGGGTGGGTACCCGATGGAGCCCGGTCACGGGGTGGTCCTCGATCTCAAAGAGGCCGCGCTCGCGCAGCTGCGGGTTGTGCTGTATGTCCCGCGCCGCGATGACGACCTCGGCCGGCACGCCCGCGGCCGAGAGCGATGCCACTGCTTCCTCGGCCGTGTGCGCGGTCGTCCAGGCCCAGATGTGCTCGTCGATCAGATCATGGTGGGAGCGTCGGCCGGCGGCCGTGCCCAGCGCGGCGTCCCCCGCCCATGCGGGCGAGCCGATGACGGTGACGAGGGCGTCCCACTGGGCGTCGTTCTCGATCGCCAGCGCCACCCACGAGTCGTCGGCCGCTCCCGGGTAGACGCCCTGGGGCGCTGCGTCCGGCCCCCGGTTGCCGAGGCGTGCCGGCGCCGGTGCGCCCGCGCCGTATTCGACGATCGCCTCGGCGGCGACGTTGAGAGCGGACTCGACCATCACCGACTCCACGAGCATGCCCTCGCCGGTCTGCTCCCGCGCATCGAGCGCCAGCAGCGTGGCGAAGGCCGTGTGCGCGCCCGCCAAAGGGTCGCAGACGCCCAGCACGAGCGTGGGAAGCGCGTCCTCGAAGCCGGTGCGCCAGGCGAGCCCGCTCACCGCCTCCATGGTCTGGGCGAAACCGTTCCGGTCCCGCCACGGTCCGTCGAGGCCGAAGGCCGGCATTCGCACCATGATCAGGCGCGGGTTGCGCGCGCGGAGGGCCTCGAAGTCCAGGCCGAAATGGTCGACGACCCGCGGCGTGAAATTCTCGATCAGCACGTCGGCCGTATCGATGAGCTGTCGCAGGAGATCGAGTCCGTCGGAGGAGCCCAGGTCCAGCGTCACGTTGCGTTTGGAGAGGTTGGCGCCGTGGAAGATGGGCCCCCACTCCCACCAGCCGTCGACGGGCGGGTGCCGGGTGCCGGCCAGCCGCATCTGGTCCGGGCGGGCCACCGATTCAACCTTGACCACGTCGGCACCCAACGCGGCAAGCGCAAGGGTGGCCGAAGGCCCCGCCCACCAGGCGGTGAGGTCCACCACCTTCACCCCCTCGAGGGGCAGCCGCCAGGCGTCGTCCGGCGCGGTGACGGGCGTCGCGGTGCTGGCCCATTCGACTGCGCCATCGTCGGCCCCGCGGGCCGGCGCCGGGGTGAAGGGACGCGGCGCGAAGCCGGCGATCCGGTACGGCACTCGAGGTTGAACGAAACGGCCGGAGGGGGATGGAACGAAGACGTCCCGCTTCTCGAAGTGCTCGAACGCCAACACACCCGGTGCGTCGAGCACGGGCGCGGCGGGGATCCGGAACGCGGCCGCCGTGTCGAGCAGCTCCGCCGACGTCTTGTTGCGGGTGTAGGCCCGGACGGCGTCGATGAACTCGGCGCGGCGTGCGAACCGCTTTCCCACCATCGCCAGCTCGGGATCCTCGAGGAGGTCGGGGCGCTCGATGAGGACGAGGAAGTCCTGGAACTGCTGGGCACTGTTGGCGGTGAAGACGACGCAGCCGTCGCTCGAGGGCTCGATGGACGGCAGTTGGATGCTCCGTCCGGTCCCGGCAAGCGGGGGCCAACCGAAGAACGAAGCAAAGACCGACGGGTACGTCGTCATGGTGACGGCCATACAGTCGAGGACGGCGACGTCGACGTCCTCGCCCCGGCCGGAGCGCCGCGCCTCGCGCAGCGCGGCGAGTGCCGCCAGTGCGGCGTAGCTGCCCGCCACCCACTCGCCGATTCGCCCGCCAGCTGCGAGCGGAGGTCGCTCCGGGAGCCCCCGGTTCCCGATCGACCCGCAGGCTGCTTGGAGCGTGAATTCGGTCCAGGGTCGCCCGACCCACGGCCCGCGCCGGCCGAAGGGTGTGATCGTGAGCACGACCAGGTCGGGACCAGCCTGGCGGAGCTCACCTCGAGAGGGTGGTTGGTCGCAGATCAGCGCGTGCGCCGAAGCCACCAGCTCGGCGTCGTCGGTCACCCCTCGCTTCGACGCATTGAGGAACTCGAACAGTGCGCCGGTCCCGTGGGTGCGCAGTGGGTCTCCGCAGTCAGCCTCGACCTTGACGACATCAGCGCCGGCGTCGGCCAGGAGTTTGCTGCAGTAGGGGCCTGCAATGCCGGTGCTGCGGTCCAGGACCCGTACACCCTGGAGCACCGGCGCCGCGATCATTCGGTTTGCCCGTCCCCCAAGACGAGTCCAACGGCATCGGAGATGGAGCGTCGCATGTCGGCGGTGGTGGCGCGTCCGGAGGACCAGGCGCGCAGCGAGCTGTCGAACACGGCATCCAACACCCGGACGATGCGGCGCGCCTCGTCGCGGGGCAGGTCGTCCAGCAGGTCGAGGTATACGTCACTGGTCGTGGCGTCGAGCCGGGTGAGCACCTCGTGGGCGAAGGGCTCGTCCGACGTCTCGAAGCGCGTGAGCAGGCGCGCCAGTTGGGGCCGCCGTTCGAAGGCCCGGGCCGCGCGCAGCAGCGCTCCTTCGAGGCGCCGCGCCGCGGTGGCACCGTTCAGCGGGCGCCGATTGACATCGGGCCCGAGTGTCGAGGCCCACTGGACGAGCGCCTCGGCGAAGAGGTGGTCCTTCGAAGGGAAGTAGTGGTAGAGGGTGGCCAGCGCGACCCCGGCGGCCTCCGCAACCTCGCGCACCGAGATCCGCTCGTAGTCGCGCTCCTCCAAGAGGGCCAGCGCGCTGTCGAGGAGGCGTTGACGCCGGGCGGCCTGGCGAGTGCTCAACCGGGGTGCGGGCGGCTCGTCACCCTCGGCCGGGGCGGACGCGGTGACAACGGTGCCCCGGGCGGTGTCCTGTGTCATCCCCTTCGCACCCCCCTTGGGCGGCAGCTTGTCAGAACTAGAATCCGATTCTAACATCACGACCCGAACTGGCCACGGCCGTCGCACCCGACGGCGGCGGCCCAGGAGCCGGCAGGAGGGATCGCGCCGTGAGCATGCCAACCGATATCGGGATCGTCGACACCATGATCGGCTTTCCGCACGGGGATATGAAGGAGCTGTACAAGTTCATCACCCGTCAGACGAAGGACGCCGAGTCGAAAGAGAAGATGGCGTTCCCGGCGGAGTACATGTTCAAGCAGGTCCCCGAGCGCGACCTCGAGGGAACCGACGACCCTATCGGCATCACCCTGCACGAGATGGACCGGTGGGGGATAGAGCGGGGGGTGATCGGCTGTAACGGCATCGGCCAGGAGGCGCTCGCCAACCATCCCGACCGCTTCATCGCTTCGACGTCGGCCGATCCCAACGAGGGCATGGCCGGGATCGCACGTCTCGTGAAGGAGTACGAGACCTACGGCGTGCGGGCCGTCGGGGTGTTCCCCGCCGGGACATTTCCCCAGGTTCCCATCAACGACAAGAAGATGTACCCGCTCTACGCCAAGTGCGTGGAGCTCGGCATCCCGATCTTCGTGTGTGCCGGAATCCCAGGCCCTCGCCTGAAGGCGTCGTGCCAGCACGTCGAGCTGATCGACGAGGTGATGTTCGACTTCCCCGACCTGATCTTCGTGACGCGCCACGGCTGCGAACCCTGGACGGAACTCGCCGTCAAGCTGATGCTGAAGTGGCCAGGGTTGCACTACTCGACCAGCGCCTTCGCGCCGAAGTACTACCCGAGGAACATCGTCGACTATGCGAACACGCGCGGCGCCGACAAGATCATCTACGCGGGCTACTTCCCCATGGGGCTCTCGGTGGAACGGATCATGACCGAAATGCCCAACGTCGGGTTCAAGGACGAGGTCTGGCCGAAGTTCCTGCGCACGAACGCACTCCGTGTGTTGGGACTGGACACATGACCGCCGTGCTCCCCGAATACGGAGTGTTCGACGCCGACAACCACTACTACGAGGCACCCGACGCGTACACCCGCCACATCGATCCGAAAATGGGCAAGCGCGCCATGCAGTGGGCCGAGATCGGCGGGAAGCAACGTCTGCTCGTGGGTGGCCGGATCAACCGTTTCATCCCCAACCCGCTTTTCGACCCGGTGGCCAAACCGGGCAGCCTCGACGAGTACTTCCGCGGCCGCAACCCGAACGCCAAGGACATGAGGGCGCTCTTCGGCGACCTCGAGCCGATCCGCCCGGAGTACAGGGATCGTGACGCCCGGATCGCGGTCATGGACCAGCAAGGTGTCGACGGCTGTTTCCTCTTCCCCACTCTCGGCGTGGGCATGGAGGAGTCGCTGGCCGACGATCCCCCGGCGCTGGTGGCCGCGTTCAGCGCGTTCAACCGCTGGCTCGAGGACGACTGGGGCTACGCCTACAAGGAGCGCATCTTCGCCGCTCCCATGCTCACGTTGGTCGACGTCGATGCCGCTGTGGACGAGCTCCGCCGGGTGCTCGACCTTGACGCCCGGGTCGTCTGTATCAAGGGGGGGCCGGCGCACACTCCGACCGGATTGACCTCGCCCGCCGATCGGCGCTTCGACCCGTTCTGGGCGGTGGCGAACGAGGCCGGCGTCTCCGTCGGGATCCACTCGGGCGACGCCGGGTATGCGCGCTACGTGGCCGACTGGGAACCGATGGGCGCCTTCGAGGCCTTCCGGCATTCCCCGCTGCGCATGGTGCTCTCAGCGGACCGTCCGCCCTACGAGACGATGGGCGCGCTGGTCTGCCATGGCCTCTTCGACCGGTTCCCCCGCGTCCGGGTGGCGAGCATCGAGGCGGGAGCGTCATGGGTGCCCGTGCTCATGAAAAAGCTGAAGAAGGCATACGAACAGATGCCGTCTGCGTTCGAGTCGGATCCTGTCGAGACCTTCCGAGAGCACGTCTGGGTCGCCCCGTTCTACGAGGACGACCTGGGTGCGCTGAAGGACGAGCTCGGCCTGGACCACCTCTTGTTCGGCTCGGACTGGCCGCACGCCGAGGGCCTGGCCGAGCCCAAGATGTTCGCCGACGACCTGCGCCGCTGCGGCTACGGGGACGACGAAATCCGCACCGTGATGGCAGAGAACGGCTGGCCCTTGACGCGTCGTATCTGAGCGGCGGAGCGACCGCCGAGGCGCGCGACGAGACGCCGGCGGACGAGACCGGACAACGGGAGATCATGAATTTCGACGACACCGAAGAAGAGGCTGCCTTCCGTGCCGAGGCGCGCCGCTGGCTGGAGTCCAATGCGAAGTTGCGCCATGAGGGCACCGGGCGCGTCGGCCTCCCGACCGACGAGGCGTCGCAGCGCAGCCACGTCGACTCGTGCCGGCGCTGGCAGCGCACCCTCTACGAGGGCGGGTGGGCCGGCATCACCTGGCCTGAGGCATTCGGCGGCCGTGGGGGCTCCCCGGTCGAGCAGATGATCTTCTCCCAGGAGGAAGCGCGCTTCGAGGTGAGCGCGGGTGCCCTCTCGGTGGGTCTCGCTATGGTCGGGCCGACCCTCATGACCTGGGGCACACCTGTCCAACAGGAGGACCACCTCGCGTCCACGTTGCGCGGCGACGCGCTGTGGTGCCAGCTGTTCAGCGAACCATCGGCCGGATCGGACCTGCCGTCGCTCATCACGCGGGCGGAGCGGGACGGCGACGAATACGTGGTCAACGGACAGAAGGTCTGGACGTCCTTCGCCCAGTTCGCCGACTGGGGGATCCTCCTGGCGCGCACCGGCGGCGTGGGATCCGGACGCGGGGGGATCTCGTACTTCCTTGTCGACATGACGACACCGGGCATCGACGTGCGACCGTTGCGCCAGGCGACGGGCGTCGCCCACTTCAACGAGGTGTTCCTCTCCGACGTGCGGGTGCCCGCCTCGCACATGGTGGGCGCCGAAGACGAGGGCTGGAAGGTGGCGCGCACGACCCTGGCCAGCGAGCGCATGTCCATCGGCGGGGCTCGGGGAACGACGTTCGCCGACGTCCGTTCTCTCGTCGAAGGGCTCGGGCGTCACCTCGACGCACTGGAGCGCCAGCAGGTGGCCCGCACGTACATCAGTTTCGAGCTGCTGCGGTACCTCGGCTTGCGGGTGCAGACGTCGGTCAGCCAGGGCAAGAGTCCCGGCGCCGAAGGGTCCATCCTGAAGCTCGCGATCTCCCAGCAGTATGCGCTCCTGGGGGACCTCGGGATGGCGCTCCTCGGCCCTGCCGGTGCGGCGTCGGGCGGCACGTCGCCGGACGCGGGCTTTTGGCGGGAAAGATTCGTGGGTCAGTGGTCGTCGCGCATCGGCGGCGGCACCGACCAGATGCAGCGCAACCAGATCGGCGAGCGGGTCCTCGGCCTGCCCCGCGAACCGAAATCCATATAAAGTATTCACGATGGTCGCCACCAGGGCCGGAGAGCCGCTGACCTGGGATCCACTCGATCCCTCCTTCAAGACCGATCCCCATCCCATCTGGCGCCGGCTGCGCGACGAGGCCCCGCTCTACCGCAACGACACGTACGACTTCTGGGCGCTCAGCCGCTACGACGACGTCCTGGCGGCGTCACTCGACCCGCGCCTCTTCAGTTCGGCCCACGGGACGGTCCTGGAGCAGATGTCGCCGGAGCCCTGGGACACCATCCACATGATGATCTTCATGGACCAACCCGAGCACACGGTCTTCAGGCGTCTCGTCTCGCGCGCGTTCACCGTGCGGCGGATGGCGGAACTCGAGCCTCAGATCCGCGCGTTGTGCGCCGATCTGCTCGACGCGCAGAAGGGCAGCGGGAGCTTCGACTTCGTCGCCGACTTCGGGGCGCTGGTCCCCGCCAACGTCATCGCCATGCTGCTCGGCGTCCCACCCGAGGACCGCGACGAGGTGCGCGAGACGATCGACGGCATCTTCCATCTCGAGGCCGGGGCGGGCATGCTCAACGACGTTTCCTTCAACGCCATGATAAAGCTCCACGGCTACATCAACGACCAGTTGGTGGAGCGGCAGACGCGTCCGCGTGACGACATGTTGACCGATCTGCTCAACGCCGAGGTGACGGAGCCCGACGGCTCGCGTCGCGCGCTGACGCTGGAGGAGAGCGCGAACTTCGGCGTCCTCATCGTCACGGCCGGGACGGAGACGGTGGCCCGTTTGTTGGGGTGGGCCGGCCACACACTGGCCGCGTACCCAGACCAGCGGGCGGAGTTGGCGGCGGACCCGTCCCTCATCCCGCACGCCATCGAGGAGTTGTTGCGCTACGAGGCGCCCTCACCGGTGAACGGGCGCTGGACGACCGCACCGGTCGAGCTCTACGGGACAGAGGTACCGGCGAATTCCAAGATTCTCATGCTGACCGGTTCGGCCGGCAGGGACGAGCGCGTGTTCCCCGACCCGGACCGATTCGACATCCACCGGCAGTTCGACCAGCACGTGACGTTCGGGTACGGGATCCACTTCTGCCTCGGCGCGGCGCTGGCCCGCCTGGAAGGCCGGATCGCGCTCGAAGAGACGCTGGCCCGCTATCCCCGGTGGGACGTCGACCACGAGCGAAGTGAGTTCCTCTTCACGAGCACCGTGCGCGGCTACAGCAGGTTGCCCGTCACGGTCCCCGGCTGAGCGGCGCGCAGCACCGAGCGAAAGGACCCACTATGGCGCAACCGCCCGAATACGTGGAACGGATGTTCCCCGAGCCGGTGGACCTCGGCATCGCAGAGCCCGACCGTGCGGTCACGTCGGTCACCCACGGCACCCGCGCGTTCCTCGAGGGGAGTGGCGGCGACGCCAACCTCTGGTACGAGGGGACGGGCGCGGCCAAGGACCAGGCGGTCCAGAACATCACGATCTACCCGCCCACCCGTGGCGTCCAGACGCAGGGCGACGCATGGGAGCCGGTGAAGATCGGGATCCTCATCGACATGGATCTCAACCAGCTGACCGCCGACTGGATCGACCCCACGATCCTGGCCATCGAGGACGCCATGAACGAGGGCGTCTGGTCCCGTTCGCCGATCCAGCTCGTGGTGGCCGACGCCCGGGGCCTGCCGCGGGAGAACTACCGCAAACTCCTCGACGGCTACCGGTGGCTGGTCGACCAGGGGTGCGTCGTGGTGCTCGGCCCGATGATCTCGGACAACTGCCTGACGATTCAGGACCTGGCCAACGAGTTGAAGGTCTCCTGCATCGGCTGGACCGGCGCGTGGAAATTCGCCTCGGACTACTGCTTCTCCATCGCGAACGGCGACATCCCCACCGAGGGGGTCATCTGCGCCAACTGGCTCTACCAGCAGGGCATCCGCAAGGTGGGGCTGTTCTGGGAGGCCGGGTCGTCCGGGCGGGACTACGCCGACTTCTTCCGTGACGAGGCGATCCGACTCGGCATGACGGTCACCCGCGAGGTGAAGCTCGAGCCCAACCCACGCGACCTGCAGGAACACCTGGCCGCCATGCGCGAGGCCGGGACCGAGGGGCTCTACTACGGCGGCTACGGGTACGCCTGCTTTCACTTCGGCGCGGCGTTGCAGGCCCTCGGGTGGGATCCACCGCGCATCATGGGGACCGCGTTCATGTTCTATTCGAACAAGAACGAATGGGCGGGCGGGATCGAGGGCTGGCACGGCATCGACCAGCTCGGCGAGGACGGTGCCAACCCGAACTACAACGCGATGGTGCAGCGGTTCTCGAAGCGCTTCGGCCGCGAGGCGCGCAACGTCGTGGTCGCCTTGGCCTACGACACGGCGCGGGTCGCGATTCACGGGATCGCCAACGCGGCTATTCCTGAACCGCGCTGGGTGCACGACGGGCTCGAGCGCATCCGCTGGATGCCGGCCACGAACGGCGGGCCGTCCTGCTACATCACGTTCGGACCGGGCGACCACAAGGGCTACAAGGGCGACTTCCTCACCATCCGCGAACTACGGGGAGGCGACCTCAATTTCGCCGGGTACTTCCGTCCCGAATGGCAGTCCAACGAGTAGGGACTGAAACCACCGGTGAGCAACACAGAACAGAGACAAGAGGGCGAGCCGCTCGTCCTGGTCGAAGCGGACGGCCCGGTCCTCGTGGTCACGCTGAACCGCCCCGAGAAGCGCAACGCCACCAACGCGGAGGTGCTGTGCCGGCTCTACGACGCCTGGGTCCGCCTCGACCGCGAACCGTCCCTCCGCGTCGGCGTGCTGACGGGAAGGGGCTCGACCTTCTGCGCCGGCATGGACCTCGCCGAGATCGGCCGGCTCCGTGAGGGGGCCGCGGACAACCAATGGATCGTGCGGCTCAGGGACGAGCCGCAGGTGATCTTCGGGGCGTGGCTCAAGACGTTCCGGCCGTCCAAGCCCATCATCCTGGCCGCCGAGGGCTACGCGCGGGCCGGCGGGACGGAGATCCTCCAGGGCACCGACATCCGGGTCGCCGGCGAGAGCGCGGTCTTCGGCGTGACCGAAGTGCAGCGCGGGCTGTTCCCGATGGCCGGCTCCGCGGTCCGACTCCGGCGTCAGATCGGCT
>DATHPK010000287.1:0-3285 GCA_035483935.1 Acidimicrobiales bacterium
TTCTGGAGGTCAGCCCGCATCCGATCCTGTTGAGCGCGGTGCGCGAGGATGCGGAGGACCTGGGCCGCGCGTGCACCCTGCTGCAGTCCATGTGCCGTGACGACGGGGGACGCGCCACGCTACTCGCGTCACTCGGCACCCTCTACACCCGCGGGCAGCCGGTTAGCTGGGAGCAGCTGCATCCCTGGGGTGGGCGATGCGTGGCGGCGCCAACCTACCCGTGGCAACGCGATCGCTTCTGGCTGGATCCCACCGCCACGAGCAACGGGCCGGCCGGTCCCGCCGGCTCCGACCAGATGGCGTGGCGCGGGCCGCTCCGCTCGTCGGTGCACCCGAAGACGGTGTTCTCCGAAATCGAGGTCGGCACGGAACTGATGCCGGTGCTAACGGACCACCGGGTTCATGGTTCGGTGGTCCTTCCGGCGGCGACTCTCCTCGAGCTTGTTTTGGCCGGGGCCATGCGAGCCTTCGGCGCAACAAGGCGCTTGCTCCGAGACGTCGCTTTCCACCGGTCGCTGGTGCTCGCCGACGCGCAGCGGCGCACCGTCCAGCTCGTACTACAGGGCGATCCGCCGGGCCCCGTTTTGTTCGAGTGCTACGGTCTGGAACCCGGCACGTCGGGATCGTCGCAGTGGTCGCTCCTCGCCAGCGGCACCATCGACACGGATAGGTCGGACGTCGCCGACGACGAACGGCACCTCCCCGAGATCACCCGGGTTCTCTGCCCGGACGTGATCCCGGGGCCGTCGTTCTACCGTCGCCTGGCAGAGCATGGCCTGCAGTACGGGCCAGGCTTCCAGGCCGTGGCAGAGGTCTGGCGCCGCGACGGCGAGGCGATCGCCCGGCTGAGGGCACCGGTAACGGGCACCTGCATGGTCGCCGCCGACGGCTTCGACGCCCGTGTCCTGGATGCCTGCTTTCAGGTCCTGGCCGCGACGCTTCCCCCACGCAATGGCCGATCGCGCGACACGTACCTACCGGTGGGCGTGTCCGAGTTACAAAACCGCGGGACGTTCCCAGATGGCATTTGGTGCCACGCGCTGCTGCGCCCGGGGCTGGACCCCGAGCCCGACGTCGTCGAAGGCGACGTGTGCCTGCTACGCGAGGACGGGCAGGTGGTCGTGGCGGTCCGCGGGCTGCGTCTGCAGCGGATCCCGGACGCCGGACCAGCCGAGCCGGCGACGGGTGCGACGGATCTTTTTGACAGGCTCTACGAGCTTCGATGGCAGCCTGCGACACTCGGCGCGCCCGATCAGGACGCGCCGAGTGAACCGGTTGAAGCTGGAAGTTGGCTGATCTTCAGCGACGGCAGTACCACTTCCGACACGCTGCGGCACCTGCTTAAACAGCGTTCTCACACGTGTGTGCTCGTCGAGCCGGGCGTTGACTTCGCGCGCCTCGGACCTGACAGTTACCGCCTCGATCCGGCGCAGCCGCAACACTTCCGGCGGCTCCTCGGGGAAGCGTTCTCAGAGCGGCCACCTTGTCGTGGCGTGGTGCACCTGTGGAGCCTGATGGCCGCACCGCCGGCGGAGACGACGACCGATTCGTTGGAGTCCGCGCGCAACCTCGGCGCCACAAGCGTGCTGCATCTCGTGCAGGCGCTGACAGTATCCGGCTGGCCGGACACACCGCGCCTCTGGCTGGTTACACGGGGAGCCCAGGCGATAGGTAGCGACGTCGAGGCTGTGTCCATCGCTCAGTCACCCCTCTGGGGGATGGGCCGCAGTATCGACCACGAGTATCCGGAGCTGCGCTGTTCGAGGGTCGACCTGTCTTCGGGGGGAGGTCCGGAAGAGCTTCACGGACTGGTCCGGGAATTGCGCGCGGATACCCCCGAGGCCGATGTGGCGCTCCGTGGCAACCGGCGCTACGTAGCGAGATTGGCCCGCCACGACGACGCAGACGACGCAGATGTACGCAAGCCCGTACCCTCTGCCGCACCGGCTCAGCTGCCCGCGCCCGGCGGGGACATGCCATTCCGGATGGAGTATCCGGAGCCTGGCGGGCTCGACGATATTCGCGCCCGGGCAGCAACCCGACGGCCGCCGGGTTCGGAGGAGGTCGAGATCCGTGTTCACGCAACCGGTCTGAACTTCATCGACGCGATGCGTGCCCTCGGCGTGTACCCGGGTCAGGACGATGGGCCGGTGCGGGTGGGCATCGAATGCGCGGGCACGGTGACCGCCATCGGCGACGGCTTGGACGGCTCACAAGACGACTTACAAGTGGGGGACGCCGTCATCGCCTTGGCGATGGACGGCGTCGGCTCCTTTGTCACCACTCAAGCGTGCCTGGTGGCCGCCAAGCCAGCGCACCTGAGCTTCGAAGCGGCGGCCACGGTACCCATCGCGTTCCTGACGGCCTACTACGCCCTCCATGAACAGGCGCGGCTACGCCATGGCGAGCGCGTCCTCATCCACTCGGCGGCCGGTGGCGTCGGTCTTGCGGCGGTCGAGGTCGCGGGCTGGCTGGGCGCGACGGTGTACGCCACCGCCGGCACCCCGGAGAAACGAGAGCACCTTCGCGCACTCGGCGTCCGGCACGTCTCGGACTCGCGGTCCCTGGCGTTCGCCGACGAGGTGCTGACCGCCACCGACGGCGACGGCGTGGACGTCGTGCTCAACTCGTTGACGGGCGAGGCGATCGCCAAGGGCCTCGCGGCACTGCGCCCGTACGGCCGCTTCCTGGAGATCGGTAAGCGCGACATCTACGGGCACGGCTGGCTACGCCTGTGGCAGTTGCGGCACAACGCGTCTTACATTGTCGTCGACTTGGCGCAGCTGATCTTGGATCGCCCCGCCTACGTGGGTGCGCTGTTGCGCGACATCGTGGCGCACGTCGAGCAAGGGGTGTTCCGGCCGCTGCCGGTGCGAACGTTCCCGGTTGCCGAGACCGCCGCCGCCGTTCGGTCTCTCGCGCAGGGCAAACAAATCGGCAAGGTCGTCGTTTCGGTGGACCAGCCGGTGCCACCGACTGGTCCACCGGCCCAGCTCCCAGCCGGATTCGAAGCCGAAGCCACTTATCTGATCACCGGCGGGCTAGGCGGGATCGGGCGTGCAGTCGCCACGTGGATGGCCGAGCAGGGTGCCCGCCATCTGGTCCTCATGGGGCGAGGTCCTGCCTCGAAGTCCGCGCAGAAGACGCTCGACGCGCTGCGGGCGGAAGGCACCGAGGTGGTTGTCGCGCGCGGCGACGTCGCCCGGGCGGACCAGCTCGCGGCCGTCCTCGCGTCGATCAACGCGTCCATGCCGCCGCTACGTGGGGTCGTGCACGCGGCGGGGA
>DATHPK010000288.1:0-29236 GCA_035483935.1 Acidimicrobiales bacterium
GCTCGCGTCTCGTTCCGCTGTTCGATGCGCTGGGCCGGCGAACGGTCTGGATCGGTCCGGTCGGTACCGGGTCACGCATGAAGCTGGTGGCCAACGCCTGGCTCGCGCTGGCAGCCGAGGCGGTCAACACCTCCCTGGCGTTGGCCCAACGGTTGGGGATCGGCGCCGAAGACGTCGTCAACGGATTGGACGGCAGCCCGTTGGTGTCGCCGTGGCAAGCGGCCAAGCTGCGTCGGATCGTCGAGGGCGACTACTCGGCCCAGTTCGCTCTGTCGCTTGCGCTCAAGGACGCGCATCTCGCCCTCGAGGCGGAAGGGGACGAGCGGTTCCGCGCCCTTCAGGGCCTGGCGGACGAGTGGCAACAGGTCGTCGGTCTCGGTCTGGGCGACCAGGACCTGACGGTCGTGACCCGGGCGCTCGCGGACGCTTCGTGAGCACGTATCGTGCCGCCGAGGACCGCTACGGGACCATGACGTATCGCCGCTGTGGTCGCAGCGGCGTTCTCCTGCCGGCGGTGTCTCTCGGGTTGTGGCAGAACTTCGGCGACGACCGACCGCTCGACACCCAACGTGCCATTGTGCGCCGAGCCTTTGATCTGGGCATCACGCACTTCGACCTGGCCAACAACTACGGCCCTCCCTACGGCAGCGCGGAATCCAACTTCGGCCGGCTCCTGGGTGACGACCTACGCGGGTTACGCGACGAGCTCTTCATCTCCACCAAGGCGGGTTGGGACATGTGGCCGGGTCCCTATGGTGACCTCGGCTCTCGGAAGTACCTTCTCGCCAGTCTCGACCAGAGTCTGCAGCGGCTCGGGCTCGACTACGTCGACGTCTTCTACCACCACCACTTCGACGCTCAGACCCCTCTCGAGGAATCCATCGGGGCGCTTCACAGCGCCGTCACTTCCGGCCGCGCTCTCTACGTCGGCATCTCGTCCTACTCCGACCGACGTACAGCCGAGGCCGTTGCGATATTGCGCGACCTCGGCACCCCGCTGCTCATCCATCAACCCTCTTACTCGATGTTCAACCGATGGATCGAGGATCGCCTCCTCGACGTCCTCGAAGCAGAGGGGGTGGGGTGCATCGCCTTTTCCGTCCTGGCGCAAGGTCTCCTCACCGACCGGTATCTCAACGGCGTCCCTGCGGGTTCCAGAGCGGCCAGGGAGGGTTCGCTCAGCAGTGGAATGCTCAATGACGAAAACCTCGCTCGGGTTCGTGCCCTGAACGACATCGCCGTCGGCCGGGGCCAGTCCCTGGCGCAGATGGCAATCGCCTGGGCGTTGCGCGACCCTCGGGTGACGTCGGTGCTCATCGGGGCAAGCAGCGTGGCCCAGCTCGAGCAAAACGTGGCGGCGCTGGACGACCTTGCATTCACGGCTGAGGAGGTCGCCGACATCGACCGCTACGCCGTTGAGGGCGGTATCGATCTGTGGCGGTCCGTCGCAACTTCCTGAACCGGTTCCCCGATGGGGCCGTGGCCTGGAGTTTTTGGCTCGAGCGAAGGCCCGCCTCGGTGTCATGTGCATAATCCGCAAGTTCTGGGTAACAGCCGTGTTGATCACAACAGAAGGTCAAACATCTAGCCGGGGGAACGGTGCCAGATGGCAAAGAGGGGCAGATTTCAAGTTGGACGCGCGGACTCGGAGAGTGGAGGCAGCCGAAACGAGGGGGGTCGCTTCTCTCGTCGGTCGCGAGTAGGTCTCCTTGTACCCGCGCTCGCGGTGGGACTCATGGGGGCCGGACTCGCCGCCTTCAACGCCGTGTCGTCGGGTGCGGCGAACTCACCACCGCTCGGCATCTACGCCGGAGCGGACAACGCCGGCGGCGTGAGCTCGCTCGGGGGTGCAATAGGCCAGCAGCCGGCGTATGCGATGGACTATCTCGACGGCACCTCGTGGTCCACGATGGTGTCCAGCGCGGCCAACGAAGCCCAGTCCTGGAGCGGCTCGGGCTATTCGATGACGTTCTCCGTCCCGATGCTGCCGAACTCAGGCGCCACGCTGGCCTCTGGCGCGGCGGGGTCCTACGACTCGTACTTCCAGGGCATCGCGCAAGGACTGGTCGCCAACAACGAGGCCAGCTCAATCATTCGGATCGGCTGGGAGTTCAACGGCAGCTGGTTCACGTGGGCGGCCAACTCGTCTGACGCCTCCGAATTCGTGACCTTCTGGCAGCACATCGTCGACGCCATGCGATCCGTGTCCGGTGCGAACTTCACCTTCGAGTGGTGTCCGACCCTCGGCGACACGGGGGTCGGGAACCTCGCCGACTACTACCCGGGCAACGGCTACGTCGACTACGTGGCGGCCGACGTCTACGACGAGGCATGGGGCAGCTATCCCGGCGCGTCGCAGGAGTTCTCCAACCTCGAGACAGAGTCGTACGGCCTCAACTGGCTGGCGTCCTTCGCAGCCCAGCAAGCGAAGCCGATCGCATTCGGCGAGTGGGGCTTGGGCTCTGTCCCCGGGAACGCCGGCCAGGCCTATACGGCCAGCAACCAGAAGGTGTCCGGTGGTGACGACCCGACGTTCATCGACGACATCGCCCAGTGGATCGCCGGCAACAATGTCCATGAAGCCACCTATTTCGACTCGGGGTCGGCTGCCCTCAGTTCGAGCTCGAACCCGAACTCGTATCACGCGTTGATCGCCGACTTCGGTCCTGGTGGCGTGGCGAGCGGGCCGGCCGGCGCTCCTGCGAGCAGCACGACGACGACCACGACCACGGCCGCGCCGGCGGCGGCGCCGACCACGACGACGACCACGGCCGCGCCTGCGGCGACAACGACGACGACCACGACGGCGCCGCCGACCACGACGACGACCTCACCGACGGCGTCGGCGTCCAGCCCGCCGACGAGCACCGCCCCCGCACCGGGAGCCAGCTCATCCTCCGCGACGGGGACGGATCCGGCGCCCACGTCACCACCGCCGGGGACCACCTCCACAACGACCCCGACCACTGGTCCGGCACCGCCGCCGGCCGCGACGTCACCGCCCGCAGAGAGCGCGACTCCGACCGCGACCGTCACCACGTTGAAGGCGAGCCAACTGCTGGCGGTGCAGGGCTATGAGTCCTCGATCGTCTTCACCGTGAGCGTCGCTCCGGCGGAGAACGCGACGGTGACGATCATGAGCGGCAAGCAGCAGCTGTGCCAGGTCACCGTGACCACCTCGGACGGGAGTGGGACGTGTGCACTGACCGACAGCCAGCTCGGAGTCGGCGTCTACGCGGCGGAGGCCGAAACACCGGATGGTTCCGGCTTCACGGGCTCGACCTCCGATCCCGTGCTCCTCTTCATCCTCGGCCTGTTGTGAGCAATTCCCGGGAGGTTCTCAGCTAGCTTCGACGGCGCGGAACAGCGTGCGACAGAGGATTGGCCGAGGCCGGCTTCTCAGCGTGTCAGCCGCCACCACCACCCCGGCGACGACAACGGCGCGGCGGTGCGCAGCTCGACGTGCGTCGACGTCGTTCCGACGATGGCCTGCAGCGAGCCGATGGGCGCCCCGAACGGCAGCGCCCCCTTGGGCAGGTTGCGTCGGGCGGCGAGCGTGACGGTCAGGCCGGGCCACCCGACCACGTCGACCGGCTGGGCGACGGTGACCGGTGCCGTCGCCCCCCACGGGGCCACGGCCTCGCCGATCTTCTGACCGGGGGTGAAGACCGGGTAGCTGTGCAGCGCGGCGAAGATGCTCTTGACCAGGGTGTCGCCGGCGTCCACGACGGCCGTGTTGGGGCCGAGCGATCCGGCCGGCTGGCCCAGGACCGCGCCCACGACGGTGACGACCTTGCCCCCGACGTTCTGTTGCGCCGCCACCAGGTAACAGCCTTGTGCGCTCGAGTCGGAGGCGGTCTTCATGCCGATGATCCCGTCCTGGCCGAGGTCGAAGTTGAGGTTGTAGACGACGTTCGTCATCGGGATCAGCACGCTCGGCTGACCGAGGGACACGATCTGTTGCAGCACCGGGACCGACAGTGCCGTCTCGCCGAGCCGGACCATGTCCTCTGCGGTGCTGGTGGTCGCGGCGTCCGCTCCGCTCGGGTCCGTGATGTGCGTGTCGGTCAAGCCGATCTTCTGCGCGGTTGCGGTCATCTTGGCGACGAAGTTGTTGGTGCTGCCGGCGTCCCAGCCCGCGAGCAACGTCGCCATGTCCGTTCCGTTGTCGATCAAGAGCCCCTCGAGCGCCTGGAGCTCGGTGAGCGACTCCCCGGCCGCGACCGGGATCTCCGACTGTTGGCTTGCCTGCCCGTTCTGGTACGCGGTCAGCGTGTCGTTGGTGACGGCGATGGAAGGTCCGTCCGCCCCTTGCTGAAGGGGATGGTCGGCGAGGACCACGTACGCGGTCAACACGTCGATCAGCCCGGCGACCGGGACAGGCTGGGTACCTCGCACCTGGCCCAGCGTGCCGCTTCCCTCGACGGCGGCCGCGGCCGCGCCCGTGGTCGGCCAGGCGAACGTCGGGGCCGTTCCGGGGAGGCGGACACCTTGGATCTCCAGGGAAGTGGCGGGCAGGGGTCGTACCCACTGCGCGATGGCGCCCGCGAGCAGCGCGATCAGCACGATGGCGACGAGCCACCCGATGACGCGCCGCCGCCGCCGTTCGTGCCGCAGGCCGCGGATGATCTCGAGCTCGTCGTCGCCCGGTGGCGGCAGCATCTTGCCGAGTTCGGCGAGGCGCTGCTCGTTGCCCTTCGGCAGCGTGTGGCCGCGGGCGTGGGCGGGACCCTTGCGCTCGCCGCTCTTGCCCCCGTCCATGGCGGCCACGTTAAGACCGCCGGGCTCGGGAGATCCGTCGGCAATGGCGATTGCCGCGTGGAGAGGGCGCCTCGGTCAGGCGAGGGTGGTCCGCGCCGCGTCGGCGCGCATGCCGTCGAGCACCATGCTCAGGAGCCGGCCGGCCTGATCCGGGTCGATGGCCGTGTTCGTGCAGACGGGGCTCACCAGTTGCATGAGGTCCGAGCCGGTGACGTCACCGCGTACGGCGCCGGCCGCCTTGGCCCGGTCGATGACGAGGTCGAACGAGGCCTCGATCAGGCCGCGCGCGCGTGACCGCATCTCCGGGTTCTTCTCGAAGGCCTGGTGGAGCTCGGCCATGAGCGCCTGCTTCGTCTGCGCGTAGCGCCGGAAGGCGACGAAGAACGCCTCCACCGCAGGCCACGGCTCGAGCTCGGCCACGACTCGCTGGGCCGACTCCCACAGCTCCCCGACGTCGGTCTGGTACACGGCTTCGACGAGGTCGAGCCGGTTGGGAAAATGTCGGTAGAGCGTCCCCACCCCGACGCCCGCCTCTTTGGCGATGGCCTCCATGGAGGCACCGGCGCCCTGCTTGGAGAAGACGTCTTTTGCGGCGGCGACGAGGAGCTCGCGGTTGCGCCGGGCGTCGGCGCGCATCGGCCGCCCATCGTGGGTCTCGGCCTCATCGGCCCCGGGGGGCGGGGACACGAGCTCGGTGCTGCCTTTCTGCGTCGCCATCACATTTCTCCGACGAAGGGCTTGCTAAACGGAGGCACCCTCCGTATACTAAACGGAAGAAGCTTCCGCTTCCAGAATACCAGCGGAAAGGTCGGAGTCAATGCCCCAATCACCCCCTAGCCTCTCGCGCCCCGGAGCCGGGAGCAGCGTGGCAACAGGATCCGTTTCCCCAGGTCCTGGCGTTGCCCGCTGGCTCCGTCATCCGTCCGTCCTCTTGGCGGTCATCCTCACCGCGCAGATGATGGTGGTGCTGGACGCGACCATCGTGAACGTCGCTCTGCCCCACATCCAGGAGGACCTGGGCTTCTCGACCAGCGCCCTCTCCTGGGTGCTCAACGCCTACATCCTCACCTTCGGCGGTTTCATGCTGCTCGGCGCCCGCGCCGGTGACCTGTTCGGCCGCCGGCGGGTCTTCCTGCTCGGCATCGCCGTCTTCACGGTCAGCTCGCTCGTCGGCGGCCTCGCCGTGAGCGGCTGGGCCCTGTTGGCCGCCCGGGCCGTACAGGGCATCGGTGCCGCGCTCGCCGCACCGTGCGCGCTGTCGCTCCTGACGACCGCGTTCCCCGAGGGTGCGCAGCGGGTCCGCGCCATCGCGCTCTACACGACCGTCTCGGCGGCCGGCGGCGCGACCGGGCTCGTGCTGGGCGGCCTCCTCACGCAGTTGGTCTCGTGGCGGTGGGTCATGTTCGTGAACGTCCCGATCGGGATCGCGGTCTGGTTCGTCGGCCGCGCCGTGCTGCCCGAGACCGAGCGCCGGAACGGCCACTTCGACCTGCTCGGCGCCATCACGTGCACGGTCGGTGTGAGCGGCGTTGTGCTGGGCCTCGTCGAGGCTGGCTCCAAGGGCTGGACGAACGCGCTGACCCTGGTGCCGCTCGTCGGGGGCATCGTCGTGTTCGCCTTCTTCCTGCACAACGAGACCCGTGTCGTCGAGCCGATCATGCCGTTGCGCCTCCTGGCGCATGCCACCCGCAACGCGGCCAACGCGTCCCGGGCCCTGCTGTACGCCGGGTTCTACGGACTCTTCTATTTCATGGCCCAGTTCCTTCAGGACGTGCAGGGCTACAGCCCGCTCCGCGCCGGGGTGGCCTTCGTGCCGATGCCGGCGTCGGTGTTCCTGGCGTCTCAGTTGACGAGCCGTGTCCTCTTGCGCCGCCTGCCCGAGAAGGTCGTGATGATCATGGGCTCCACCGTCGCCCTGGTCGGCCTCGCACTGGCCACCCAGGTCGGCGCGCACACCACGTACCCGCAGATTCTCGTCAGCCTTGTCCTGATCGGTGCTGGGTCCGGTGCCACGCTCGTCACCCTCACCTCGGCCTCGCTGGCCGACGTGGAGCCCGAGATCGCCGGCGCCGCCTCGGGCCTGGTCAACGTCTCCCAGCAGCTGGGCGCCGCGGTCGGGCTCGCCGTGCTCGTCACCGTGTTCAACTCGGCGGCGGGTCACGCGCAGCTCGTCCCCGGTGCGACCACGCCTGCTGCGATCCACGCGCTGCGCGACGTGTTCGTCGTCACGGGGATCTTCGCCCTGGGTGCGCTGGCGACGATCGTCTTCGGCGTCGACCGGTTCGCCCGCGCCGAAGCGCCCGAGGGGGCGCCCACCTCGGCGGGCGACGGCGACGAGTTTGCGGTCGCGGTCGACCTCTCGGCGCTGGACGCAATGGACCCGGAGGGCGAGGGCCCTCTCGCCGAGGCGGCACTGAGCGCCTGACGCCCCTCAGCCCGGGCCGCGTGACAGCCACGGGTTGTACGGTCGGGCACATGCCCGACACCCGGGTCATGGAACTCCCGGACGGCCGCGAGCTGGCCTGGCTCGAAGCCGGCCGGCCGCGCGGCCTTCCGGTGTTCGCGTTCCACGGCACGCCCGGTTCGCGCCGTCAGGTCTCCTTCGACGAAAAGGCGATCACCGCGGCGGGCGTCAGGATGGTCGCCCCGGACCGTCCCGGCTACGGCCTCAGCTCGTTCCACCCGGCGCGATCCCTCGCCGGCTGGGCGGCCGACGTGTCAACCCTGGCCGACCATCTCAAGCTCGAAGCCTTCGCCGTGGTCGGGGTCTCGGGCGGCGGCCCTCATGCGCTGGCCTGCGCGGCGATGCTGCCCGGGCGGGTCACCGCAGCGGGGATCGTGAGCGGTGTCGGCCCGATGGGAGACCCCGACTTCGACGTGGGGATGGTGGGGTTCAACCGGGGCCTCAGCTTCCTCGCCCGCCGGTCGCCCCTCCTGCTGCGCCCGGTGTTCTGGTTCCAGGACTTCTCGGTGCGCCACTGGCCCGAAGTGGCCATGCGGGCGGCCACGAAGCAGTTCCCTGCGGCGGACGTGGCGATGCTCGAACGTGCCGACGTCCGGGCCGCCTTCTTCGACGACGCGCGCCGGGCGTCGGCCACCGCGGACCAGGCTGCGACCCAGGACTTCGTGCTGTTCGCCCGCGACTGGGGCTTCCGGTTACAAGATGTCACCGTGCCCTGCCACCTCTGGCACGGCGACGCCGACCGCAACGTGTTGATCGGGCACGGACGGTTCTTGGCCCGGCGCATCCCCGGCGCCGTGCTGCACGAGTGCCCAGGTGAGGGACACCTCCTCTACGTCAACCACCTCGAGGAGGTCCTCCGGACGGTCACGTCGGCCGCCTGACGAGACGCATGCCGGCACCTCACTCGGGCCCGGGCCGCCGCCGGGAGGGACGCGCCGTTGTCGCAATGTTGTCCGGCAACGGGCGTCGCAGATCGCTAATCTCCCTCCTGTGGGGGAACAGACGACCCTCCGGCCGGGCGAGATGGGCCGGAGCAGCCACGTCTGCTGGTCCTACGCCTCGGACGCCGAGCACCGCGAGTTCCTCGTGGAGTTCTTCGAGGCCGGGCTGGCTGCGAACGAGCGGCTCATGTACATCGCGCCCTCCGACCAGCGCCACGCGATGCTCGCCGAGCTCGCAGGCGCCGGTATTGACCCCGGGGAGCTCCTCGACCGCGGGGCCTTGCGCACGAACGACCTCGAGGCGGCGTACCTGATCGACGGCGCGCTGCGACCCGACGTCCACCTCGCCGGTCACGCCCTCCTGGTCGGGCAGGCGCTCCGCGACGGCTATGCCGGGCTCCGCGTGTGTTCGGAGATCGCGCCGCTGCTCGGGTCCGACGGCGTATGCGACCAGTGGTGCGGCTACGAGGTCCGGGCCGACCTTCTGATCGCGCGGCTGCCGAGCATCGTGGTCTGCGCGTGCGACCAGCGCCGAGCCCGCCCCAAGATGATGAGCGACCTGCACGCCGTGCACTCGCTGCACGCCGGGTCGAGCACCGGTGATTCGCCGTTCCGGTTGCACGCCGGCCCCGCGGGACTCTTCCTCTCCGGCGAGGTCGACGCCTCGAGCGCGGACAGGATGGGTCGTTGGCTCGCCGACGCGCTGCCCGACCTGCCCGACCCGGTCGTCGACGTGGAGGGTCTCGAGTTCATCGACGCCGCCGGCATGTGGGCGCTGCTCGACAGCGCGCACGCCCACCCCGAAGGGCTGCGCCTGACCGGAACCTCCGCACGGTTCCGCCGGGTCTGGGCGGTGTGCGGCTACGACACCATCCCCGCCGTCCAGCTGAACTGAGGGAACAACCTCCGGCCGGCCCGGACCGACCTCTGGGGCCGGGTCCAATAGTCTCGGCGCCGCCGTGCAAGACCAGCCGCTGCTCCGTCACGCCGCCGACGCCACCCCCGAGTGGTTGAGCAGCGTCCTGGCGGCGAACGGCCTGCTCCGAGAGGGAGCGCGGGTGACGTCGTTCGAGACGGCGCCGATCGGCACCGGCCAGATGGCGGACACGGCCCGCTTCACCCTCCTCTACGACGAGCCCGGCGCGGGGCCCCCCAGCGTGGTGGGCAAGTTCGCCTCGGCCAACGATCAGAGCCGTGGCACCGGCCTCGCCCTGCGCGCCTACGAGATAGAGGTGCGCTTCTACCGGGAGGTGGCGGCCCGCGTCCGCACCCGGCTGCCCGCGGTCTACGCCGCCGAGATCGAGCCGGAGACCGGATGGTTCACCCTTCTCATGGAGGACATGGCCAGCGCCCGACAAGGTGACCAGATCGCGGCCTGCGCGCCCGACGTCGCGGCCGCCGTGCTCGATGGGATGGCCGGGTTGCACGCCCCCTGCTGGGAGTCGCCCGAGCTCGCCGGTCTGGAGTGGCTGAATCGCAACACGCCCGAGTCCGCCCAGTTCCTCGCGGCCATGGTGTCGTCGCTCTTGCCCGGTTTCCTCGAACGCTACGCCGACCAGCTCACCGCCGAGCAGCAAGAGGTGTGCCGCGTCTACGCCGATCACATCCCGGCCTACGTCGGCCTGCGCACAACGGGCCCCCGTACCGCCACACACGGGGACTTCCGCCTCGATAATTTCTTGTTCGAGCCGGAAGATCCCGAACCGGTGGTCGTCGACTGGCAAACCGCCGTCTGGACCGGCGCCGCCTTCGACGTCGCCTATTTCATCGGCGGCTGTCTCACCACCGAGGACCGCCGCGCCCACCAGGAGGACCTGTTGGCGCACTACCACGACACGCTGTGTCGACTCGGCGTGCGCGACTACTCGCTCGACCGGCTGCGCGCCGACGTCCGCGTCGAGAGCTTCGCCGGCATCCTCATGGCCATCGTCGCCTCCATGGTGGTCGAGCGCACCGACCGCGGTGACCTGATGTTCCTGACCAGCACCCAGCGCCACGCGCAGCACGCCATCGACGAGGACGCCCCCGCGCTCCTGCTCGCCGCTGGATGACGGAACTCCTCGTCCTTTGCACGGGCAACGCCGCGCGCTCGGTGATGGCGGGGTTCATGCTCGATGCCTTGTGGAACGGCCGCCCCGATCCGCCGCACGTCGTCACGGCGGGTACCCATGTGATCGACGGGCAGCCGATGGGCATGCGCACCCGAACGGCGTTGTCCCGCATCCCCGAGTTGGACGGCGCCGACTTGCGTAGGCACCGCAGCCGCCAGGTGCACGGCGTCGACCTCGTCCACGCCGAGCTGGTCGTCGTCATGGAGGCGGACCACGTCCGTTTCGTGCGCCGGCGCTTTCCCGACGCCGCGGCCAAGACCGCCACCATCCGGCGGCTTTGCCGGGACCTGCCGCCCTCACCCCCGTCGCTGGGGGAGCGGGTGGCGGCGATGGACCTTGCCGAAGTTGAGGTAGCCGACACCGAGGACGTACTCGACCCGGCGGGCCACGAGGGCGACGTCTACGCGGCCTGTGCCGACGAGCTCTGGGCACTGTGCGGCCAGCTCGCCGACCTGCTCTAGCTTCGACCCCGAGGGCGGAGCGTGGACCGTGCAGGCGGGCCGGCGAATCGCGCGAGGTGCGACGTGCCCCTGGTCAGACTCGTCAGTCGGCGTGCACCGACCGCAGTCCCGCCCACGCCAGGTCGGCCATACGTCCGGCGAGACGCTGCGCCTCTTCGTCCGCCTCGGGGTCGGTCACAGGCCGATTCGCGATGAAGTGCCGGCTCACGCCTTCGGCCATGCCGACGATCCCATAGGCGAGTAGCCGTCTGTGGTCGTCGTCCAAGCCAGCGTCGATCAAGGGATCGATGGCCTCGGCGATCGCATCCTCGACTGTCCGGAGCGCCCGCCCCAGCTCTAGATCGTCCGCGTGGTCCCGCCCGTAGAGGAGGCGGAACTCGGGCTCGTTGTTCACGACGAGCTTGAAGTAGGCCGCGAATCCGAGCTCGACCTGCTGGCGGGGTCCTTCGGCGCGCAAAACCGCCCGCCGGATAGCCGTGAGCAGATTTTGCGCGATCGAGTCGACCAGCTCGAGATACAGCGCCCGCTTCGAGGAGAAGTGTTGGTAGAGCAGGGGCTTGGTGACCCCGGCCCGCTCCGCGATGTCGTCCATCGTCGTCGACCGGTAACCCCGCTGCGCGAAGAGCTCGAGGGCCACGGCAAACAGCTGTTGACGTCGCTGCTCTGCGGTGAGCCTCCGGGAGGTGGCCTGGATCGCCGACATCCCGTTCACGTTACTGACTGGTCACACCCGTCCCAAGAGATTCCTGAGCGCCGGAGCACTCCGGCGAGGCGTGCGGGCAGAGTGGCCAGGTTGAAGTGGGTGGCCGCCACCTGGTGATTGTGGTCGAGCAGCTTCTCGTCACGCTGGTCCAACCAAGCCGCCAAGGGTGCGGGATCCGTCACCCCGAACCAGCGGAACCCGAACGACGCGAGTTCGGCCGCCACCGGGTAAGAGCCGATCGCCAGTGCTCGCCGGTGAGTGGCCGACTCGACGGACGGATTGCCGAAGCCCTCCCAAAACGACGGGAGAAGGACGGCGTCGGATGCGGCGTACGCGTCTGTGATCGAACAGCCGCCCGGCGGCGGCCCGAGCAGAACCGGGCACTGCGCTCGCGCGACAAGGCGGTCGAGTGTGGGCTGGTAGCCGTCCTCGGCCGGCCCCAGCAGCCAGAACACCCCTCCGACGGCCGCAGCCAGCTCGAGCGCGCCGGCGATGTTCTTGCGCTCCAAGGCCCGGGTCGGCTGCAGCAGCAGAGCCTCCTCGTCGCCGACGCCGAGTGCCATACGGGTGCGTCTCCGGTCGCCTGATGCTGGGTCGGGATCGAACGTGTTGTAGAGCGTCGTGGCTGCGATGCCGCGGTGCGCCAACTCGGTCCGGCTCAGTTCGTTGATCGTGACGTGTGCCCATGCCGCGTCGTCGGGTGGCGGGGCGAGGTGAGCCAGATGCGGCCGTTGCCACGGAAGGTCGTGATGGTGGAACACCGCGGGACGTCCCGCACAGACTTGCGCGACAACCTTTGCAGCCGGCGGATTGAGGGGGAGCGAGCAAAGGTTCTCGACCACCACGAGGTCGGCGGACTCGCATGCATCCTCGACTTCTCCCCGCGTCGGGGGTTGCGTCGCGTCCATCGCCAATCCCGGTAGCACCACGTCGACCGGGCCGGACCCGGCCACTGTGCGCACGTCCCAACCGAGAGTCCCGAGAGCCGTCGCCCATTTCGCCGCCTCGACGGAGACACCGTCGCCTCCGCCCAACCGAAACGAGATCATGCAGACGGTCGGCATCGTGCGCACTGTAAGGGTGCAGACGGGAATTCCCTGCAAAAGGCCACATGTGCCTGTCGAGTAACCTTCCCCCGATGGCGAAACGGGCACTCATCACTGGCATTACCGGTCAAGACGGCTCGTACCTGGCCGAATTGCTCCTCTCCAACGGGTACACGGTCATTGGCATGGTCCGTCGCACGAGCACGGTCAATTTCGAGCGCATCGCCCACATCCAGGACCAGCTCGAGCTCGTACCCGGCGACCTCCTCGACGAGGTGTCGCTGATCAACATCCTGCGCGACCACCGGCCGACCGAGGTCTACAACCTTGCGGCCCAGTCCTTCGTGCAGACCAGCTGGGGCCAGCCTGTTCTCACGGGCGAGACAACCGCCATGGGTGTCACCCGCCTGCTCGACGCGATCCGTCTCGTCGACCCCGAGATCCGCTTCTACCAGGCCAGCTCCTCGGAGATGTTCGGCAAGGTGGTCGAGGTTCCCCAGCGCGAGTCGACGCCGTTTTACCCGCGCAGCCCCTACGGCGTGGCCAAGGTCTACGGCCACTGGATCACGGTGAATTACCGCGAGAGTTACGACCTGCATGCCTCGTCCGGGATCCTCTTCAATCACGAGTCGCCGCGCCGCGGGCTCGAGTTCGTGACGCGCAAGGTCACGCATGGCGTGGCGCGCATCGCACACAAGCTCGACGAGAAGCTGTCACTCGGCAATCTCGACGCCCAACGGGACTGGGGCTATGCGGCCGACTACGTCCGCGCCATGTGGTTGATGCTGCAGCAGGACGAACCCGGCGACTTCGTCGTGTCGACCGGCGAGACGCACGAGGTACGCGAGCTGTGCCGTCTCGCCTTCGGCGCCGCCGGCCTCGACTGGGAGGAGCACGTCGTCATCGACGAGCGTTTCCTGCGTCCGGCCGAGGTCGACCTCCTCGTGGGCGACCCGTTGAAGGCGCACGAGATCCTCGACTGGAGGCCCGAGGTGGACTTCCCGGGCCTCATCGAGATGATGGTCAAGGCCGACATGGACCTGGTCCGCAAGAGCCTGGCCTAACAAGGGGGCGGGCCGCGCTGCTCCTCCCTGCCGCACCCGCCGCGATCTCGGCGAACCCGGCTGGGGTCCTGGTCGCTTTCGGGGCCGGGATCCTTTCCTTCGTTTCGCCCTGCGTCCTGCCCTTGGTGCCGGGCTACGTGTCGATGGTCTCGGGCTTGTCGGCGGCCGAGCTCGAGGCAGGCGCCGAGGGCACGACTCCCTCGACTGCGTTGCGACCCGTGCTCCGGGGCATCGGGCTCTTCGTCGCCGGCTTCACGCTCGTGTTCGTGGCGCTCGGCGCCACTGCCTCGGGCATCGGGCACGTGTTGAAAAGCAACAAGGTCGAGTTGGCGCACATCAGCGGCATCGTGATCATCCTCCTGGGCGTCGTGATGGTGCTGACCGCGCTTCCCGGACGGGTCTGGGCGCATGCGGGATCGGGCACCATCGGGGTGGTGTCCCGGGTCACCGGAGAACACAGGTTCGACGTGCGGCCGTCGAAACTCGGCAGCTGGGCCGCCCCGGTCATGGGCATGGCCTTCGCATTCGCGTGGACGCCGTGCGTCGGCCCGGTGCTCGGCGTGGTGCTCGGCCTTGCCAGCCACAACGGGACCTTGGCCGGCGGCGTCGTATTGCTCTTCGCCTATTCCCTCGGCCTTGCCCTGCCGTTCGTGCTCGTCGGTCTTGCGTTCGGACGCTTCACCGCGTTCTTCGCACGCACCCGCCACTGGCTCTGGGCGGTCGAGCTCGTTGCGGGCATCCTCTTGGTCGGGTTCGGCGTCCTTCTGTTGACCGACAACATCAGTTGGCTGTCCAACCACGTGTCGAGCTGGCTGAACGACATCGGGTTGGGTCGACTGACCACGAGCTAGGCGTCGAGCACGTCGCAAAATGTCCGGGCGAACGTGTGGACGTCGCCCGGCCAGCGTGCCGAGACGTAGGACCCGTCGCGCACCACCCACGCCGCCCGGTCATCGGTGAGCGAGTCCCGGGCGCGCCCACTCGTCTTGCGCCGGTAGTAGGGCGCGTCGCGCGGCACGTCCTCGAAGTCCGACTTGGTGGCCAGTGCGCGCGTAACCTCCTGCTGCACCGACATGTAGCCGTATGCCTGCCCCGGCTCCTCGGTGTAGGTCCGGTAGTAGTTGGCGTCCCAGAAGCGCGTGTACATGGCGAGCCCCCAGGCCTTTCGCTCCAGGGCCCATGTGAGTGCCGTCGTGCGCCGGCCGTGCAGCACGGACCGCCCCGTGGCCGGGTCGACCGCCCGCGCCGCCACCAGCACGCCGTGGCAGATGGCGCCGACCGGTCTGCCCGTTCGGAAGGAGTCGATGGCCATTTGCTGGACCTCGCCGCTCTCGAGATAGCCGCGCATGCCGCGGGCCCGGTGGCCTCCCGGCAGGACCAACGCGTCGTAGGAGCCCCGGCGAGCTTCCGCCCAGTGCTGCGGCGAACGGAACGAGGGGTCCTCCAGGAGGGAGCCGTACGCGGCGCGGGCCGCTGCGTTGGCGCGGAGCACACGGCCCACCACGGTGAGCCGCCTTGCTCCGGGAAGGAACCCCCATGGATCGAGGCCTTGGCCCGTCACCATGAGATCGTCGGCCTCGCCGCTTCGGCCCGAGGGCGTGGCGAAGATGACGTCGTGCCCGGCTGCCGACAACACCTGCCAGCTGACGGCCACCTCGGTGGGGTCGAAGTCGCAAGCCGGGATCGGCATGAGCACTGTCGCCATGGCTCCGCAGGACACTACCGACGCCCAGAAAGGAGACCTCCGGCATTGGTCGCGACCGAGGCTTAGGCTGGGTTGCGTGACCGATACCGAAGCCGCTACCGGTTCTGCGGGCTCGGAGCCGAGCACGCAGGACTTCCAGGAGATCTTCTCCCCGGCCGACCCGCTCGATGTGCTCTGGGTCAAGGCGTACCAGGGCGAGGTCCTCGGCGAGGCCCTGTTCGACCTCATCGCCGATCAGGTCGACGACGACGACCACAAGGCCAAGATGCGCGTCCTCGCCAAGCTCGAACGCCGGACCAAGGAGGCAGTTGCGCCCGCCCTCGAGCGAGCCGGGCTGCCGACGGAGCCCGATCCCGAGTCGTTGAAGACGGCGGAGGCACTTTCGGGCGCAGCCGCCACGCCGTGGAAGGACCTTCTCGCAACCTTCGAACCGATCACGTCGCAGTTCTGCGCCATGTACCGGCGCATCGGCGAGCTCGACCCGGCCGAACGCGAGACGTCCGACCTCCTTGTCGCGCACGAGCTCGCCCTCCGCGACTTCGCCCGCGCCGAGATCGCGGGCGAGACCGCGACGTCCCTCGACCGGATCGAAGCCCTGGCGCACATGCAATAGGCAGTTCCCGGGGCCGGCTCGGGCCGGCTGCCGCGTAAGGACGCCGGCAAAAGCCCCGATCAGGCCCCCACACGGGCCTGCCCCGCTTGGAATACCGGGACCTGCCCCCCCTACCATGGTGGCGAAGGCCATGGCCCCTGTTGTTCTCTTCCGTGCCGCTGTCGCTCTTGCCGGCCGCTTCCCCGCCCTTGCCGGGGTCGACTTGTCCCTTGACCAGGGAGAAGTCGTCGTCGTCGTGGGCCCGAACGGGGCGGGCAAGACCAGCCTGTTGCGGGCATGCGCCGGCCTGCTCCCGGTGACTTCGGGGGAGGCCTCGGTCCTGGGAGTGGACCTGACTGCGGACCACACCGCCGTCCGGCGGTTTGTCGGCCTCCTGGGTCATGCTGCCCCCCTCTATGACGAGCTCACCGCGGTGGAGAACGTGCGCTTCGCCGTCCGCGCGCTCGGCCTCCCTTCGAAGAATGCGGACCAGGCGCTCGAGCGTCTCGGCCTGACGGGCCGCCTGCGTTCGACGCCGACCGCACGACTTTCGGCCGGACAGCGCCGCCGTGTCGCCCTCGCCGCGCTGGTCGCCCGCCGCCCCGCTCTGTGGCTGCTCGACGAGCCGCACGCAGGACTCGACGCCGGTTCCCGGGCGCTGCTGGGTGAACTGATCGGCGAGGCGGCGTCGTCAGGAGCGAGCGTGCTCCTCTCCTCGCACGAGCCACAGCTTTCCGTGCCGCTGGCCGACAGCGTGGCGTCGATGGCGGGCGGACGTGTCATCAGCGTGGACCCTGGTGGCCGGCACGTCACCCTTACGGCCGTCCCGTCGCCCGAACCGAAAGAGGGCGCGAGGGGCGTGGGGGCGTTCAATGTTGCATGACGCCGTGCTCGTCGCGGGCAAGGACCTGCGCATCGAGGCGCGGTCGCGGGTGGCGCTGTGGCAGGTGGTGCCCTTCGCCATCCTCGTCCTCGTCTTGCTGGCGTTCGCCATCGGCCCCGACCAGGCATCGTTGCGGCACGCGGCACCGGGCATCTTCTGGGTGGCGCTGTTGTTTTCGACCGTGCTGGCCATCCAGCGCAGCGTGGCAGTGGAGTCCGGCGAGGGCACCCGCGACGGGCTGCGGCTTTCGGGCATCGACCCGGCCGGCATCTTTCTCGGCAAGGCGGCGGCGATCGGGCTGCAGTTGCTGGCGTTGCAGCTCATCTTGTGGGCGGGGGTGACGTTCTTGTTCGACGTGCGCGTGCACGTGATCTGGCTCGCCGTGGTCGCCTGTCTTCTCGCCACGGTCGGCCTCGCGTGCGCCGGTGTGCTCTACGGCGCGCTCTCGGCCGGGTTGCGCGTGCGCGACACGTTGTTGCCGCTGCTCGTGCTGCCGGTGCTCGCTCCGGTGTTGCTGGCGGGCTCCAAGGTCTGGCAGGCCGCGCTGGACGGCAACGTCTCGTCGGGCACCCAGTGGCTGAAGATCCTCGTTCCGTTCGCCGTCGTGTACCTCGTGGTGGGCATCGTCCTGTACGGGCCGCTGCAGGAGGCGGCATGACGGACGTCAGCACGAGCAACGGGGTCGCAATCCGGACCCCCTGGCGTCCGCGCTGGCTGGCGGTGGTCGGCATCGCGGCCGTCGTCACCACCGCGCTCACCGTGTGGTTGGGATTGTGGGTGACCCCGCCGGACGAGGTGCAAGGCAATCTGGCGCGGTTGCTCTACATCCATCCGGCCGTCGCCACGGTCGCGCTCTACTGGGCGGGAGGCGTTGCGTTGTTGGGCAGCCTGCTCTACCTGTGGCCGCGCACGCGGGCGTTCTTCTGGGACCGGCTGGCCGCCTCCGCCGTGGAGGTCGGTGCCGTGTTCTCCGCGTTGACGCTCGTGACCGGCTCGCTGTGGGGTCGCCCGGTGTGGGGCGTGTGGTGGACCTGGGACGCACGGCTGACGTCGACTGCCTTGTTGCTGCTGCTCGAGCTCGGCTACCTCGCCCTGCGGCGTGTCCCGGCGGACCCGCAGATCCGGGCGAGGCGATGCGCCGTCGCCGCCATCCTCATCGCCATCGATGTGCCGATCGTCCACTTCTCCGTCGACTGGTGGAACACACTCCACCAGAGCGGAACGATCCTCGACCCCGGGTTCAATCTCCACGTGCACGGTTCGATGCTCTGGACGATGCTGCTCAGCTTCGTCGCCTTCACGTTGATCTTCGTGTGGCTCCTCGCGATGCGCTATCGGATCGAGGTGCTCCAGGATGCGGTGGGGGACCAGGAACTCGAGGTGTCACTGAGCGAGCGCTGGAACGAGGACGCCGAGCTCGTGGGCGTCGGCGGTTCGGGCGGCGCGGTGGATGGCGATGAGGTGCGGGGCCCATGAGCTACGTCGACGCCGGCTACATCGTTGCCATCGGGGGGTCGTTCCTCTACGGGCTCAGCCTGTTCCTGCGCCGCCGGCGTTGGGAGCGGGCATTGCGCGTCCTGGAGTCCTCCCCCGAGGAGCGGCCGGCCGTCGCCGAACACCCGTGACCGGCACGACCACCACGCCCAACCCGATCGCGACGCCTGACACCCCGAGCGGGCGTGCCGTGGCCTCGGCGCAGTCGGCGCGACGCCGCCGGACCAGGCGCCGGCTGCTGGTGGTGTTCGCCCTGCTGGCGGCCGCCCTGGTCTTCCTGCTCGTCGAGGGCGTCGGCAGCTCGCTCGACTACTTCGACACCGTCAACCAGGCGCTCGCGCACCGGGGTCAGCTCGGCACATCGAGCTTCCGTCTGGAGGGCAACGTGGTGCCCGGCTCCATCCGCTCCACCGCCGCCGGCACCGACTTCCGGCTTTGCCAAGGCGCCAACGCCGTGGACGTAGTCAACACGGGTAGCCCGCCGGCTCTGTTTCAGAACAGCATCCCCGTCGTCCTCGTCGGCCATTTCAGCTCGGACACGTCGCGCACCTTCCAGTCCAACACCATCATGGTGAAGCACTCCGAGACCTACACCGCGCAGCACCCGGGGCGGGTCCGGGCGACAGCTGCGACCGCCTGCTGATGGTTGACGCCCATCTCGGGGCGATCGGGGTCTGGCTCGCCTTCGTCGCCAGCCTCGTCGGCGCGGCCGTCATCGCGTTCGGGCTCGCTCGCCCGCGCCGGTCCGAGTCGATCCCAACCGATGGCAGCAGCGCCATCAGGACGAACGGCGGGGACGGGCGACTGCTTGCCCCGGTGATGCTCGTTGGCGCCCTGCTGGCCGTCGGCGCCATGGAACACGCGCTGATCACGCACAACTTCGCACTGGTCTTCGTGGCCGAGAACAACAGCACGGTGACGCCGCTGCTCTACTCCATCACCGGCCTATGGTCGGCGTTGGCCGGCTCCATCCTGCTGTGGGGCCTGATCCTGTCCGTGGTCACGTCGATCTTCGTGTGGCGGTACCGCCGCCAGGCCCTCGACCCGGTGATCCGCTGGGCGACCTTGGTGCTCTACGTCGTCTCGGCCTTCTTCTTCGGGCTCATGGTCGGCCCCGCCGACCCCTTCACCACGGCGTCGGGCGTGACCCAGGGCCTCGGCCCGAATTCGCTGCTCCAGGACAACCCGTTGGTGGCGATCCACCCGCCGCTCCTCTACGCCGGGTTCGTCCTCTTCACCGTCCCCTTCGCGTTCGCGATCGGCATGCTGACCACCGGGCGCGTCGGCGACCGCTGGCAGATCGAGTGCCGGCGCTGGACGCTGGCGGCGTTCACGTTCCTGTCGGTGGGCATAGTGCTCGGCGCCTGGTGGTCGTATCAGGTGCTCGGGTGGGGTGGCTTCTGGGGATGGGACCCGGTCGAGAACGCCGCGCTCCTGCCGTGGTTGTGCGGGACCGCGTATCTCCATTCGGTCCTCGTCCAGGAGCGGCGTGGCCTCATGCGCGTGTGGAACCTCTCGCTGTCCGTCGCCACCTTCGCCCTTACCATCCTGGGAACCTTCCTGACGCGCTCAGGCGTCATCACGTCGGTGCACGCGTTCTCGGAGTCGTCACTCGGCCCGATCCTCATCGGGTTCTTCTTCGCGGTGGTCATCGTCGGCTTCGGCCTGATCGCCTGGCGCGGCGACCGCCTGCGCTCGCCCGGTGGGATCGACGCGCCGCTGGGGCGTGAGGGCGCGTTCCTGTTGAACAACGTCCTGTTCGTCGGCTTCGCCTTCGTGGTGCTGCTCGGTACCGTGTACCCGCTTCTCTACGAGGCCGTTACCCAGCAACAGGTGACCGTCGGCGCGCCGTTCTTCAACACGGTGGCGGTCCCGGCCGGCCTGACGCTTCTGTTCCTGATGGCCGTGGCCCCGGTGTTGGGTTGGCGCAAGATCAGCGGGTCGGTACTTTGGCAGCGCCTCGCCATCCCGGTCTGGGTCGGGGTCGGTACCGTTGTGCTCTGCGTCGGGTTCGGGCTGCGCGGCACCGCGACGCTGATCGGCCTCGGTCTCGGTGCCATGGCGGGCGCCACGGCCGCCCGGGCGCTCTTCCTGTCCGTGCGGGCGGCGCAGGCCCGCCATGTCGGATGGTGGCGGGGGCTGGTGGGGCGGGCCAACGGCGGGATGATCGTGCACATCGGCGTCGTCGTCCTCGCCGTGGGCGTCATCGCCGCTACGTCGTACCGGCACCAGGCGGAGCTCCCTTTGCACCGCGGAACCGTGGTCACCTACGACGGCCACCGCTTCGAGTTCGAGGGCCTGCGCACCGTGACGTCGCCGTCGCGGACGTCGCAGGAGGCGTTGGTCAAGGTGGACGGAGTCGTCTTCACGCCGGCGACTACGAGCTTCGGCAGCGCGCTGTCAGAGGTCGGAACCCCGGCCATCGACTCGGGCTTCACCGGCGATATCTACCTGACCTTCGACGCCGTGGGCGGGCTCGGCTCGACCTCGGGAAACCAGGCGATCAACAACCTGCCCGCGGGCTCCGTCGGCATCGGCGTGGTGATCGAGCCGCTGGTGGCTTGGCTCTGGGCGGGCGGCCTGCTCATCGGGATCGGGGGCGTGCTCGCCCTGGTGCCCGGGTCGCGACGGCGCGCCACCGATCCGGCGTCGGCGCCGTCGGCGATGGTGACCGACGCGCCGCCGGGTGATCCCGGCGATCACGAAGAGGGCGGTGAGCGGGTCGAGACACCGGAACAGGAACCGGTGGGCGCGCTCGTCGCCCGGAGCCTTCGCCGCGCATGACCGGTCCCCGCCGGCGCCATCTGATCCGCTGGGTCGCGGGCGCAGTGCTCATCGTCCTGGTGGTCGTCGGCATCGTGCTGGCGACGCGCACGCCCCAAGAGGCGACGGCGGTGCAGAGCCCGCTACTCGGCCACCGCGCGCCGGGCTTCAGCGGGTCGGACCTGACGACCGGCACGCCGGTGTCGCTCGCGTCGTTGCGTGGGCACTACGTCGTCATCAACTTCTTCGCCAGTTGGTGCACCCCGTGCCAGCAGGAGGCGCCGGACCTCTCGCGCTTCGAGTACCAGCAGACACACTCTGCAAACGGCGCCGACATCGTCAGTGTGGTGTTCAACGACGCGACATCCTCGGCGCGTTCGTTCCTGCAGCAGAACGGCGACCTCTGGCCGGCCGTGAGCGACCCACGCGGAGCGATCGCGGAGAGCTACGGGGTGACGTCGCCACCGACGACGTTCGTGGTGAATCCGGCGGGCCGCGTCACGGCGGTGCTCGAGGGGCCGGCGACGGAGAAGAACCTGGACTCATTCCTCCAGGCGGCCCGCGACCAGGGGTCGACCACCCATGCCTGAGCGCGGCGCCACCGGTAAGGCGGAGATCCCCCTGTGGGCCCGGGTGCTGCTTCCCTTGATCGTCCTCGGCGTCGCGCTCCTGATCGGCAGCGGCGCGTTCGACTCGTCGCCGCAGACGGTGGCGCAGCGCGCCGCGGTCATCGAGACGAACGTGCGCTGCCCGGCGTGCACCGACCTGTCGGTGGCCGAGTCGAACTCGACCACCGCCCTCGCGGTACGGCATCAGATCGAGAGCATGGTGGCGGCGGGGAGTTCCACCGCCGACATCGACCAGACGCTCGTGTCCGAGTACGGGCAGACGATCTTGCTCACGCCGCCCGACTCGGGCGGCATCCCCCTGATCTGGGTCATCCCGCTGGTCCTGGGCGTCGGTGCCGTGGTCGCGGTGGGTGTCCTGTTCTGGCGCCGGAGCCGCGAGTTCGAGGCGCTGCGCGAGCACGAGGCGGTGTCATGAGGCCGGACCCGTCGACCTCGGTCCGGCCCCGCGGGGACGCGACGAGCGACGAACGTTGGTATCTCGCGGACGAGCAGGACTTCCTGCGACGCTCACTCGACGACGCCCGCCGCGAACACGAAGCGGGCGACCTGTCGGACGACGACTACGACGTGCTGGTCGCGCGCGACGCCGCCCGTTTGGCCGACGTCGAGGCGGCGCTGGCGGCGTTGGCCGCGGTGGAGCCCGAGCCGGCCGAGGCCGACGGGCGCGGTGCCGCGTCGCGGCAGAGCGAGGCATCCGATGCCGACGGTGCGACCGGGCCGCCGATGGCGCTGTGGCGCAAGGTGGGCATCGTTGCGTCCTGCCTGCTCATCGTCGTCGGGGTCGTGATCCTCGTCGTCCACTTCGTACAGGCGCGCCAGCCGGGGCAGGCCTCCTCGGGGAGCATCAGCGTCCCGCAGGCCCAGCAGATCGAGCAGCAGCTCTCCCAAGCGGCGTCGCTCGCGTCGGGCGGAGGGGCGAAGAACGAGCAAGCCGCGCTCATTCTCTACAACGACGTGCTGTCCAACGACCCGTCCAACCCGGCGGCGCTCGCCGGCGCCGGCTGGCTGATGTGGAACCTCGGGACCGCCTCGCACGTGGCGTCCTACACCGTGGACGGTCGTTCGGAGGTGACCCGGGCGGTGCGCGTCTCGCCCACCTACTACCAGGCCCACCTCTATCTCGGCCTGATCCTGGCCAACGAGGACCACGACAACGCCGCCGCCGTCGTGCAGTTCGACGAGTTCCTCGCCGACGACCCGCCCGCGGACGAGCTCCCCGCAGTGGCGCCCGACGTGGACCCGTCCTACCTCGCTCTCGGCAAGCTCGTTCCGGCGTCGTTGGCCATTTCGTCAACGACCACGACGACCAAGCCCTCAACCCCGTAGGGCACGCAGCTCCGCAACGACGCGGGCGAACGCGTTCACGAACGCCGCACATTCATTCTCCGTGGTCGTCCAGCCGACGCTGACGCGGAGCGAGTGACTGGGATCGGCCCCCATGGCCTCGAGGACGGGGGACGGCTCGATCGCCTCCGACGAGCAGGCGGAGCCCGAGTGCACTGCGACGCCCGCCCGGTCGAGCCCGATCAGCACCGGCTCGGCCTCGACGCCGTGAACGCCGAGGCAGATCAGGTACGGGAGCCGGTCTTCGGGAGCCGCAGGACCGACGACCTCGACGCCGTCGACGGCGAGCGCGCCGCGCGCCACCGACGCGATCTGCCTGCGTGCCACGCCCGCCTCCTCCACCAGGGCACGGTTTTGGTCGCTCGCCAGCGCCGCCGCCGCGGCCCCGAAGGCCAGGAGCGCAGGGATCGGTTCGAGACCGCCCCGGCGGCCGCGCTCCTGTGCGCCGCCGACCAGCAGAGGTTCGAAACGGCTGCCCCGTCTGACGACCAGCGCACCGGCCCCGGGGGCGCCGCCGAGCTTGTGTGCGCTGACGCTCACCAGGTCAGCGTCGAGCGCGCCGAGATCGGTCGGCACGTGGCCGCTGGCCGCTGCCGCGTCGACATGGACGGTCACGCCGGCCTCGCGGCAGAGCCGGACCACCTCGTGGACGGGCTGCAGCGTTCCCACCTCGTGGTTGGCCCACTGGCAGTGGACGAGGGCGGGACGCGGCAGCGCAGTCGACGCGAGCCGCGTCCGGAGGTCCTCGATGTCGAGCCGCCCGGTTCCGTCCACGGGCAGCGCCTCGACCGGCGCGGCGCGCTCGGAGGCATCGCGTACGGCCGAGTGCTCGACGGCCGCACAGAGCACGGGCGCGCCCGGCGCGGCGCGGCAGGCGCCCCACACGGCGGCATTGATCGCCTCGGTGGCGCCGGACGTGAAGACGACCTGGCGCGGGACGGCGCCGAGCAGCTCCGCTACCTGGCCGCGGGCCTCTTCGAGCGCGTCGCGCACGACACGGCCTTCTTCGTGCAGCCGGCCCGGGTCACCCGGCGGGAGCTCGGCCCACCGCGCGAGGGCGGCGACAGCTTCGGGCCGCGCCGGCGTCGTGCTGGCGTGGTCGAGGTAGACGCGAGCCAACGGGCTCAGGCAGAGGCGGTGCAGGCCTCGTCGCCGCGAGCCCGCGAGGACAGGATCACCGGGAGCGCCGAGGTCGTGCCGCAGAGCCCGGCGAGCAGGCCCTTGACCATGCCGCGGTCGACGGCGCAGAGGACGGGGTTGGTCGTGCTGGCGTCGCCGAAGGGGCAGTGCTCGGCGATCACGGCCGTCTTGTCGCCGCGTTCCTCTGCGTGGGCGGCAAAGCCGTGTGCCGTGAGCGTCTCTGCGACGACGTGCATGGCCGCACGGACGGTTCGTTGGCCCTCGGCCGGGGTCATCCGGGCGGCGAGCGAGCGTCCGTACTCCTCGCCGACGACGGCCGCCATCACTTCGGCCTCCTCCGGACCCAGCCGGCGCATGGCCTCACCGAGCAACCGCATGAGCAGGTCGTCCCGGCGCTGCATGAGTCCGAGCGTGAGCTCGTCCTCCACGCAGAAGTACTTCTTGGACGGGCGGCCCGCACCGTTCGCGTTGCGGCCGGTCTCGACGCGCAGGTAACCCCCGTCGACGAGGCGCTGGAGGTGATGGCGCGCCACGTTCGGATGGAGCGAGAACGTCGAGGCCACTTCGCTGGCGGTCACCCCCGGTGCCGCGCGCACGTGCAGGAAGATGTCGCGCCGCGTCGGGTCGCCGAATGCAGCAGCCACCGCGGCCACGGCCGCACTGAACCTGCCGTCGTCTGCTCCGGCCGGCCGCATGGGCTCAGCCGTGATCGGAGCGCTGCTCACGATGGGTAGTCTACCGGGGGACCAGCCCTTCGAGCTGGGGTGATGCGGGCTTCGTGCGTCGAGCACGTGCGGCACCAGCCCCCAGGTCCACCCGAGACGAGGGAATGCATGGCAGCAGTTGACCAATCCGAGCTCGAGTCCGCGCTCGGCGCGATCGTCGATCCCGAGCTCGGTCTGACGCTCGGCGAGCTCGACCTCGTGCGCTCGGTGCGACCGAAGCGGCGCCGGGCCCTGCTCGAGGTCGCGCTGCCGGTCGCTGCCTGGCCGAGCACCGACGCCCTTGCCGAGGAGATCCACCGGGTCGCCCTCGCGGTGTCGGGAGTCGAAGAGGTGGAGCTGGACTTCGTCGTGATGGGCGAGGACGAGCGCGGACGCCTGCGCCAGCGGCTGCGCGCCGGCATGTTGGGTGTCGACCTCGACGCCCCCGGGGACGACGAAGCCGGCCACGACCACGCGGGGCACGGGCACGGCCACGGTCAGGCAGAGCCGATGCCGCTGTTCCTCGCTCCCGACGCCAGCACCCGGGTCATCGGTGTGTCGTCGGGCAAAGGCGGTGTCGGCAAGTCGACGGTCACCGTGAACCTCGCGATCTCTCTTGCGCAGGCGGGCCACAGTGTCGGACTGCTGGATGCCGACGTTTACGGCTTCTCCGTCCCCAAGATGCTCGGCACCGACCACGACCCGGTCATCCTCGGCGACATCGTCATCCCGACGTCGGCCCACGGGGTGCGCTGCCTGTCGATGGGCTACTTCGTGCCAGACGACCAGCCCGTCATCTGGCGCGGCCCGATGTTGCACAAGGCGATCCAGCAGTTCCTGACCGACGCGTACTGGGGCGAGCCCGACTTCGTCCTCATCGACATGCCACCGGGCACGGGCGACGTGGCGTTGACGCTGGCCGAGGTCATGCCCCGTGCCGAGATCGTCGTCGTCACCACACCCCAGCCCGCGGCACAGCGTGTCGCCCAACGCTCGGCGTTCGCGGCCCGCCGCCTGAAACTCTCGGTGCGAGGTGTGATCGAGAACATGAGCTGGTTCACCGGCGACGACGGCAAGCGCTACGAACTGTTCGGCTCCGGCGGAGGCGAAACGCTGGCGAAGGACCTCGGTGTCCCGCTGCTCGGCCAGGTGCCGCTCGTCAACGCGGTGCGTCTCGGGGGCGACGAAGGGCACCCGATCACGGCCGTCGACCCGGGCAGCGATACGGCGCAAGCATTCGGATCGATAGCGGGGAAGCTGGCCGCGCTGGGCCCGGCCCGCGTCTACCGGCGGGAGCTCACGCTGCGCTAGCGGCGCGCTGGCGGAATCGTGTTGCGACCCGTCGATCAGGTGGTGGCAGAGGGGCTGCGGGCCGGCCTCGAGACCACCGAGTTGAGTGTGTTCGGCACGGCCGACCCGGAGCGGATCACCGAAATCGTCGAGACCTTCTGCCGGGTCCACCTGGGTGACACGCCACACGGCGCGCACTTCTACGCGTCGTCCGTCGGCTGCGTCATCGGGCTTGCCCTCGAGACGGGTCGCGACGTGGTCATGAAGTCGTACCAGCCGCGGTGGCGGCGGCCCTTCCTCGAAGCCGTGCAGGATGCGCAGCGGTACGCCGCATCGGGCGGCCTGCCCTGCGCGATGCCGTTGCTGGCACCGGCGCCCGTCGTCGAGGATGGTGACCGCTTCGCCGTGGTCGAGTCGTGGTTGCCGGACCCGGGAATGCGGCCGCTCGCCTCGGACGCCGCGCTGAGCGTGTCGGCCGCCGGTCTGGCGCGGCAGATCTCGTCGTGCCGGGCACTCGACAAGGCAGATGCGCTCCTGGACCACCCTTTGCGAAGTTCTCCCGCGGGCCTCTACGGGGAACCCCATAGCCCGCACTTCGACTTCGAGGGCTCGTCGTCCGGGGCGGAGTGGATCGACGACGTCGCCCGGCGCGCCGCGGCAATCAGGGACCGGGAGGTCACACGGCGGGTGGTCAGCCACACGGACTGGTCGGCCCGCAACGTCCGCTACGACGAGCGGCGCGTGCTTGCGGTCTACGACTGGGACAGCGTCGCCCTCGTCGAGGAGAGCACTGCCGTCGGGCAGGCGGCGGTCACGTGGAGGGTGACGGCGGAACCAGGAGGTACGGAGTTCCCGACGGCCGACGAGGTGCTCCGTTACGTCGATTCCTACGAGGATGCGGTCGGGCGCGCGTTCTCAGCGGGACAGCGCCACGCCGCCACGGCCGCCGCCGCGTACCTGTTGGCCTACACGTCTCGCTGCGAGCACGCGCTCGAGTACGCGGGCATCGCGCGGTCCGACCCCGGCGCGGCCCGCGCGGCACGCGATCGGCTGGCCGAGGACGGCGATCAGCTGTTAGCGGGAACCTGACCCGACGTCACTGGCGTCTTGCCAAGTGAATCACGGCGTCTTCCACCTTGACGACCGACCCTTCGAATTCGTCGGCTATGACCCGACGAAGCGCGTCGTACTGGTCGTCGCTGCGCTGGCCGCCGTAGGTCCGGCTCACGGCCACGTACGTGTCCGCATCCAGCGTCCGCGAGAACGGATGGTGAAAGGTGTGGAGCCCTCCGAAGCGGTCGTCGTCGATGACGGGCTGCAGCGATGCCGCCACGTTCCCCCAGCGCTTCGGCCATGGCTCCCCGAACACATCGGCCAGTCGTTCCTCGAAGTCGGCCGGACCCCACGCGAGGACCTCGGTCCACACCAGCGCCAACCAGCCGCCCCCTTCGAGGAGCCGTGCGGCCCGCTCCATCGCGACGGTCGGGTCGACCCAGTGCCAGGAATTGAACGCGGTGAGGACCTTGACATGGTCGGGCAGCGCGCAATCCTCGAAGCGGCCGACCACGACGCGTCCGTTTTCGCCCAGCTTCGCGGCCGCGACTGCGGCCAGCTCTCGTGCCGGTTCGACCGCAACGATGTCCAGCCCCAAGTCGGAGAGGGGTTTTGTCGCGATGCCAGTGCCTGCGCCGATCTCGACCACGGTGTCTCCGCGGGTGGCTCCCGTCTCGTGGAGGATGAGGGTGAACACCTCTTCGGGATAGCGCGGCCGGTACCGATCGTAGTCCCGGGCTTGGGCGGCAAAGCGCGCCGATGCCTGCTCCGCGTCCCTCCACATTTCAGGCATCGGGTGAGTATGCCCGCAGGCGGTCCGATGACGCGCCACGCGATCCACACCCTTCGCGAAGTCAGCCTGAGGCCGCCTCCGGGTCGACGCCCCACTTCCGGTTGGCGAGGTCCTGTGCCTTGGTCTGGTACATGACCACCCGGTCCCGGCCTGCCCGTTTGGCGTCGTACATGGCGTTGTCGGCATCACGAAGGATGAGGGCCGAGGGCGTCGCCGTGTCGGAGGTGACCACGACCCCGATACTCGAGGTGACCTCCAGCTGCGCATCGCCGAAGTCGATCGGCTCGCTGAGTCCGCGACGGATCCGGTCCGCCATCTCGTAGGCGTCCTCCTCGTGGTCCACCTCTGCGAGGGCTACGAACTCGTCACCACCGAAGCGGGCGACCAGGTCCACGCCCCGGGTCATGGCGGTCATCCGGTTGGCCATCTCCTTCAGGACGAGATCGCCGGCCGAATGGTCGGCGCGGTCGTTGACGAGCTTGAAGCGATCCAGGTCGATGAACATCAGCGCCAGCGACGAGCTCCGGCGGCCCACATGGCCCAGCGCCTCCTCCAGGCGTTCCAGGAACAGGGTCCGGTTGGCCAGCCCCGTGAGGCTGTCGTGTGAGGCGGCGAAGGCGACCTGCTCGGCCATCTCGCAGCGCTCGATGGCCAGGCCGACCATGCCGGCCAACTGGTCGAGCTTCTTCAGCTCCTCACTCCCGAAGTACGGCATGTACGGGCTGATCCTCACCGCCAGGACGTGGGTGTCGCCTCCGGTGGTCCGCACGTTGATCCGTCGTTGCTCATCCTTGTCGAGGTCGCGGTCGTTCCCGTAGCGGATGTCCCATCGTCCGCGGGCCTTTCTGTCGGCCAGGGTCGAGTACTGAGCGACGACAGCACCATTGCGTTTGAGGAGGACCGCCTTGGAGGCGCCGACCAAAGCGCAGACATGCGGCAACAGGCGATCACCCACGTCCCTCGAGTCGCCGGCAGAGACGAGTTCGGTCATGGCCTTGCTGAACGCGAGGTCTTCTCGCCGGCTGAGTGCCACGCGCAGGAACGACGGGAAGACGAGCGCCGTGAGGAACAGGATGCCCATCACGACGGCGAGCGCTTCTGAGATCAACGCGGCGGACCTGCCCTGCACTGCGAGCACCGCCACGACGACCTGGACCTCGAGGCCGGCCACCGCCAAGGCAAGCAGTCGCATCCGGAACGCCGCGACCGGCGGCTCTCCCATGCCCGCCGTGAAGAGACGGATGACCACATAGGCAAACAGGAAGGTGAACTGCACGAGGAAAGACACTCGGTAG
>DATHPK010000289.1:0-6310 GCA_035483935.1 Acidimicrobiales bacterium
AGGCGACCAGCAAGGCGATGTGGCCGCCGCCCGGCAGCTGTATGACGTCGCCCGGAGATGCCCCGAGAAACGCACTGCCGTCCCGCCGGACTTCCACGGTCCAGAGCCCGGCCGGCAGCTGCGTCGAGAGGTGCACCTGGACTGTGGAGCCGTCAGGTGCCGCCCCGTCCAGCTCGGCGGCGAGCGTCCCCGAGGTGTTGATCACCACGAGGTCGCCCTCGTTCAAGAATCGCGGCAGTTCGGAGAAATTCGAGTGCACCAACGCGCCGTCCGACTTAGTGGCCACCAACATCCGCACCGCATCGCGGGTCATGCCGCGGTACTCGGGCGGAGACGGCGCTTCGAGCTCGGGCGGCAGGGAGAAGGACAGCGGGTGGAGCTCGGGCAGACGCCGCATCGCAACACCGTCATCGATCAACGACGCCGGGGTGGGCAGCGGGGCGGTCGGCGCGGGAACCGTCACGGCGCTCATGCCACCGCTCCGCTCGATATGAGCTCGGCCGCCCGGTAGCGCCCGCTCGGACGGTCGCTGCCGATGAGCTCGAGGAAGGCGGGCACGACGGTGGTCGGCTCGGGCCGGTCGCTGATGTCCTCGTCGGGGAACGCCGCCTGGTGCATCACGGTGCGCAGGTCGCCCGGGTCCACCGACCACACGGTGAGCGACGGGAACTCGACGGCGAGCACGGCGCCGAGATGTTCGAGCGCCGCCTTGCCGGCGCCGTACCCACCCCAGCCCTCGTAGGCCTCGACACCGGCGTCAGAGGTGATGTTGATGAGACGCGGGTTGGGAGCGTCGAGCAGGAACGGCAGAGCATCCTGTACGAGACCGAGCGGCGCGACGACGTTCACCTCGAACGCGACGCGCATCTCGTCGAGTGGGTAGTCCGCCAGCGAAGGGAGCGGCGAGGCACCGAGCGTGCCCGCGTTGTTCACAAGGAGATCGATGCCGCCGAGTGCGATCGCGGCATCGGTCAGCGCGCGGCGGTGGCCGGCGTCGGTGATGTCGCCGGCGACGGCGACGACACGAGTGCCATCGGTGGTGTGGACGCGAATGCGATCCGCGGCTGCATCGAGCGTCGTGCGGTCCCGACCGTCGATCACCACCCACCAGCCGGAGCCGGCCAGTCCGCTCGCCAGCGCTTCCCCGAGTCCGCGGGATGCCCCTGTCACGATCGCCACGCTCATGGCTGACCCACCCTTCCGAGCGGAGGCTCCGCTCCTCTGGATAAATATAACAAGGTTTCCCTTGTTTTATTTCCCCAGCTCAGCCAAGTGGGGGATCGACCTCTTGGGACCACGGGGAGGTGGTGGCGCTTCCGGCGAAATTGGCGTCGCCCCCATAGGTGGCCGTGATCGAGGCGGTGCCGACCGGCAGCGTCGCGATGGTGAGCGTCGCTTCACCGTTCGACACGCTGGCGCTGCCGATGACGGTGCCGTTGTAGGAGAACGTCACCGTGCCGGTCTCTCCTGAGCCGGTGGACGGAAACAGGCTGGCGGTGAAGGTGACCGGTTGTCCCGAGGTCGACGGGTCGTCCGAGCCTCCGAGGCTCAAGACTGTCGTCGCCTGGTTCACCGTGACCGTCGTGCCGTCGGACGCGCTCGCCCCGAAGTTGGCATCCCCGCCGAATGATGCCGCGATCGAATTGACGCCCAACGGGACAGTGGTCACGAGGATGCTGGTTGAGGTCACCCCGCCGGTCGTCGTCAGCGTCGAGGTGCCCAGCGGCATGCCATTGTCGCTGAACATGACGTTGCCCGTGGGGTCCGCAGTCGTGGCGCTCGAGGCGACGGTGGCGGTGAAGGAGACTGGCTCGCCGGTCGTCACAGAGCGGGACGACACCGTGAGCGACGTGGTGGTGGGTCGCGGCGCGACGGTCTCGGTGAGCGTCGCCGTCGAGGACAGGAAGTCGGCGCTCCCCTGGTACGTGGCGACGAGGGAGTGGGTTGCGTCGGCGGCATAGGTCTCGCTGCAGCTGATGTGGGGCGGGTCGGTCGACGAGAGCGCGAGAGATTGGCAGCCCGCGACGGGTGTCCCGTTGTCGCTCAGCGAGACGGTGCCTCCGGCTTGGCCGCTTCCGGGTGCGGCGGCCGACACCGACACGGTGTAGACGACCGGCTGGCCCGGGACGGCGTCGGCGGGTGCGGCCGCCATCGTGACGTTCGCGTTGTCGGGGCGCACGGTCAGCGCATCAGCGGGTGAGGTGCTCGGCCCGACGAGGACGTCCCCGCCGTAGGTCGCCGTGACCGGCTGCGAACCGACCGGAAGGTTCGCCGTGTCGATGGTGGCAGACGTCACGCCGCCGGACGTGGCCAGCGGCGTGCTGCCGAGCAGAGCGCCTCCGGCGCTGAACGACACTGAGCCCGTCGGCGCGGATCCCGACGCGGTCACGGTGGCCGTGATGCGCACGTCCTGGCCGTACACCGACGTCGGCGCGGCGCTGGCGACGCCGAGGGACGTGGCCGTGGTGGGCACCCCGCCGACGAGGCCGAGGGCATCGACGTGCGAGTAGTCGGCTGTGGCATTGCGCACCGTGGCGAACGTTCCACTGAAGGAGCTTGTCGCCACGACATACTCGGCATCCGAAGGTGGCGTGAATGCGTCCTCGAAGACCGGAGCAACACTTCCGTCGAGCGACAGTGACCCGTTCACGATCCTTCCGAAGTCCGACCCGGATGTGGGCGGACCATCGATCCCGAAGGCGAGCAACGCGTTCGAGGCGTTCGTCAGTGTGGATGCCTCCTCGAGATCGATGACCGCTCCCGGTCCGATCCCGAGCGTGCCGGTGTTCGTGATGCTCGACGCGGCTGCGGCGCCGACCGTGACCGACCCGAACACCTCGAACGCCCCGGTGTTGGTGACCGGCCCGTCGAGGATCAGCGCAGCCGTGCCTGCGTCCGTGGGCTCGGCGGTCAGCGTCCCGTCGTTTTCCAGCCCCGAAGAGACCGTCAGCGTGGCGCCGGTCGAACCCGTCTGGGGAGTCGTGACCGTACCGACGGTCAGCGAGCTTTCCTTCGCAACGGACACCTCACCGACGACGATCGGGGCGTTCTGGTCGACGACGGTCGTGCCGCCGGGGATGCATGCGTCGACGCTGGCGGTGTCCGGAACGACGCCCGTGCTCCAGTTGGCCGCCGTGGTCCAGTCGGTCGTCCCGGCACCGCCTGTCCAGATGTCGGTGCAACTGAGCGCAGAGTCGGCTGCGGGCGCGACGCCGGTGCCCGTCACGCCGGAGACGATCAGACTGCCAGCAACGACGCAAAGGGCCGCCGCCGTTGTGCCGAGTTTCAAGGCCGCGTGTCGGCGGGGGACCAATCGAGTTGGATGACGAGGTCTCACGTTGTCCTCCCAGCGTCAATGCGCGTCCCGCGCCGGCGTTTCGTCGACGGCGAGCACCCCCTCCTCAGTCTGCTCCTTCGGGACCTCCACCGGTAGGGGAAACCCGAGACGCTCCGAAACGGAGCGGAGATGCGCAGTTAGGTCGGTTCTGTGGTCGCCCAACCCCTTGCCTTCTCGACCGCCCTGCCCCAGACGGCGTAGGTGGCGTCGGCCAGCTCGACGGGGAGCTGGGGCTCGAAGACGGTGTCCGCCTCCCAGAGCGCGGCCAACTCTTCGAGCGAGGACCACATCCCCTCGGCGAGGCCCGCGAGGGTGGCCGCGCCGAGCGCCGTCGACTCGAGGGAGCGCGGACGCGCCACCGGCATGCGGCTCTGTTCGGCTTGCAGCTCGAGGAGGAGGTCCATGGAGGCGGCGCCTCCGTCCGCCCGCAGCGCGGCGAGTGGGAAGGACGACGCGGCGGCCATGGCATCGGTCATGTCACGCACCTGGAAGGCCATGGCCTCGACGCAGGCGCGCACCAGCTGTGCGCGGCCGGCGCCTCGGGTGAGGCCCGTGATGATGCCGCGGGCGGCCGGGTCCCACTGCGGACTGCCGAGTCCGGTGAGCGCGGGGACGAACGTCACGCCGCCGCTGTCGGGCACCGACGCGGCGAGGGGACCGGCCTCGGCGGCGTTGGTGATGATGCCGAGACCGTCGCGCAGCCACTGGATGGCGGCGCCGGAGACGAACGCGGAGCCTTCGAGCGCGTAGGCGACCGGTCCGTGGGTCGCGTCGGCATGCTCGCCGAGATCCCAGGCAACGCTGACGACGAGGCCGTCGGGCGCCGGCGGACGGTCGGGGCCGGCGTTGGCCAGTGCGAAGCTGCCGGTGCCGTAGGTGACCTTGACCATGCCGGGCTCGAAGCAGGCCTGGCCGAACAGCGCAGCCTGCTGGTCGCCGAGGATGGCCGAGACCGGGACGCCATCGAGGACGCGGGCGTCCGGGCCGAGGTCGCCGATAGCCGCGGTGCCGAAGCGGCCGGCCGAAGGGCGCACCTCGGGGAGGGTGTGGGCGGGCACGCCGAAGAGGGCGCAGAGCTCGGACGACCAGGCGAGTGAACGCGTGTCGAGGAGGAGCGTGCGGCTCGCGTTGGAGGGGTCGGTGGCGTAGGTGCCGCCGTCGGGTCCGCCGGTGAGCTGCCAGAGGACCCAGGTGTCGACGGTGCAGAAGGAGAGGTTCGGGTCGTCGGGGGTGAGGGCGAGGTCGCCGTGCTCGAGGAGCCAGGCGGCCTTGGTGGCGCTGAAGTAGGGATCGAGGACGAGCCCCGTCGTGGCGCGGACGAGCGGGAGATGGCCGTCGGCTTCGAGCTGCGCGCAGAGCGGTGCCGTGCGCCGGTCCTGCCACACGATGGCGCGGTGCAACGGCCGGCCGGTGCGGCGGTCGAAGGCGACGAGCGTCTCGCGCTGGTTGGTGATGCCGATGGCGGCGACCGGTTCTGGGGTGGGCGTGCCCGTCTCGGCGAGGCGGGTGGCGACCTCGCCGAGTGTGGCCCGGACGGCGGCCCAGATCTCTTCGGGGTCGTGCTCCACCCAGCCCGGCCGGGGGAAGTGCTGGGTCAGCTCGCGATAGGCGACGTCGACGACGCGGGCGTGCTCGTCGACGACCAGGGCGCGGACGCCGGTCGTGCCCGCATCGATGGCGACCAGCTTGGCCATGGGGGGCCGACGCTAACCCCGTGTCCGCGGCCGCCGTCGGGGGCTCCGCGCGCAAACCATCGCGAACAGTCCGTGACCTGCGGGGACGCGGGGAGACATTGGTTGACAACGGCGTAACTACAGTGCTGTAATGACCACAGCATCTCGTGTCTCGGGGGTGGGTCGACCACTATATATTGTGGTTAGGCGAGTTTGACCTCGTCCGGGCGCCTGATGGGGAGGAATCGGCTTCAGGGGTCCTGCGAACACCGCCCGGCTGGAATGGGTGGCCCGGCGGACGCTCGAAACCGCAGGCAGGACCGAATCAGAACGCAGTGAGAACTCAGCCAGAACGGGGGTCGGCAAGCCCCCGAGGACCAAGCCCCCAGGAGGACCTCAGCGCCATGGCCATCGCCCCCCAGCGATCCGAGATCGGCATCCGCCGCCACTTCACCACCGAGGGTGTGCACCCCTACGACCAGGTGAGGTGGGAACAGCGCGACGCGCGCATCACGAACTTCCGCGATGGCTCCGTGGCCTTCGAGCAGCTCGGCGTCGAGGTGCCCGAGTCGTGGAGCTTGAACGCCACCAACATCCTGGCGCAGAAGTACTTCCGCGGGACGCTCGGCACCCCTGAGCGCGAATGGTCGCTCAAGCAGGTGGCGGACCGGGTGGCCGACACGCTGACGGCGTGGGGCCTCAAGGACGGTTACTTCGTCGACGACGAAGAGGCCCGCGTCTTCAACCACGAGCTCAAGTTCCTCATCGTGCACCAGAGGGCCGCGTTCAACTCACCGGTCTGGTTCAACATCGGCGTGCACGGCGTGCCGCAACAGGGCTCGGCGTGCTTCATCCTCGCCGTCAACGACACGATGGACTCCATCCTCAACTGGTACGTGGAAGAGGGCGTCATCTTCAAGGGCGGCTCGGGCGCCGGCGTCAACCTGTCGCGCATCCGCTCGTCGCAGGAACTGCTCAAGGGCGGTGGCACCGCCTCCGGCCCGGTGAGCTTCATGCGGGGTGCCGACGCCTCGGCCGGGACGATCAAGTCCGGGGGCAAGACCAGGCGCGCCGCCAAGATGGTGATCCTCGACGCCGACCACCCCGACGTGGAGGACTTCGTCTGGTGCAAGGCCATCGAGGAGCGCAAGGCGCGCGTGCTGCGCGACGCCGGCTTCGACATGGATCTCGACGGGGCCGACAGCCACTCGACCCAGTACCAGAACGCCAACAACTCGGTGCGGGTGACCGACGAGTTCATGGAGGCCGTGCTCGACGGGCGCGACTGGAACCTCACGGC
>DATHPK010000290.1:0-10353 GCA_035483935.1 Acidimicrobiales bacterium
CATCTGGGTGTCGCTCTCGCCACGTCGGCGGCCCTGCCAGGCGGCGGCCCGCAGGTTCTCCTCCACGCGCAGGCTGGGGAACGTGCCCTCGCCGCCGGGCACCTGGGCCACGCCCAACCGTGCGATCTCGTCGGGCGGCAAGTGCGTGATGTCGCGCCCGTCGAAGACGATGGCGCCGTTGTCGGCCTCGACGACCCCGCCGATCGCCCGCAGCAGCGTCGACTTGCCGGCACCGTTCGTGCCGACGATGGCCACGATCTCGCCCTCGCCGATTTCGATCGCGACGTCGGAGAGGACCGGGACGCCGTCGTAGCCCACCCGCAGGTCGCGCACGGCGAGGAGGGGCAGCTTGCCGTCGCGGCGGTCGACCAGCATCTGCGTCCTCGTGCGCATGGAGGTCCAGACGTCACGGACGTCGCCTCCGATGAGACTGCCCGCGCTGGCCACGATCAGCCCGCCGATGGTGAAGATGGGCACCAATATCAGGAGGCCGTAGCGGAAGCCGATGGCGTCGCCGATGCCGCCGACGATCGGGAGTACCAGGAGCCCCGGCAGTACGAACAGCGCGCCGATGGAAAAGCCGACGGCACGGACGCGGGCCGGGATGGCGAGCGACAGGGACGCCAGGACGCCAGGACCGACCACGGCGAGGGCGGCGACGATGCCGGCGTTCCCGATGAACGCGACGGGGACGTCCGGCGCGAGCGCGAACAGGACCGCGAAGCCGGCGGCGACGACCGAGGCGACGGCGAGCATGCGGAACACGAGTCCGACGTCCCGCTTGGCGAGACGCGTCGCGATCGTCGCACCCACCGCCAGCCCGAGAAGATCGAAGACCTCGACCGGTGCGGTGAGGTAGGCGCGCTGGAGCGCATCGAGATGGAAGGTCTCCTGGTACTGCAACGAGGCCAACGAGGCGAAGCCGGCGATCGAGGCGGCGAGGAAGGGCAGGGCGATGAAGATGCGGCGCAGGGCACTGACTTTCCAGACCGTGCGCCACGCCTCGCCCAAGGACGGCGGCGGTTCGGCCGGGGTTTCGGCCACCGCCGGCGTGGGCGCGTCACCCAGGGGTGCCGGTTGGCCGAGCTCCGACGCCACCAACTGCTCGGAGAGCTCGAGCTGCTCGTGCCGACCGCGCGGTGGCTCGCGCAGGCGGGTCCCGATGACGACGACGATGATGATCGGCACGGCGAAGACCACGAACGGCACCCGCCACGAGAAGAGGGTGGCGAGACCAGCGCCGATCAGGACGCCGGCGATGACGCCGATGGCGTATCCCCCCCGGTGTGACGAGTAGACGCGTGGACGGGACGGTACCGGGTAGTAGTCGGCCAGCAAGGAGTTGTGGGTGGGGAAGATCACGGCCTGCCCCATGTAGACGCCGACGAGCATGACCGTGACCAGCACCACCGAATTGGCCAGGCCGACGCCGATGGAGAAAGCGGCGCCGACGAGGGCGCCGATGAGGGCGATGCGGACCCGGTTCATGCGGTCGGCGAGCACGGCGACCGGGAGGGTGGCGGCGAGGCCGGCCGCTCCGGCGATGGCGACGATCAGCAGGATCCCCGCGTTGGTGAGATGGAAGGCGTCGCGCACATTCGGCGTCAGCACGTTGAACGCGCTCTGCGTGGCCTGGTCGAGCAGCTGGATCGCGGCGAGCACGCCGAGCGGGAAGAGGGAAGCGCCACCACCGAGTTGGCGGATGTTGCCGAGACGGCGGCCGGGGCTCACGGGGCCACCGCCGGGGTGACGGGCGTGCGCGGTGCGGTGCCGTGACGGCGCCCGAGCGCGGCGACCGCCCAGTCGCGCAGGTCGTAGCAGAGGCCGGCCAACCCGCGGGGGAAGAGGATCAACACGATGATCACGCCCAGCGCGGCGGGGAAGAGCTGCCAGCTCGGCGGCAGGTAGACGACGCTGCCCTCAACGATGGCCGCGCCGAGGACAGCGCCGAGTGACGACGACAGCCCTCCGACGGCGGTGGAGGTGAAGACGACGAGGCTTGCCGACGCCAGGAACGACGTCTCCTGGTACGACTGCGTGGCCAGGAGCAGCAGCACTCCGGCGAGACCGGCGATGAAGCCGGAGACGGCGAAGGCGGTCAACTTGGCCAAGACGACGCGGACGCCGTAGCCCGACGCGGCGCGCTGGTTCGCCGGCAGCGCGCGCAGGACGCGGCCGACGCGGCTGTGACGCAGGCCCTGCACCGCGGCCAGGACGAGCACGAGCACGCCCAGGCTCAGCTCGAAGGTCGATGACTGCGACGTGATGGAGACGCCGAAGAGGTAGGGCGTGCCGAGCTGGCCCTGGGGGATCCACGAGAACTCGGCGGGAACGAGCAGGTAGCCCGATGCCGCGAGCGCGAAGGCGAGCGTCGTGACCGCGGCGAACATGCCGTCGAGGCGCAGCGTCGGGAGGCCGACGACCACGGCGACGACAGCCGCAGTCGCCCCGGCGAGGAGGAAGGCGAGGCTCAGGTCCCAGTGCCAGTCGATGAGCGCGACCGCACCCATGACGCCGCCGACCGCGGCAAACGACATCTGGCCGAGGCTGACCTGGCCCGACCATCCGGTGAGCACGACGATGGAGCAGCCGACGACGGCGAGCGCGACGAGGGCCGAGGCGCGGATGAGCTCACCCTGGCCCATCCAGAGAGGGAGCGTGCAGGCGGCGGCGAACGCGAGGGCGGCGCCGGCGGGCCTGGCGACCTTGACCTCGGTGAGGTCGCGTGCCGCGGCCGGGAGATCGCGCACGCTGCTGGCGAGCGACAGCGACGCCTCCACCTCGCGGTCGCGGCGGGACGCGAGGAGTTGCCGCACGACGACGGCCCCGAAGACGACCGCGGCGAGGACCGCAAGCCCCAGCGCGGGGTCGGCCGGGTCGTTCCACGCAACGCCCTGTTGAAGGACACCCAGGACGACAGCCGAGGCGGCGATCACCGGTAACTCGGTGAAGTTGCCGAGCGCGAGAGCGGCGAGTGCGGTGACGAGCGCGGTGAGCCCGTAGGTCGGATCGAGGGGGAGCCCGAGGATCGCCGCCTGGAAGAAGATGGTGACGAACGAGAGCACGCCGGCGACCACCCAGGTGACGGACTGCAGGCGCCCGACGGGGATGCCGAGCATGGAGGCGCGGTCGCGGCGGTCGCCGGCCGCCTGCACGGCGATGCCGATGTCGGTCTTGGTGAACCAGAGCGACACCCCGACGAGACAGCCGATCGAGACGATGACGGCGACGAGGTCGTCGCTGTTGAAGACGACCGGTGCGATGTGCCAGGTGAAGTGCCAGGGGAAGTTGACCGCCGCGGTCGCGATCGGCGCCTGGCCCCAGATACGCGGGATCAGCAGGGCGATCACCACCAGCAGCTGGGAGAGCCCGATCGTCGCGACGGTGAGGATGAGGCGAGGGGAGCGCCGGAAGCGCCGGACGACGAGGATCTCCACCGTGGCCGTGAGGAGCACCGATGCGACCAACCCGGTAGCCAGCCCGAGGAAGTAGTTGACGCCGGAGAAGCCGATGAGGCCGACGGCGAGCACGGCAGGCGCCGTGCCGAGGTCGCCCTGGGAGAAATTGACGATCTTGTTCAGCCGATAGGTCAGGCCGAGTCCGACCGCCATGAGCGAGCCGAGGAGGCCGAGGATGAGGCCCTGCACCCACACGCCGAGCGGGACCGGGAACAGCGCGAGTTGCAGCACGAGGACGGCGGCGACGGACACCACGCCTGCCACCGCCGTTCTGCCGCGGCCCGGGCCAATGCCGATGTTCAGCGCCTGACGCCCCTCATCACGAACGTGGCCCCCCCGGGTCGGTCCGATGGTGCGGCTCAGGGTAGCGGTCCGGGATCACTCAGGGATGTCCCGGGTTGTGCGCCAACGGTGTGCCGGGTCAGAGTGGGCCGATCGTCCGCCACCCGACCTCCCGTACCCCCGTTCGAATCGAGGCATCGTGACGCTCACCGACCAGGCAACCGCCACACCGCGCGAGGCGACCCCGGCTGCGCACTCGGTCGAGCTGCGCAAGACGTATGGCACCGGCGACGCCACCGTGCACGCGCTGGCCGGCATCGGCGTCACGTTCCAGCGCGGGCGCTTCACCGCGGTGATGGGGCCATCGGGCTCGGGCAAGTCGACGCTGATGCACTGCATGGCGGGGCTGGACCGGCCGACCTCGGGCCAGGTCTTCGTGGGCGAGATGGAGCTGGGGCGCCTCGACGACACGGGTCTCACCCAGATGCGGCGCGACCGGATCGGCTTCGTCTTCCAGTCGTTCAACCTGGTCCCGACCCTGACGGCGGCGGAGAACATCACGCTCCCGGCCGACCTGGCCGGCAAGAAGGTCGACCAGGACTGGTTCGACTACCTGGTGGGACAGCTCGGACTGAAGGACCGCCTGCACCACCGTCCCACCGAGATGTCGGGCGGCCAGCAGCAGCGCTGCGCCTGCGCGCGGGCGCTGATCAACCGACCCGACCTGATCTTCGCCGACGAGCCGACCGGCAACCTCGACTCCAACTCGTCGAACGAGATGCTGGCCTTCCTCCGGCGATCGGTCGACGAGTTCGGCCAATCGATCGTCATGGTCACGCACGACCCGCACGGAGCGGCATTCGCCGACCGGGTCGTGTTCCTCGCCGACGGGCAGATCGTGGACGAGCTGGCCGAGCCCACCGCTGACTCCGTGCTCGAACGGGTGCGGACCCTGGGCGCCTGAGATGTGGAAGGTCACGATAAAGGGTCTGCTGGCGCACAAGCTGCGCCTCGTCCTGACGGCGCTGGCCATCGTGCTCGGCGTGACATTCATCGCCGGGACCTTCATCCTCACGGACACCCTCCACAACACATTCGACACCCTGTTCGGGACGATCTATTCGAAGGTCGATTTCCAGGTGCGGGGCGTCGCCCAGTTCGGGAGTGGCGGCACTGCGACGCGCAATGCCGTGCCGGAGTCGGTCCTTTCGACGGTGCGAGGCGTGCCCGGTGTGCAAGCGGCCGAGGGAACGGTCAACGGGTATGCGCAGTTCATCAGCCACGACGGCAAGGCGATCTCCTCCGGCGGTGCACCCACGCTCGGCCTTGCGTACGACACGGACCAGGCCATCTCGCCGCTCAATCTGGTCGAGGGCAAGCCGCCGACGACATCCTCGGACGTGGTCATGGACCTCGGGACCGCACAGAAGTACGGATTCTCGGTGGGACAGAAGGTCCGGATCCTGTTGCAGGGGCCGACTCGTACCTTCACCATCACCGGGATCACGAAGTTCGGGACGGCGAACAGCCTGGCGGGGGCCACGCTCGCCGCGTTCGACGTCCCGACGGCGCAGGCACTCCTCGGACACGTCGGCCAGTTCGACGCCATCAACGTGGTGGCGGATCCGGGAGCCGACAGGGCGACGGTACAGAGGTCGATCGCGGCCGCGCTGCCGCACGGCGTCGAGGTGGTCACCGGTCAGACCGTTGTCAACGAGGCGACGAGCAGCATCAGCTCGGCGCTGAGCTTTTTCAACACGGCACTCCTGGTGTTCGGCTTCATCGCCCTGTTCGTCGGCGGGTTCACGATCCTCAACACCTTCTCGATCATCGTGGGGCAGCGCACGAAGGAGCTGGCGCTGCTGCGCATCGTCGGCGCCAGCCGCCGCCAGGTCTTCGTGTCGGTCCTGGCGGAGGCGGCGATCGTCGGACTCGTCTCGTCGCTCATCGGTATCGGGCTCGGCGTGCTCGCGGCCCTGGGACTCGTCGCGCTGTTGAGCGGGTTCGGCGTCACGCTGCCGGCGGGCCCGCTCGCCTTCGAGGCACGCACGGTGATCGTCTGCCTGATCGTCGGCGTCGTGGTCACGATGGTCTCCGCCATCGGGCCGGCGCGGCGGGCCGTGCGCATCGCACCGGTCGAAGCCGTCGCCGAGCAACAGGTGGAATACGAGATCCCCATGCGCCGCCGGTTCACCTGGGGGACCGGCATCACCGTGGCCGGTATCGCGGCGCTCACGCTGGGGTTGACGGCCCCGGCCATCCAGCTTGTCGGGCTGGGTGCCGTCCTCATCTTCATCGGCGTGGCCCGGCTGGCGCCTGCCGTCGCCCGCCCGATGGCGAGCGTGATCGGCCGACCCCTGAGCCGGATGCTCGGGATGTCGGGCCGGCTCGGACGCGAAAACTCCATGCGCAGCCCGCGCCGCACGGCCCAGACTGCGTCTGCACTGATGGTCGGCCTCGCGCTGGTCTCTGCGATCGCCGTCTTCGGCTCGTCGCTGTCGAGCTCGGCGACGCAGAGCATCGACCACGCGATCAATGCCGACATCATCATCAGCCCCTCCAACAACACGGGGTCGGGCTCCTTCGGCAACACCGTGTCGACGACGGCGGCTGCGGTGCCGGGCGTCACCGCTTCATCGACTGTCTACGGGGACCAGTTCGAGGTGCGGGGGTCGATCGAGGGCCTGGGAGCGGTGTCCACGGAGAACCTCGCCGACACCATCATCCTGAACATGAACTCGGGGACCTCGGCGTCGCTGGCCGCCGGCGAGCTGCTGATCGACGCGAAGACAGCGAGCTCGGACAATTTGAAGGTCGGCGACACGGTCCCGGTGAAGTTCGCGTTGACCGGCGACTCGCGGATGCGCATCGGCGGCATCTACCAGGACAATGCGCTGATCGGCAGCTACCTCGTGAGCGACGCCTTCTTCCGACGCCACTTCGAGAACCCCTTGCCGGTCGCCGTGCTGCTGCAGACGAACGGCAGCCCCGGCGTGGAGCAGGCCGTGGAGCACGCGCTGACGGACTACCCCAACGTCAAGGTCCAGAGCCGGGCGCAGTTCGAGGCGTCACAGGCGGCGCAGGTGAACCAGTTGCTGGGCCTCGTCTATGCGCTGCTCGCGCTGGCGGTGATCATCGCGCTGATCGGGATCGTCAACACCCTGATGCTGTCGGTCTTCGAGCGCACCCACGAGATCGGGCTCCTGCGCGCCGTGGGCATGAAGCGCCGCCAGATCCGGGCGATGATCCGCTCGGAGTCGGTCATTCTGGCCGTCTTCGGTGCGGTGATCGGGATCATCGTGGGCACCGCGCTCGGCATCGCGCTGGTCTCGTCGCTGCACTCGCAGGGAATCACCGTGACGAACGTCCCGTGGACGAACCTGGTGGTCTTCCTGGTGCTGGCGGGCCTTCTCGGCCTGCTCGCGGCGAGCTGGCCGGCCCGCCGCGCGGCACGCCTCGACGTGCTCGCAGCGATCGCAGCCCAGTAACGGCGGGCCCGCGGGCGTACAGTTGCGGCCCATGGCGACCGCGACCACGCCCGGCTCGTTCCGGCTTCCCGGTTATCCGATCGCGGTCGGGCCGTTCAGCCACCTGGCGGCGGAGCGGGACCGGCTCTCCGCGTTGACGTGGCGTCACTTCGACGCAACGCCCCTTGGCTCGACGGTCGGGGCGGAGATCTCCGGGATCGACCTGCGCGACGAACTGCCGGACGAGGTGATCGCCGAGATCCGCCAGGCGCTCTACGACTACAAGGTCATCTTCTTCCGCAACCAGCCGCTGACGCCGCAGCGCCACGTCGCGTTCGCCCGGCGCTTCGGCGACCTCGAGATCCACCCGTTCCTGCCGTCGAACACCGGCGAGCCCGAATTGGTGCGCTTCGAAAAGACCGCGGAGGTCAGCGGCTACGAGAACTCCTGGCACCACGACGTCACCTGGCGCGAGTGCCCGTCCATGGGCGCCATCCTGCACGCGGCGAGCGTGCCCGAGCGCGGCGGCGACACACTCTTCGCCGACATGTACGCGGCGTACGAGTCTCTGGACGAGGCCACCAAGGCACAGATCGACGAGTTGGTGGCGGTGCACGACTTCCTCCAGACGTTCGGCCACGGCATGGCGAAGGAGGAGCGGGTCAAGGCTCGGAAGGAGTATCCGCAGGTGGAGCACCCCGTCGTCTGCACTCACCCCGGCACCGGGCGCCTGCATCTCTACGTCAACCGTCCGTTCGTGAGCCACATCGCCGGGATGGACACCGACGAGAGCCGGGCCCTGCTCGACCGGTTGTGCCGTCAGACCGACTCTCCGGAGCACCAGTGCCGCTTCACCTGGACCAAGGACGCGGTCGCGTTCTGGGACAACCGGGCGGTGCAGCATTACGCGTCGAGCGACTACTGGCCGCAGCGCCGGACGATGGAGCGGGCGTCGATCGTGGGGACGCGGCCGGCCCGAACCTGATCCGGCTCGGCGGCTGCCGGTGAACTGAAAGCGACGCCTCCGCGGAGCCGGGCCGGGTGGCGGGTGGGCAGCCCGGTGGGCCAGGCCGATCGACGGAGGCCGGGGGCGCCGTTGCGGAGCCCAAGGGCGAACGTAGTGTTCGTGCATGGGTGGGGTCGGACGTTTCGCTCGTCGGCTGCGTGACCGGCAGGACGACCATCTGCCCCTGGCCGCCGGGCCGGTGTCGAACGGTGAGTTCGTCCCTGCTGCGCCGACGGCGCACGACCGTGCCGTGAACGCCTTGATCCGCCGGTCGGTCGATGATGCCAGCCGACGGACCGGCGTCGACCGCCGGCGCTTCCTGCAGGGCACGGGTGCCGTCGCGGCGTCCCTGGCCGCACTGGAGCTTGCGGGGTGCTCGTCCGGGGCGACGAAACAGGTGGCCGGGCCGCACCACGGGGGCCACTTCAAGGTGCCGCCACCGGAGGACACCGCAGCATGCGACAACGCATTGACGGGATCCGAATTCGTCTTCGACGTGCACACGCACCATGTCATTCCCGGCGGACCCTGGGTGCAGAACTCGCCCGAGACCACATCGCTCGTTCTGTCGATGCTCCCACCGGGCTGCGCCGACACGCCGCAACTCGACTGTGTCGACCGGGCCAACTATCTCCACGACCTCTTCCTGGCCAGCGACACGACGGTCGCGGTGCTGACCGACGTACCGAATTCGGGGCCGTCCAACGCACCGATCCCCTTCGCCGACGCGCTCAGCACCGAGCAGATCACGGCCGGCCTCACCGGTGGCGGTGCCAGCCGCGTGCTGGTCGAGAACATCATCGCCCCCAACGTGGGACCGCTGACCTCGACCCTCGACGAGATGTCGAGCGTGGTGGAACAGGGCCCGCCCGCCGCGTTCAAGGTGTACACCGCGTGGAGCCCGTCCGGTCAGGGCTTCTCGCTCGAGGACCCGGCGATCGGGCTGCCGACCGTGCAGCACGCATACGACCTCGGCGTGAAGGTGTTCGTCGCGCACAAGGGCCTCCCTCTGGTGAACTTCGACCCGGCCTTCAACGGTCCCGACGACATCGTGGCGGTCTCGCGGAAGTTCATCGACATGCAATTCGTCGTCTACCACGCGGCCTGGGACCCTTCGCACGTGGAGGGTCCCTACGACCCGGCGGCCTCGCTCGGCATCGACACCCTGATCACCGCGCTCGACGACAACGGCGTGCCGCCGGACGACAACGTCTGGGTGGACGTCGCCACCCTGTGGCGCCAGCTCTTGACGCAGCCCGACCAGGCCGCCCACGCGATCGGGAAGCTCCTCAAGCGGGTCGGGACGAGCCGGGTCCTGTGGGGCACGGACGCGATCTGGTACGGGAGTCCCGAGCCGCAGATCATGGCGATGCGGTCGTTCGAGATCAGCCAGGAATACCAGGATCTCTACGGCTATCCCGCGCTCACCGACCAGGTCAAGGCGGGCATCTTCGGGCTGAACGCGGCCGAGCTGTTCCGCATCGACCCGACGGCCACGCGGTGCGGGCTGACGTCGGACCCGCTGTCGGCGAACATCTCCGAAGCGGCCCAGCTGCGGTCCGACGGCGCACTTCCGTCCCCGTGGCAGCCCAACGGCCCGACCTCACGCCGTCAGATGTTGCAGTGGCTCGGGTCGTCCACGACCCACTGGGTGCCGTCCTGACCGCGCCGCGCCGCGCGCCGATCGTCAGCCGTACTGCCAGGCCCGGACCCAGTCGATCTTCGTCGTCGCCGGCAGCGGGGTCTGGCCGGGCCGGTACTGGTCGCCGTTCGCCGCGCCGAGCGCAGCCGTCAGCGCCATGAAGAAGGGCTGGTCGAAGGGCTCGGGAGCCGTGTCGGGGTTGTTCACGTACGGCGCGTAGACGTCGGTCATGCAGGGCTGGCCGTCGTAGTACGTCGTGACGGACGTGGGGGTCCAGAGCGCCGCGTACGTGTGGAACTGGCCCGCGGGACTCGCTCCCGCGTGCACGCAGTAGTCGTCCGTCGCATTGGGGTCGTTGTTCGAGCCGGGGTAGTGGATGGCCGGGACGTCGTTGTTCGGGTACTCCGAATAGAACTCGCCGTAGTCGATCTCGCCGCTGTCGGGCCACGGCCCGTAGAGCGTCTCGTTCTCGGGGTACAGCCACAGCGTTTCCTGGAG
>DATHPK010000291.1:0-7946 GCA_035483935.1 Acidimicrobiales bacterium
AGATCGAAAGGTCGTCAACGTCGACATCCATCCCGGGGAGAACGTGGACGTGGTCGGCGACGCGCACCAGCTGTCTCGCTTCTTTCGCCCCGGTACCTTCACCGCGGCGATGAGCGCCTCGCTCCTCGAGCACCTTGCCGCGCCATGGTTGGTCGCGGCCGAGCTCAATCGAGTCCTCACCCCGGGCGCGCCAGTGCTGCACGTGGCCCCCACGACCTGGCCCGAGCACGCCCAGCCGAATGACTTCTGGCGGTTCACCGCCGAGGGCCTCGCATTGCTGTTCGGGCCAGCAACGGGCTTCGAGGTCCTTGCCAAGGAGGCGTTTGCCTTCACCCGCATCCACCCCGAGCCTGACTGGCGCGCTGGGTTTCTCGACATGCCAACCGTGCCAGCGAGCAGCTCATGCTGGTTGCTGGCACGCAAGACCGGTGAAATACCCCCCGGAACGATCAGCTGGCCCTACGATCCTGCCGTAGGCGAAAGGACCGCCCAGGCGTACCCGGTCGAAGCGGTCATCGGGAGGGTGCGCGACTCATGACCGACGGCGGCCCAACGAACCAGGAGAGCGGGTTACAGATCTCGGTAGTGATGCCGCTCTACAACGGGCTCGCCTACGTCGAAGAGGCACTGAAGAGCGTCATGGACCAGACGCTCCTGCCGGGCGAGGTGATCGTCGTCGACGACGGATCGTCGGACGGATCGGACGAGTTCGTCGAATGCCTCGACTCGCCCGTCCCGATCAAGGTCATCCACCAGCCGAACCGGGGCCAGTCGGCCGCGCGCAACGCTGGCGTCGAACTCGCCAGTGGCGAGCTGATCGCGTTCCTCGACCAGGACGACGCATGGCGGCCGGAGCACCTCGAAGTATTGAGGCGGGCCATCGTGAAGAAGCCGGGCATCGGGTGGGCCTACCACGACTTCGACGAGATGGACAGCGCGGGCGGCACCATCACGCGCAGCTTCATCCACGAGCACCGTCTCGTGCATCCGAAGACGTCGCTGGCAACGTGCCTCTCCGGCGATCTGATGATCCTCCCGTCCGCGAGCATGCTGCGGAAAGATGCTTTGGTCGAGGTTGGCGGCTTCGACGAACGGCTCGCCGGGTACGAGGACGACGACTTGTTCGTGAGGATGTTCCGCGCTGACTGGAAGCACACCTTCGTCCCGAAGGCGCTCACTCGATTCCGCATCCATAGGAACGGGAGCTCCTCGACCACGCGCCGGTTTCTCGAGAGCCGCTTGGTATACATCGACACCCTGATCGAGACGATGGCAGACTCCGACCGCCTCAACCGCTACTGGGTCCGCGATCTCGTCCTTCCCCGGTTCTTCGTGACCACGCTGGATGACTATTCCCGCGAAGTCAGCCGGTCGGACTGGGAGGAAGCGGCGCGCGCCGCGGCGGTTGCGGAGCATATTGCCACGCTGATGGAGCCCCGCCTACGACGCAAGCTCGAGGTTGCATTGATGCAGCGACCGGAACTGTGCCGACGCGCGTTGCAGGTATTGGACCGGATGCCGCACAAGGTCCAGCGCTACGTCCATCCGATGCTGCGACTGCGACCCCAGGTCCGCTACCGATCGGGCCGGCCGAACTGATCTGGCGCAGCGTGTTGCGCCCCGATGCGGCGCAACACCCCATCGCCTAGCTTCCCCGGCGTGCCACACCTCGTCGCCGCCCCCGACAAGTTCCGCGGCACGGCGTCGGCCGGGGAGGCCGCCGCCGCCATGGCCGACGCCGCGCGCCGGGCGGGCTGGAGCGCCGATGAGGTCCCGATGTCCGACGGGGGTGAGGGGCTCCTCGACGCGCTCGGCGGTGAGCCGCACACCACCACGGTCGCCGGTCCCCTCGGCCGTCCCGTCGACGCCGAGTGGCGCATGCTGGACGGCGACGATCCGGCCGTGCCGACCGCGATCGTCGAGATGTCACAGGCCGCCGGCCGCTCCCGACTTCCCCACGCCAGGGGTGACGACCCCGTCCGCGCCGACACGACCGGCGTGGGTCAGCTGCTGCTCGCGGCGCGGGATGCCGGCGCCCGACGCATCGTCATCGGTTGCGGTGGCTCCGCGACCACCGACGGCGGGCTGGGCGCGGTGGAGGCGGTGGGGCGGCCCGACGCCCTCCACGGCGTGGAGCTCGTCGTCGCGTGTGACGTCACGACCGCGTTCACCGACGCCGCCACGGTCTTCGGCCCGCAGAAGGGCGCAACACCCGAACAGGTTGCGCTCCTCACCGAGCGCCTCCGTCAGCTCGCAGCTCGCTACCAGGCAGAGACAGGCGTCGACGTCACCACGGTCCCCGGTGCCGGCGCCGCCGGGGGTCTCGGAGGCGGGCTGCTTGTGCTCGGCGCCCGTCTCCTCCCGGGCTTCGACCTCGTGGCCGACCTCGTCGGACTTCCGGGCCGCCTCGAGGGCGCCGATCTTGTCGTCACCGGCGAAGGCCACCTCGATCCCCCGTCCTTCGACGGCAAGGTGCCCGGTGGTGTCCTCCACCTCGCCCGCAACCGCCACCGTCCCGCCGGCGCCGGGGGCGCTTCCGACCCTCTCCCCGTCCTCTGCGTCGTCGGTGCCGCCGACGGCGCCCTGCTCACTCGTCCGCCCGAGGGCATGGAGATCTGCAGCCTCGTGGTGCTCTACGGGCGTGCCCGAGCCCGCAACGAGACGGCGGAATTGATCGGCCGCACGACCGCCGAGTTCCTCGCCACGTTTTGCCCCTGAGGCGGGCCATCGGCAACACTTCCTCGTCGCAACACGACCACAGGACCGGCACAAGGCGGCACAGGAGGCTTCACCATGGGACTGCTCGAGGGCAAGGTTGCCGTCGTCACCGGCGCTGGACGCGGCATCGGCCGCGAGGAAGCGCTCACCCTGGCAGAAGAGGGCGCCAAGGTCGTCGTGAATGACGTCGGCGCAGGACTGCACGGCGAAGGCAGCGCAGACGACCATCCGGCCCAGGAAGTGGTCGACCTCATCAAGAAGAACGGCGGAGAAGCTGCCGTCAACGGCGACGACGTCAGCTCGTGGCAGGGCGGCAAGAATCTGGTCGAACAGGCAATCGACACATTCGGCTCGTTGGACATCCTCGTGAACAACGCCGGCATCCTCCGGGACAAGATGTCGTTCAACATGGACGAGTCCGACTGGGACGACGTCATCCGTGTGCACCTCAAGGGCCACTTCGCCGCCGCCCACCACGCCGCGGTCTACTGGCGCAACCGGTCCAAGTCGGGCGAAGAGGTCACCGGTCGCATCATCAACACCTCGTCGGAGGCCGGCCTGTTCGGCAATGCCGGACAGGCCAACTACGCCGCCGCAAAAGCCGGCATCGCCTCGCTGACCTGGGTCGAGGCCCGAGAGCTCAGCCGCTACGGCGTCACCTCGAACGCGATCGCCCCGCGCGCCCGCACCCGCATGACCGAAACGCTCTTCGGCGGCGACGGGATGTCGGCGAAGGAAGGCGAGTTCGACAAGTGGGACCCGAGGAACATCGCCAACGTGGTCGCGTTCTTGGCCGCGCCGGAGTCCGCTGACGTCAACGGCCAGATCCTCGTTGTCTTTGGCGACGAGGTCTACGTGATGAGCGCATTCCAGGCGATCGGTCAGGTGAGGCGCGGCAAGGCCTGGACCCCGTCAGACCTGGTGGCCGCGAAGGGCGACCTGTTCAAGGGCATCAGCTCGGGAGTACCGGACTTCAGCTTCCTCTAAAGCTCTCGTTCGACCGAGCCGCTGAGGGTGGCAGGCGAGCGATGCTCGCGCAGATGCGTGCGTCCCTTCGCCGATAGGGCGACGAGTTCACCGGATCCAACAGGGCGACGCCGCTCGACGAAACCGCGGTCGTTTGCCTCCTCCCAGACCGGCAGCCGCGGACAGGACGTCCGCCAGGCATCCATGACCTCGCCGTAGGGGCGCGGGGACGGATCGAGCCACTCGAGCAGGTCCAGGATCAGCGCTTCGACGGGTTCGCTCAATGATCCAGCCTCCGAAACGAATTCTAGGCCACTGGTCAAAGGCTGAAACACGATTTGCAACCAGAGAGACCGGGATGAGGCAGCATGTCGTCATGGCACACGACCGACGTTTCCGCTTCGCGGCGCAGCTGAGCAAGGCACCTGATGGCACGGCGAAATCCTGGGCCGAGCAGGCTCGAAAGGCCGAGGACATGGGCTACAGCGCGCTGCTGATGCCCGACCACTTCGACGATCAGCTCGCACCGATCCCCGCCCTGGCCGCAGTTGCCGCCGCGACCACCACGTTGCGGATGGGTGCCCTCGTCTTCTGCAACGACTACCGCCATCCTTTCGTCCTGGCCAAGGAGGCGGCGACGCTGGACGTCCTGAGCGAGGGACGCCTCGAGCTCAGCCTGGGCGCAGGCTGGAAGCGCACCGACTACGACTTCGCCGGCATGGCCTACGACCACCCGGCTGTGCGCGTCGACCGTTTCGAGGAGGCGGTCAAGGTGGTCCAGGGGCTCTTGCGCACCGACGGTCCGTTCAACTTCCACGGTGAGCACTACGAGGTGATCGGTCACACCCTGACGCCGCGTCCTGTGCAGCGACCGGGGCCACGCCTCATCATCGGCGGAGGCGGCCGGCGCGTGCTGTCCTTCGCGGCACAAGAAGCCGACATCGTCAGCATCAACGTGAACCTGCGTGCGGGCACCGGCGGAGTCGAGACCGCCAGCGACGCCACTCCGGACCGCACGCGCATCAAGGTGGGGTGGGTGAAGGAAGCCGCAGGCGCCCGCTTCGATGACCTCGAGCTCAACTCTCTGATCGGCTTCGTGATGATCACCGACGACGCCGCCGGACTGGCTGGGCAGATGGCTCCTGCCTTCGGCCTCGACCCCTCGGACGCACTCCACGTCCCGCTGGCGCTCATCGGCACGCTCGACGAGATGGCCGAAGAGCTCGAGTGGCGGCGCGCCGAGTACGGGATCTCGTACTGGTCGATCGAATCGGACGCATGGGAGACGCTTGCCCCGGTCGTGGGCAAGCTGGCCGGCACGTGACGATCACCACGACCACCGGATGGGAGGCCATCGGGCGACATCGTGAGCTGGTGGCCGGACGGATCTTCACCGTCGACGTGCCCTCCATCGGACCGGAGGAACACGACCCGTTGCTGGTGTTACACGGCTTCCCGACGTCGTCGTTCGACTACGCCGCCGTCCTCGACGGCCTGCGGGCCGGCCGACGTGTGCTCCTCGTCGACATGTTGGGTTACGGACTGTCGGACAAGCCCGACCGTGGCTACACCATGGCCCTCCAGGCCGACGTCGCCATGGCCTTCGTCGCCGACCTCGGCCTCGATCGCCTCGCCTTGTTGACCCATGACATGGGCGACACCGTCGGCGGCGAATTGCTGGCCCGCCGGGCCGAGGGTGCCTGGCCGGTGGAGATCACGCGCCGTGTTGTCACGAACGGGAGTATCTACATCGAGCAGGCGCAGTTGACCGCCGGCCAGCTGCTGCTGCTCTCGCTACCCGACGAGCTGCTTCCCGAAGGGGTGCCGATCGACGTGGCGTCGCTGACGCAGAGCCTGCGCGACACGTTCAGCATCCACACGCCGTTGGTCCCGCCGGGCTGGCCCGAGGACCCGGTCCCCGAGGCGGCCGCACAGATCGTCCACGACGAGGGTCATCGCATCCTGCCGCGCCTGATCCGCTACATCGAAGAGCGGCGGGCCAACGAGCGCCGCTTCACCGGGGCGATCGAGACCGACCCCGCGCCACTGCACGTGGTGTGGGGCCTCGACGACCCGATTGCCGTGCCCTCCATGGTCGACACGCTGCTGGTGGCGCGTCCCGACGCCACCTGTGTCCGGCTCGAGAACGTCGGCCACTACCCGATGGTCGAGGCACCCAGTCGTTTCCTCGAGGCGGTGCTGCCTGGGCTGGGCTGAGCGTTCAGCTCCAGTCGGCCAGCGCCAACCGGGCGCGCTCGACGACTGCCGCGATCTCCTCGCGATCGGCGTCTGGCCCGAGCGTGCACTCCTCGGTGAAAGACACGTACGGCTCGACACCGTCCGCATACACACGGACATGCACGACTGCGGCCAACGCCCCCCGCTCCCGGTGCCGCTCGATCATGGTGCGTCGCACCGAGTCCCGCGACTGCGGCGGCAGGTCGCCCCAAGAGTCGCTCGTCCAGCTGATCCACCCGCTCTCGCCCGCACCATCGTTCATGCCGCCATTGTGCGCGCGAGGCCGTTCGCTACGCCGGTGCGATCACCTTCAGGTGGCGCTCCTCTCCGGGCAGGCTGGCATAGAGGTCGGCGACCAGGTCGTCGCGGAGCGCGTGGGTCGACGAGTCGCCCCAACGGTTCTCGAACTGGTACGGGTCGTCTTCCACGTTGTACAGCTCGCCCGTGGCGATGCCGATTCCGCCCGGCCCGGTGGAGGACTGCTCGTAGATCACGGAGGCCGGCCGCAGCACGGCCTCACCCCATGTCTCCTCGAGGCCGTTGGGCTGACCCGCGGTCGAGGGCTCGTACACCGTGCACAGCCAACCGTTGCGGTAGACGGAGCGCAGGTGCATGCCGTAGCCGGGGAACTGGCTGTCCCACTCGCACAGCATCCGCTCGCGTCCGGGAGCTCCGTCGTGTATGGGAAGCGCGTCGCCCTGCATCCAGTCGGCGGCCTCCACCCCCGCGATCGCACAGAACGTCGGCGCCAGGTCGACCTGCCCGACGGGATCGCTCACCACCGCCGCGGGGATTCCGGCGGAAGGGGCCGGCCGCCAGACAAAAGGCAACCGCATCAACGCATCGGTGTGGTACGGACCCTTGTAGAGAAGGCCGAAGTCGCCCTGGAGCTCGCCGTGGTCGGTCGTGAAGATCACGTCGGTGTCGTCGAGCCAGCCGCGCGCCGCGATGGTGGCGAGCACGCGGCCGCAGGCCTCGTCGATCAGCTCGTTCATCACGTGGACCTTGGCATTGACCTCTCGGATCTGGTCGTTCGTGAGGCGCGAGGGGACGAAGTTGGCGGGGCCGCCCTCCATGTTGGCGAAAGAACCCTCCCAGTAGCCAAGCCAGTGTGGCGGCTTGGTGGCCAGGATCTTGCGGATGGCGTCGTCACTGCCGGGGTGACCGGGCGGCAGGTCGAGGTCCTGCCAGGGGACGCGGCCGAGCTCGGACTCCGGTGGGTCCCAGGGGTGATGCGGGTCGGGGAACGACATCCAGCAGAACCACGGCTCGTCCGCGCCCACTGAGGACAGCCAGTCGACCGTGATGTCTGCGACCCAGTCCGTGTGGTACCACTCGCGCGGGATCGGATTGTTCTTCGTCTCGGGCGCACCGGTGTCACCCCCCGGCGTGGCTTGGAGAAGGCCGGCGAAGCTGTGCATGTGTTCGGGGTGGTTCTTGCGGAGCCAACGCCCGTAGTGCGCGATCGGCATTTCGCCCCACGCGGCCGCGTGCATCGCCTGCTCGGAGCGCTCGAAGCCGCGCCACGGGCCGCTGTCCTTGCGGGCGACCCGGGCGTTCTCCTCGAAGCGGAGGTCGGGGTCGAAGCCCGGTTCGAAGTGTGCTTTACCGAGGAGGGCGGTGCGGTACCCGGCCTTGTCGTGGAGGTACTGCGCAATGCTCGGTGCGTCTTCGGGGAGGGGGATGCCGTTGGCGATGACACCGTGCGTCCGGACGTACTGGCCCGTGAGCATGGTGCTGCGTGCGGGCATGCAGACCGTGTTCTGGTTGTAGGCGCGGCGATAGTTGATGCCTTCGGCAGCGAGCCGGTCGACAACGGGGGTGCGGGCGACGATGCCGCCGTTGCAGCCGAGGCCGTCAAAGCGCTGCTGGTCTGTCGTGACGAAGAGGATGTTGCGTCGCCGCTTGCCCGTGTTCGGCAACACCGGCGGGGCCTGCGCGGGGGTTTCAGGCATCGCCGGCCAGCGCGTTCAGCACCGGCTCGCAGGCCAGGAGCACGGTGCGGTCGAGCCCGCGCTCACGGT
>DATHPK010000292.1:0-9435 GCA_035483935.1 Acidimicrobiales bacterium
GGCCGCACCCTCCTCGGCCAGGTGTGCGCTCGCCACGGCCAGGATCTCTGCGGTCATCTCCTCCCGCACCCGCTCCCGGGCCGTCCGCGCTGTACGTGACGTCGGCATGCCTCACAGTTTGAACGTTCCGGAACGAGAACACAAGTACTTGACATGAACAGTGTTCTTGTTTAGGATCATTGTTCATGACCACCACTACCGGCACCACCCAGGAGGCTCCGATGAGCACCGACCCCACCCCCACCACGCCGCACTACCAGCGTCCGGACTGGTTCACCCGCAACGTGTTCAACCCTCTCGTCAAAGGGTTGACCCGTGTCGGCATCAGCGTCCGAGGCTCACGGGTCCTCGAGCACCGGGGCCGCACGTCCGGCAAGCTGCACCACACCCCGGTCAACCTCCTCACCTACGAGGGCCGGCAGTATCTCGTCGCCCCCCGCGGCGACACCCAGTGGGTCCGGAACGTCCGCAGCGCCGACGGACACCTCGTCCTCATTCTCGGCCGGCGCCGCGAGCACTGCACTGCGACAGAGATCCCGGTCGAGAGCAGCGTGCCGATCCTGCGCTCCTATCTCGAGCGCTGGGCCTTCGAGACGGGCATGTTCTTCGGGGGCATCACCGCCGACGCCAGCGACGCCGACTGGGAGGTCGAGGCTCCCCGTCACCCGGTCTTCGCTCTGGCGAGCTGAGCACCGAGCGGGCGGGCAGGGCAACATGGCGGCATGACGTCCGTGTCGAACGAGGTCGGGCTCGGTCAGGCGAACCTCATCGCCTTCAATCGTGCCCAGGCCGGCTGGAGCACCAAGGGCGGGGTCGAGGACGTCGACGGCTGTGTGCTGTGTGCGGGCGGTTCCTGGCTGCCCGTCGTGGCGAACTGCGCCTTCCGCAGCCGGCCGGACGTCGGCGGAACCGAGCTGATCGCGCGCGCCGAGGCCTTCTTCAGCGGCTTCGCGCGGGGGTTCTCCGTCAAGGTGCGTGACACGGGCGAGGATGACGACCTACGTGACGCGTGCGTTGCAGCCGGCTTGGAGCAGTTCGGCACACCGGTACCGCAGATGCTCGTCCTGGCCCCGCTCCCCGCCCACAAGGGCGTCGACGGGATCGCGCTCGAATGGGTCGACGACGTGGACGGCATCGAGGAATGTGTGGCCGTGAACGCCGAGGCCTACGCCACCTACGGCATGCCGGCCGAGGTGCTCCCCGAGGTCTTCGACAACGCCGCTGCGTTGGTCGACGACCCGGCGGTCCATGTCGTGGTGGCCCGGCGCGACGGCGTGGCCGTCGCCACGGCGATGATCTTCGAGAGTGACGGCGTGGCCAGCGTGCAGTGGGTCGGCACCGTCCCCACCGCCCGTGGCGGCGGCCTGGGCGCGCTGGTCACCACAGAGGTCACCAACTTGGCGTTCGAGCGTGGTGCGTCGTCGTGCACACTGCAGGCCTCTCCGATGGGCGAACCCATCTACCGCTTGCTCGGCTACGAGACGATCTACCGGTACTCCGAGTGCGTGCGCTGGCCCAAGCCTCCGGGCCGCTCCTGACCCGTTCGGTCAGTCGGCGAGGAGCCCGCGCACGTAGGCGGCCTGACCGGCGTGCTGCATGCAGTCGTCGGCGATGCTGACGAGGCGGACGCCCATGGTGACCGGTGGGTCCCAGCGACGGTCGACGACGCGGTCGAGATCGTCGGGCGAAAGACCCTCGAGCATGCCGGCGGTCCGCCGGTTGACCGCGTCGAGATAGTCCAGCAACACCTGGGGGCCGTCGGGCCGGACCGACCGCACGTCTTCGGGATCGTGGCCATAGCCGGTGTTGGAGGGGTCGGGGTCGAGGCCACAGCGCGCCGCCCAGTCGCCACTCGTCCAGATCTGCTCGGTGTCCATGAGCTCGGCCACGTGGTGGTCCTGGACACGGGTCAGGTGCCAGACGAGCCATCCGATCGTGTTGGCGCCGGGAGCAGGAGCCGTGGCGAGCTGGTCGGCGGTCAGGCCGTCGACCGCCGACTCGGCGAGGGGTGGGATCCGGGCGTAGATCTCGAGCAGCAGTGCTGGGACATCCATGGCAGGCACCCTATGGGTGAGGTGACCGCGATGCCCGCGAGGGGACTTAGCGGTTCACCGGCGACATGTCGGCGTACCGGTCGCCCCGGGCGGGCGCCACCCGGTCGAGGACGGCCAGGTCCTCTTCGGTGAGCTCGACGTCGAGCGCGGCCACGTTCTCTTCGAGGTACGCGCGGCGCTTCGTGCCCGGGATCGGGGCGACGTCGCGGCCGGCGGCGTGCACGAAGGCGAGCGCGACCTGGCCGGGCGTGCACCCTTTGGCCCGGGCGAGCTCCTCGACGATCTCGACGATGGCGACGTTGGCCGCCAGGTTGTCGCCCTGGAGTCGCGGCTGGTGCCGGCGGAAGTCCGCCTCGTCGAGGCTCTCGAGGGAGCGCAGAGTGCCGGTGAGGAATCCTCGTCCGAGCGGGCTGTACGGGACGAAACCGATGCCCAGCTCGCGCAGGGTGGGCAGGATCTCCTGCTCGGGGTCGCGCGACCAGATCGAATACTCGGTCTGCAGCGCCGAGATCTTGTGCACCGCGTGCGCCCGCCGGATGGTGTCGGGCGACGCCTCGGAGAGGCCGAGGAAGCGCACCTTGCCCTCGGCGACCAGCTCGCCCATGGCCCCGACGGTCTCCTCGATCGGCGTGTTCGGGTCGACGCGGTGCTGGTAGTAGAGGTCGATGTGATCGACACCCAGTCGTGACAGGGAGCCGTCGCAGGCCTGGCGCACGTACTCGGGGCGTCCGTTGACGGCGCGGCTCACCGGGTCTTCGGGGTTGCGCACGAGGCCGAACTTCGTCGCGATGACGGCTTCGTGGCGCCGGCCGGCCAGTGCCTTGCCCACCAGGATCTCGTTGGTGTGGGGACCGTACATGTCGGAGGTGTCGAAGAACGTCACCCCGAGGTCGAGCGCACGGTGGATGGTGGCGAGCGACTCGTTGTCGTCGCGAGGCCCGTAGAAGTCCGACATCCCCATGCAGCCCAGCCCCTGGCGCGAGACGACCAGGCCTTGAGTGCCGAGCTCGATCGATTCCATGGGTGGCTCCTCTCCCCGGACCCGACGGCCTCGGGCCCGGGCTCGGGCTCGGATGTCACCCTATGGGCGGAGCATGCTCAGCTCGTCCCCGCCTTGGTGAACAGCCGGATCGCTCCGGCGAAGACCACGGCGGCGTAGGCCAGCAGCACCAGGAGGGACAGCACCGCCATCAGCGTGGCGCTGTGCAGACCCCAGATGTTGTGCAGGGCCCGCACGCCACTGTTCCCGGCGATGCCGTAGCGGAACAGCGCCAGGGCGTGCGTCAGCGGCAACACCTTGGCCACCGCGCCCAGCCAGTGCGGGAGCGAGGTGATCGGGAAGAGCGAGCCTGCGAAGAAGAAGGGGACGATCGCCACCGCCGGCACGGCGGAGATGTATTCGACCGGGCTCGGGAGGCGGACGGACATGATCTCGGCGAGCCCGTACATGATGACGGCGAACGCGACCGCGGCGGCGAGGAACCACAGCATGCGCAGGCCCGACTGGTACACGGCGCCGCGCAACGCCGAAGCGGCGATCAGGACGACCAATTGCAGTGCGGTGAGCGCCAACGCGGCGAGCAAGTTCCCCACCACGATCGAGGAGCGCCTGATGGGAGCGACCAGAAGCTCGCGCATGGCGCCCTGCTGGCGGTCGACGATGACGCCGAGCCCCGAGAACGTGCAGTTGAGCGGGATGAGCAACCCGACCGTCGCCAGCGCGACGAAGGTCATGTAGGCCGTGCGTCCGGCCGGCAGCGCGACGGTGTTGGCGAGCGCAGGGGCGATCACAAGGGCGAAGAGCACCGGCGTGAGGAGCGGCACGACGATCGAGCGCGGAGAGCGCACGGTCAGGGCCAGCCGGCGCTTGGCCAGCACCAGCGCCGGCGGGACCGAGCGGGCCCGCGACGACGGCGCATCGGTGGTGACGGTGACAGGGATGGTGGCGGTGGCGGTCATGGGAGTCCTCCTGCTAAGTGGGGGTTCTGTCGATTCGTTCTTCGGGTCAGTCCGCGTCGATGCGCCCGCCGGTCAGGCGCAGGTACACGTCGTCGAAGGTGGGGCGCCTGGTGGTGACGGCGCGCAACACGAGTCCTCGCTCACGCAGGGCCGCCACGAGGGCATCGGCCCGGTGCGCTCTGGGCAGGACGGTCACGGTGGTGCCGATCACGAGAAGGTCGCCCGAGGCCACACCCGCGCCGACGAGCGTCGCCTCCGCCCGCTCCGGCTGGTCCACGCGCAGCTCGAGGACCTCATCGCCCAAGACGCCGAGGAGCGCGGCCGGCGAGTCGCAGGCCACGATGCGCCCGCCGTCGACGATGGCGATGCGATCGCACAGGCGCTCGGCCTCGTCGAGGTAGTGCGTCGTCATCAAAATGGTGACGCCCGTGCGCTCGCGCAGGGTCGCGAGCGCGTCGAAGAGGTCGTGGCGGACCCGGGTGTCGAGCCCGACGGTCGGCTCGTCGAGGAACAGCACTTCGGGATCCGACGACAGCGCCCGCACGATCTCCAGACGCCGCCGCTGCCCGCCGCTGTACGTCGCGACGGGACGGTCCAGCACCTCGTCCAACCCGACGAGGCCGCACAGGTCGGCCGTTCGGGCGCGGCCTGCGGCATCGTCCTTCCCCCACAGCCGCAGGTGGAGCGCGAGGTTCTGACGCCCAGTCAAGGGCTGGTCGACCACGGTGTCCTGGAACACGACGCTGCTGCGGGCGCGTGTCCCGATCGGGTCGGTCGCCACGTCGCGGCCGCCCAGGCTGGCGCGGCCCGACGTGGGGCGGACCGTGGTGTTGAGCATCCCGATCGTCGTGGACTTGCCCGCGCCGTTGGGTCCGAGGAGGCCGAACGCCTCACCGGGGGCGATGGCGAAGCTGATGCCGCGGACGGCGTGGATGTCGCCGGGGTAGACCTTTTCGAGTTCGACGGCCTCGACGGCCGGGGCTTCCGCGAGCGCTGTCATGCGTCTCCCTCCTTCTTTTCGAACACGTTGATCAAATGGCCCTCGGGATCGCGCAGCATCATCGAGCGGCGTCCCCACGGTTGCAACGTGGGCATCATGAGCCAGTCGACGTCGAGGCCCCAGATGCGCTCGTGCTCCGCGTCGAGGTCGTCGACCGCGAAGTCGAGAATGACCGCACCCGGTTCGACGCCCGCCGGCGGCCCACACGTTCCCTGTGTCAGGTCCGAATAGTGCAGGCGCGAGACGCCGATCCTCTGGGCCGGCGTCGCGATCTCCACGTAGTAGTCGTTCGTCACCACCGCGGTGTCCACCAGCGTTGCGTAGAAACGCGCCATGGCTGCGACGTCCGTCGTGACGAGGCGACTTTGCACCAGCTCCATGCGACCTGCCTCCCGTGTGTCCTGTGTCTTCGGTGCTTCGGTGTTGCCCATCACGAGTAGGACGCTGCGGCGCGTCGGAATGTGACAGCCCTCCCGCTGTCACATTCCCCCCGCCCGTCTCGTCCTCTGAATGGGTTGCCGGTCGGTCCGGCCCAGACGACCCGCTACCTTGCGAGAGGAGCCGAGATGCCTACCGAACAACAGATCGAGGACGTGTGGATCGACCACCGGCCCTACCTGGTCGACATGGCCTTTCGGATGCTCGGCGACATCGGGCGGGCCGAGGACGTGGTCCAAGAGGCGTTCCAGCGACTGTCCCGGAGCGACTTCGACGCCATCGAGGACGCCCGGGGCTGGCTGATCGTCGTGACCAGCCGGCTCTGCCTCGACGTGATCCGCTCGGCGCGCCATCGCCACGAACAACCCGTGGCCGGGAGGGACTTGGCGGAGCGATCCGACGGATCAGGAGCCGGCGGGCCCGACCCCGCCGATCGGGTCACCCTCGACGACGGCGTCCGGCTGGCGCTGCTCGTCGTGCTCGAACGCCTGTCGCCGGCGGAGCGGGTGGCGTTCGTCCTCCACGACATCTTCGGTGTCCCCTTCGACGCCGTCGCCGAGACGGTGGGTCGCCCCGAGGCGACCTGCCGGCAGCTGGCGCGACGGGCGCGGCTCAAGCTGGAGGCCTCCGACGGCGCTCGGCGTGCGACGGTGACGCCGGACGAGCATCGCCTGGTGACGGACCGCTTCATCGCCGCCTGTTCGAGCGGGAGTTTCGAGGACCTCCTTGCGGTGCTCGACCCCGACGTGACGGGGGGCGTCGACCTCCGTCCGGGCCTCCTGGTGCGCGGCGCCCGGAACGTGGCCGGCAACCTGTTGCGCTACTGGGAGAGTGCGACGCTCGTGTCGCTCCCCTTCGTCGACAACCCCTGCCTGCTCGGGTTCGTCGACCGTGACGTCGCTTGCCTCATCTCCCTGACGGTGGACGGCGAGCGCGTGACCAAGATCCACGTGTACTGCGAACCGAGCGCGCTCGACTTCCTGCGCGCGCACGTCCTGCCCTGAAGCCAAAGGCCTGTCACATTCGGGGCCGCCACGGTGTCCTTGTCACGGGGAACGAATCGCCCCGAAGAGGAGAGACAGGACATGACGATCGAGAACAGCGGCAACGTCGGCCAGGCGGCACGACCCCGAGGCGGCCACCCGGTTCCCACCGGCCGCTACCGGCTCCACCCCGAGCTCAGCATGGTGGCCTTCACGGCCAAGAAGTTCGGCGTGTTCACCATCCGGGGCACGGTGCGGGTGGAGTCGGGAACCTTTACGGTCGCCGGCCCGCTCGAGCACTCGACGCTCCACGCGGTCCTGGCCGCCGACAGCTTCAAGACGCCGATGGCGAAGCGGGACGAGCACGTGAAGGGCCCCAAGCTGATGGACGTGGCGACCTACCCGAGGATCGAGTTCGACTCCACCGAGGTCGTGCCCGGGCCGGAGGGCACCTGGCAGATACGGGGCCTGCTCGCCGTCCACGGCAAGGTGGCGCCCGCCAGCCTCACCGTGACCTCGGCCTCCGCCGACGGCGCCTTGTTGCGCGTGCACGCCACGGCCCGGGTCGACCGGCGCGCGTTCGGCGTCACGGCCATGCGCGCCGCCGCCAGCTCGGTCATCGAACTCGAGATCGAGGTTGTCGGCACACCCGTCCGTTGACCTCCGGACGCGGTCCGGGCCTTGTCACCCGACGCGGTGCGGGTCGAGCTTGTGGCCCGAAAGCCCGAGTTCGTCGAGCCGGAGACCGTACTCGTCGGAGTCGATGTCGTAGACCCACATGACGAAGGCGTCCTGGCCCGTCACCGGGTAGTAGTTCTTGCGGACGCCCACGGGCGCGAAGCCGAAGCGCCGGTAGAGCGTTTGCGCCGGCTCGTTGTTGGCGGCGACCTCGAGGGAGATGTGTTTGACGCGGCCCGACCGGAGTGTGCGCAGCGAGTCCACGATCATCGTGATGGCCACGCCGCTGCGCTGGTACGCCGGCGCGGTGGCGATCGTCGTCATGTGGGCCTCGTCGTCGACGATGAGGAAGCCGATGTACCCCGCCATCTCCTCGCCGTCCCAGGCGGCGCGGTAGAGGCGGCCCTTCCGCAACGCCAGCTCCGAGTTGAAGACTGCGGGCGACCAGGGCTCCGGGAACACCGCACTCTCGATCGGGAGCAGCTTGCGCAGGTCGCGCCGCTTCAACTTCTCGATGCGCACTATCGGGGCTCCAGCTCGGCCGCGCCCCGGGCAAGCACGAAATTGCTCTTTGCGTCCGCCTCACGCATGTAAAGAGGAACGACCGAAGCGGCGCCGACTGGCGCTTCCCCTCGATCGAAGCGCCCGAGCGCGACGCGAAGGAGCGTCGACGGCGGTGGGAACGAGAGCCCCGGCGTGACGATGGACACCCCCGGTACCGCCGCCAGGACCTCGCCGTATCGGTGCGCCCCGTCGCCCACGGCGTGCGTCGGCACCCCGTCGAAGCGGCCGAGCGCGGCCGCCAGGTCGCCCGGCGCCCACAGCGCGGGAGCCAGCAGGTCTCGCAGCGTCCCGCCGTCCTGGTCCAGCTCGCTCACCGAGGCGAAGACCTCCCCCCGGCGGGCGTCGACGCAAGCCAGCACGAGGCCGCGGTGTCCGGCCTCGGCCGCGGCGGTGGTGAGGACGTCCAGGCTGGAGGCGCACAGCACCCCGATGCCGAGCGCCTGGGCCAGGCCCTTGGCTGCGGCCACCCCGACCCGGAGCCCCGTGAACAGGCCGGGACCGATGTCCACGGCGACCACACCGAGGTCGCCCGGCACCAGGTCGACACCGTCGAGCAGGTGCTCGAGCGCGGGCGTCAGCGTCTCGACATGGCGCCGCCGTCCGGTCAGCACGAACTCCGCCTCAACGCCGTCGGCGGTGCGCACGGCGACGCCCACGGTCTCGGTCGCCGTCTCGATCGCGACGGCCGCCACTTCGCTCACCGCGTGCCTCTCCCGAACACCGGCGCCACCGCCCGCGCCACCTCGCCGGCCCGCCCCGACCAGCGCCCGCGCCCCACGATCTCGACGCGGCGCGCATCGGGGTCCGACACCGCGTCGGGCACGACCAGGGTCACCTCGAGCGCACTGTCGCCGAGGGCGGGCGCCGCCATGTCGCCCCACTCGACCAGCGCCACGGCATCCTCCTCGACCAGCTCGGCGAGCGCGAGGTCGGCCACCTCGGCCACGGAGCCGGTGCGGTACACGTCGGCGTGGATCAGCGTGCGCACGGGGCGATCGGGCCCGCAGCGGTAGTGCCGCACCAGCGCAAAGGTAGGGCTGGTCACCGGGCCGGCGACACCGAGCGCGGCGGCGAAGCCCTGCGCGAAGACCGTCTTGCCCGCCCCCAGGTCGCCCACCAGGAGAACGACGTCGCCGGCGCGACAGAGCGGGGCCAGGGCCGAAGCGAAGGCCCGGGTCTCACCGGGCGACCCCGTGGTCGCCCCCACGGGCCAGCCGGTGCTCATCGGGCCCCGGCGATGAGGCGCTTGGCCCGGACGAAGTCCGCCCGCATCTCGGCGAGGGCCTCGCCGCCGGCACGCAACGCGTACGCCGGGTGGTACGTCGGGACCAACCGGGCGCCCTCGCGCTCGAAGACCTGTCCGCGCAGCTCGCGGATCCCGCGGCGGCTGTCGAGGAGCAACTTGGTGGCGAAGTTGCCCAAGGTGACGATGACCCTGGGCGCAATGAGGGCGATCTGCTCGGTCAGGTACGGACGGCAGGCCTCGATCTCGTCGGGCGCCGGGTTGCGGTTGTTGGGCGGTCGGCACTTGACGACGTTGGCGATGTAGCACTCGGCCCGCGTGAGGCCGATCTCCTCCCACATGATGCGGTCGAGCAGCCGGCCCGAGCGGCCGACGAAGGGCTCCCCCGCCAGGTCCTCCTCTCGCCCCGGTCCCTCGCCGACGAAGAGGAGGTTCGCGTCGGCCGCGCCAACGCCGAAGACGACCTGGGTGCGCCCTTTCGAGAGCGGGCACAAGGTGCACGTCGACGCGGTGATG
>DATHPK010000293.1:0-2220 GCA_035483935.1 Acidimicrobiales bacterium
AAGGTGACCGACCTGTTGGCCACCACCTGGGACATGGGGGACCGCTCGGGCGTCTCGTTCTCGGCATCGAAGATCGAGACTGTCGTCGCCAAGTCCTCGACGTCGTGATGGCCACTTTCGTCATGACGGTGCTGGCCTTGCTGGTCGCCGTGATGTTGGTGGGCGTGGTGCTGGCGCACTTCGGCATCGTCGTGCTCATGGCCCTCGGCCTCGTGCTCCTCGGGCGCTATGTCCGCCGGCACGGCGTCTGACCGCCATCACGTCAGGACCCTCGGCCCCTACTCCCGGATGGCGCTCGCTGTCCGGGGTTGGGGGCTTGAGGCCCTCTTGGCCTTCGGGGTGTTCCTCGTGTGGCGCCTCTTTGTCAGCGTCGACGGCCCGGGTCTCGGAGTCTTGGTGCTCGGGCTGGTGGTCCTGGTGCTGTGGCGTTCCCAAAGGATTCGACGACGGGTTGTCTCGATGCTCGGGAGCCGTTCGACGCGGCGCTGGCTGAGTCGGGTGCTCGTCGCCTGCGAGGTGATCAGCCGTCACGGTGCCCTGCCCAGGGTCGAGCGCACCGAGGTGATCCCCGCCGGGCGCCGCCTCGACCTGCGCCTCGCCCCCGGGATGACGGCCGAGCAGATCGACGACGCGGCAGAGGCGATCGCAGCTGTGGTGGGTGCGCGCGAAGTGCGTGTGGTGCGCGAGCCGGCCAACGCGTCGGTGGCGCACCTCTCGATCCTCTGGCGCGACCCGCTCTCGGTGCCAGCACCCCCGTGGGCCGGCTACCCCGGTTCGCTGTGGGAGCCGGTGCCACTTGGTGTCGACGAGGACGGGGCGGGGGTCTCCATCGGTCTCGTCGAGCGCAACCTGCTGCTCGGCGGTGAGCCGGGTGCGGGCAAGTCGGTCGCCCTCTCCCTCTTCATCGCCGCGGCTGCGCTCGATCCCGAGGTCCGCCTCACCCTCATGGACGGCAAGCAGGTTGAGCTCGCACCCTGGGCCGGCTCGGCCGAGCACTTCGTCGGGCCCGACATGGCCGACGCAATCGAGGTCTTGAAGGACCTGTGTGCCGAGATGGACCGGCGCTACTCGGTATTGCTCGCCTCGGGCCTGCGCAAGATCACGCGGGACTCGGACTTCAGCCTCTACGTCGTCGCCATCGACGAGCTCGCCTTCTACATGCGTAGCGGGACCAAGGACGAGCGCACCGAGCTCGCGGAGGCCCTCCGGGACCTCATCTCGAGAGGCCGGGCGGCGGGGATGATCGTGGTCGCCGCGACCCAGAAACCCTCCAACGACATCGTCCCTACCTACGTGCGGGACCTCTTCAGCTTCCGCATGGCGTTGCGCTGCACGACGCCGGAGGCCTCCGACACGATCCTCGGGCAAGGTTGGGCCAAGGAGGGCTACTCGGCGTCCACGCTCGACCCGATGTTGCGCGGGGTGGGATGGCTGCTCGCCGAAGGGGCGGTGCCGGTCAAGGTCAGGACCTACTACCTCGACGACGACACCATCGCCGACGTGGCCGACATCGCCGCCACAAAGAGGAAGGCGGCGTACTGGTGAGCTCGGCTGCCCACTGGCGCAGCGTCCTGGCCGAGGTGGACCAGGCCGGACTCTGCGCGAACCCCATCCGCTTGCGCGGCGTGGTGCTCGACCGCAGCACGGGCGAGCTGGCCGAGCGCGATCTGCTCGTGCCGTGCAAGGACCGCCGCTCGGCGGTGTGCCCGGCGTGCGCCCGCATCTACCAGGCCGACGCCTGGCACCTCGTCGCGGCCGGGCTCCGGGGCGGCAAGGGCGTCGACCCGGCCGTCCTCGGACACCCCCAGCTCTTCGTCACCTTGACCGCCCCCAGCTTCGGGCCCGTCCATGCCCGCATCCTTCGTGACGGACGGTCGCGACCGTGCCGGCCCCGGCGAAAGGATCGTCAGTGCCCGCACGGAATCTCCTTGTCCTGCCTCGAGCGCCATGGCGACAACGCTCTCGTCCTCGGCGATCCCCTCTGTGCGCAGTGTTTCGACTACCGGGGCGCCGTCGTCTGGAACGCCCTCGTCCCACGCCTGTGGGCGCGCACGTCACAGCGGCTCTACCGAGAGGTGGCGAGGGCGGGCGGTCTCAGCAGTGCCCAGGTGCGGGCCCGGGCGCGCCTTTCCTATCTCAAGGTCATCGAGTTCCAGCGCCGCGGGTTGGTGCACCTCCACGTCGTGCTCCGGGCCGACGGGGCCGCCGGGCCCGCGGCAG
>DATHPK010000294.1:0-2009 GCA_035483935.1 Acidimicrobiales bacterium
GACCAGCTGTGGTTGGCGATGCCGTCGACCGTCTGGGCGCAGAGGTTCAACGGCGCGAGCGACACCCGCGCCCCCCACGGCGCATGGTCGAAGCCCCCGGCCACGTAGGGGTCGAGCGCGTCCTCGCTGGCGTGGCCACCGGGGCCGTGGCCGCAGTCGTGGCCCAGTGCGATGGCCTCGGTGAGCGCGACGTTCAACCGCAGCGCGCGGGCGATGGCGCTCGCGACCTGGGCCACCTCGAGCGCGTGGGTCAGCCGGGTGCGTTGATGGTCCTGAGGGAAGACGAAGACCTGGGTCTTGCCGGCCAGGCGGCGGAACGCCGTCGCGTGCAGGATGCGATCGCGGTCACGCTCGAAGCAGGTCCGCCAGTCGTCGGGCTCTTCGGGCCGCGGACGTTCGCCGGCACCGGCGGCGTACGTGGCTCCCGGCGCGAGCAGCGACGCTTCGAGCTCTTCGCGCTCGCCGCGGCCACACGGCGAGACGGGCTCGGGGCGCTCCGTTGCAGGTGCGCCGGGTGCCGCACCGATCCGGGCGTGGGAGTCGGCGTGCGCCAGGCGAACGGGTCCGGCGTAGCCCGCCATCGTCGCTGCCCAGCGGACATTGCGTTCGGTCCCCACGGCGCCGTCGGCTCCGCTCATGCCATGCAGTCTGCCGCGTGGCAGTAACGTCCTGGAGACCAGGAAAAGGCTCGTAACGGCCATGAGAGGAGTGACACCAGGTGGACGTGCGTATCGGCATCACCCACACCCCCAAGGAGCTCGAGGTGGAGATGCCCGAGGACGCGGACCGCGACACGCTGGTGAAGGACATCGAGAAGATGCTCGATGCGGGTGACGGCGTTCTCTGGCTGACCGACCGCCGGGGTCGCAAGGTCGGCGTGCCCGTGGCCAAGGTCGCCTACGTCGAGGTCGGCGCGCCCTCTTCCGAGCGCCGCGTCGGGTTCGGCGCACCCTGAGGGCCAGGGCCCCCCTGGCGGGAAGGGCACGGGTCCGTTGATCGCGACCGTCGACCTGCTCGACCTCAAGCTGATCTTCGTCACCGGCAAGGGTGGCGTCGGCAAGACCACGGTGGCTGCAGGCCTGGCGCAGCTGGCCGCCGAGCACGGCAAACGCGTCCTCGTCTGCGAGACGGATGCCAAGGGGGACGTCACCGCGCTCTTCGAGGCGCCGCCGACCGACTTCACGCCGCGGGAGATCGCGCCCGGCATCTGGTCCATGTCGATGGACACCGAGGCGTCCCTGCGCGAATACCTCAAACTGCACCTGCGCATCCCGGTCGTGGGCCGCATCGGCCCGCTGGCCAAGGCGTTCGACTTCGTCGCGACGGCGGCGCCGGGCGTGCGGGAGATCCTGACCGTCGGCAAATTCTGCTGGGAGGTCAAGGAGCGCCACTACGACCTGGTGGTCGTCGACGCAGCCGCCACCGGCCACATCGTGGGCCAGCTGGCCGCGCCGCAGGCCATCAACGACCTCGTCAAGGTCGGCCTCATCCGCGGCCAGACCGACTGGATGCTCGAGATCCTCTCGGACCCGCTCCAGACCGGCCTCCTCGCGGTCTGCACCCCCGAGGAGATGCCCGTCAACGAGACGATCGAGCTGGCGACGCGCATCCGCGAGGAGACCACCGTGCGCATGTCGGGGGTCGTGGTCAACCGCGTCCTGCCCGAACTCTTCGGCCAACGCGAAGAGGAAATTTTCGAGCAGCTGCGCGAGCCCGAGACCGAGGAGGTGCTCTCAGGGCGCGCCGGCGGGTCCGTGGCGCCGGTGCTCGAGGCCGCCCGCCTCGCCGTCACGCTGCGGCGCACGCGTTCGACGCACCTGCAGCACCTGCAGGCGGGGCTCCCGGCCGGGATGCCCGTGCTGTTGCTGCCCTACCTCTTCGCACGCAGCTTCGGCGCCCGCACCACGCGCCAGGTCGCCCACGCGTTGGGCGAGGAGCTCGGCCTGTGACGGCGGCCAAGGGCGCCGACGCGGCGAAGACCGTCGCTCAGCTGCTGGCGGCGAAGGACA
>DATHPK010000295.1:0-1697 GCA_035483935.1 Acidimicrobiales bacterium
GAAGGTCGCTCCCGCCCAGTTCGAGGCAACCGCCGCGAACCCGGCCCAGTCGGGCGGCGGGGGCTGATCGATTCCTCCTGCTCAGCAGCGTCGGCGACCGTCCGTTTCCGGTGCCTGCGCCACGGCCTGCTCTTGACAGGCGGGTCGGTGGCCGCTCACTCTGATTTGACCATGCCCTCCGAGCCATCGTTGCGACCAGTACCCCGCGGGGTGCGTCATGGGTAAGGCGCTCGTCATCGTCGAGTCGCCGGCCAAGGCGCGCACCATCAGCGGCATGCTCGGGCCCGACTTCATCGTCGAGTCGTCCGTCGGGCACATCCGCGACCTGCCGCGGGGGGCCGACGAAGTGCCGGCGGCGGTCAAGGGCGAACCGTGGGCGCGCCTCGGCGTCGACGTGGACAACGGGTTCAAGCCTCTGTACGTGGTCTCGTCGCCCAAGAAGTCGGTCGTCGCGAACCTGAAGAAGCTCCTCAAGACGGCCGACGAGCTCTATCTCGCCACGGACGAAGACCGCGAGGGCGAGTCCATCGCGTGGCACCTGTCCGAGGTCCTCAACCCGACCGTGCCGGTCAAGCGCATGGTGTTCCACGAGATCACCCCGGCGGCGATCGCGCGGGCGGTCGACGAGTGGCGCGACCTCGACCGGCGGCTGGTGGACGCGCAGGAGGCGCGGCGCATCCTCGACCGGCTCTACGGCTACGAGGTCTCACCGGTGCTGTGGCGCAAGGTGATGCCGCGGCTCTCGGCGGGCCGGGTGCAGAGCGTCGCCACCCGCATGGTGGTGGAGCGCGAACGCGCCCGCATGCGATTCCGCTCGGCGACGTGGTGGGGGATCGACGGCACGTTCAGCCGCGAGGCCGCTGCCAACGGCTTCGGGGCCGCCCTGGTCGCGCTCGGCGGCACGACCGTCGCCACGGGCAGGGACTTCGACGAGCAGGGTGAACAGAGCGCCAAGAGCGAGGTGCGGGTCCTGGGCGAAGGGGAGGCCACCTCGGTCGCCGAGGCCCTGACCGGGCAGTCCTTCACCGTGAAGTCGGTGACGGAGCGCCCCTTCCGCCGCTCGCCGGCGGCGCCGTTCATGACGTCGACCCTCCAGCAGGAGGCGGGCCGCAAACTCCGCTTCAGCGCGCAGCGGGCCATGCAGGTGGCCCAGCGCCTCTACGAGCAGGGCTACATCACCTACATGCGCACCGACTCGACGACGCTGTCCGACGAGGCGCTGAGCGCAGCCAGGTCCCAGGCCCGCGAGCGCTACGGCGACGCCTACGTCCCCGACGCGCCGCGGCGGTACGAACGCAAGGTCAAGAACGCGCAGGAGGCGCACGAGGCGATCCGCCCGTCGGGCGAGACGTTCCGCACGCCCGAGCAGGTGGGCCGCCAGCTGTCGGGCGACGAGCTGCGCCTCTACGAGATGATCTGGATGCGCACGGTCGCCTCGCAGATGAACGACGCCACCGGGACGAGCGCGCAGGTGCGGTTGGTGGCCGACGTGCCGAGCGGCGTGGCGGCGGGTCAGGAAGCCGGGTTCTCGGCGAGCGGCCGGGTCATCTCGTTCAAGGGCTTCCTCGAGGTGTACGAGGAAGGGCGCGACGACGACGAGTCCGACGCCGAGAGCGCCGAGGAGCGGGTGCTCCCCGCCCTGGCCGAAGGCGACCGGGTACAGGGCACCGGGTTCGAGCCGGGGTCACACACCACCC
>DATHPK010000296.1:0-6924 GCA_035483935.1 Acidimicrobiales bacterium
GGTCGAGGATCTGGCGCAGCGCGACGTTCAGCGAGCGGATGCCGCCACCGACGGGCGTCGTGAGCGGGCCCTTGATCCCGATCAGGTGCGACCGGAACGTCTCGACGGTCTCGTCGGGCAGCCAGTTGCCGGTCTCGTCGAACGCCTTCTGCCCCGCCAGCACCTCTTTCCAGGCGACCTTGTGGCCGTGCTTGGCGGCAGCGGCGTCGAGGACCAGCTTGGCGGCCGGCCAGATGTCGACGCCGGTGCCGTCGCCCTCGATGAAGGGGATGATGGGCTCGTCGGGCACGACGAGGGTGCCGTCGTCTCCCATGCGGATGAGATCTGCCATAGGGAAAACGATGCTAGGGGCCGCGGCCCGTGCATCCCAATCGACCAGGTAATTGAGGACATCGACCGCCCAGTTCCGCCGGGCCCCTCACGGCGGGCGGACCAACCTCCGCCGCCGTCGAAACTCGGCCACCGGCGCAGCCCCCGTCCGTCTTCGTCGGCGCTCTCAGCGCGACGCCTGGCACGCAAGTCGCGATGGGCTGGGACTCAGCTAGGCGTTCGCCGCAGGCCCCAAACCCAGCGCCGCGTAGATCTCGCGGGTCGCGTTCGACGTGTTGAACGTGTAGAAGTGCAGCCCCGGCACGCCGGCCTCGAGCAGGTGCGCGCACAGGTCGGTCGCCAGCACGATGCCCTCCTTGCGCACGGCGTCGGACCCTCCCCTCTCGTCGGCTGCGCGCAGGCGCTCTTCCATCCAGGCGGGCGCAGCCGCTCCCATCGCACCGAGCCGCCCCATTGTCGAGAGCGACGTGACGGGCAGGATCCCCGGCAGTACGGGTATCTCGATGCCCCGCTCGCGCAGGTCGGTGACCAGATCCTGGTACTCGGACGCCTCGAAGAAGAACTGGGTCACCCCGAAGTCGGCCAGCGCCAGCTTGGCCGCGAGGTAGTCGCGGTCGGTGGCCAGGTCGTCCGAGCGCGGGTGCCCGGCGGGGTGGGCCGCCACGCCGATGGAGAAGCCGCCGATCGCGCGCGCCAGCTGGACCAGCTCGGTCGCGTAGGCGAGCTCGCCGGGGCCGGCGTCAGGGTCCGTCGGCGGGTCGCCGCCGAGTGCCATCAGGTTCTCGACGCCCGCCTTGCGCAGCGCCACCAGGATGTCTGCGAGCTCGAGCCGGGAGTGGGCCACGCAGATCAGGTGGGCCATCGGATTGAGCCTCGTCGTGTGCAACATGCCCGAGACGAGGTCGAACGTGCGTTGGCGCGACTCCGCGCCGCCGCGGTAGGTGACCGACACGAACGAGGGCTCCAGAGGCTGCAGCTCGGCGATGGTACGCGCCAGCGTGGTCAGCTCCTTGTCGTTCTTGGGCGGGAAGAACTCGAAGGAGTAGGTGGGGCCGCCCTCGAGCAGGTCGGCGATGCGCGTCACGGCGCGGACTGCCCAGCGCCGTTTTCCACGCGGCCGAAGTCGTCCTCGAGGCGGACGATGTCGTCCTCGCCGAAGTACGACCCGTGCTGTACCTCGATCAACACGACATCGGTGTCGCCGGCGTTGGCCACGCGGTGCGCCCCTTCCAGGGGGATGTCGATGGAGTCACCCGGGTGCAGTTCGGTCACCACCCCGTCGATCGTCACCTCAGCCGTCCCCGCCACGATGAACCAGTGCTCGGCCCGCCGGGAATGGCGCTGGTAGCTGAGGCGCTTGCCAGGGTTCACGACGAGGCGCTTGACCTTGTGGTCCGGGGCACCGTCGTCCAGGACCGTGTAATTGCCCCACGGGCGTTCCGAGTATTCCCGTTCGCGTTCGCTCACCTGGCCGACACCTCCGCCGCACGCAGCGCGTTGCGCAACAGCATGGCACGGGTCATGGGCCCGACCCCGCCGAGCCTGGGTGTGATCCATCCCGCCACCTCGGCCACGTCGGGGTGGGCGTCGGGGACGAGCTTCTTCCCTTCGAAGCTGGTGCCGGCCGAGACGACGGCCGCTCCCGGCTGCACCATGTCCGCAGTGAGGACGTGGGGCTGCCCCGCCGCCGCTACGACGATGTCGCCCGTGCGCACGATCCGCATCATGTCCTCGCGGGCCACGCCCGTGTGCACGACGGTCACCGCCGCATTGAGGCCCGGCCGCTTCAAGGTCAGCAGGTTGGCCAGTGGCCGCCCGATCGTCACGCCGCGCCCGATGATCACCGCGTGGGCGCCCTCGACCGGGACGTCGTACGCGTGCAGCAGCTCGACGATCCCCGCCGGCGTGCAGGGCAACGGGCCCGGCGTCCCCAGAACGAGCCGGCCCAGGTTCACCGGGTGCAGCCCGTCCGCGTCCTTGGCCGGGTCCACGCCCAGCAGCGCGCGCTCCTCGTCGAGGCCCGCCGGCAGGGGCAGCTGGACGAGGTATGCACTCACCTTGGGGTCGCCGTTGAAGCGCGCGATGGCCTCCATCACCTCGGCCTGCGTCGCCGTCGCCGGCAGGTGCTCGCCGACGGAGTGGATCCCGAGCGCCGCGCAGTCCTCATGCTTCAGCGAGACGTAACGCGCGCTCGGCGCATCGTCGCCCACCAAGATCGTGCCCAGCCCGACGTGGATGCCCTCGCGCGCCAGCGTCGCGGCGCGGTCGCCCACCTCGGCCTTGATCCGTGCGGCCACCGCCTCGCCGTCGAGCAGGATGGCCGCCATCAGTGCTTGAAATGCCGTTCGCCGGTCAGGACCATCGCCAGGCCCGCCTCGTCGGCGGCCGCCACCACCTCGCCGTCCTTCACCGATCCCCCGGGCTGGACCACGGCGGTGACCCCGGCGTCGGCCAGCACCAGCAGCCCGTCGGGGAAGGGGAAGAAGGCGTCGCTGGCGCCCGCTCCGCCCTTGGCCCGCTCGCCCGCCTTCTGCACGGCGATCTCCGCCGCGACCACACGCGACTGCTGCCCCGCGCCCACCCCGACGGCCTGGCCATTGGTCACCACCGCGATGGCGTTGGACGTCGTGCGCCCGCACACCCGCCACGCAAGCACGAGGTCGCGCCACTCTTCTTCGCTGGGCGCTCGCTTCGTCACCGTCTGCCACGACGCGCGCGGCGAGACGAAGGCGTCGACGTCCTGCACCAGGACGCTCGCCCCGAGGCTGCGGAGCTGACGCAGCGCCTGCTCGGGTGCGGGCCCCGACAGCAGCCTGGTCGCCCTCCGGCGCGCCCGCAGCTTCTCCACCGCGTCGGGTGTGTACGACGAGGCGATGATGACGTCGGCCTGCGGCCCTGCCGCGATCGCGTCCGCCACCTCTGCCTGCACGACGCCGCCGATCGCGACGACGCCCCCGAAGGCGCTGAGTGGGTCGCACTCCAACGCGCGCTCGTACGCGGTCACGAGATCACCTCCCACCGCCGCTCCGCAGGGGTTGGCGTGCTTGATGATGGCCACCGCCACCTCCCCGTCACCCGCGTCCGCCGCAAGCTCGTGCACCAGGCGCCAGGCCGCATCGCCGTCGAAGATGTTGAGGTAGGACAGCGCCGTGCCGCCGTGCTGCTCCATGGCGTCCCACCAGCTCGCCGCACCGGCGATCCGGTAGCGCGAGCCACGCTGGTGCGGGTTCTCGCCGTAGCGCAGGACCTCGGTCCGCTCGAGCGTGAGGTGCAGCGTCGGTGGCAGCACGGCCGACAACGAGGCCTCCTCGAGGTCGGCGTCGCTCGCTCCCTCCAGCTCGCCGACCGGCTTCGGGCCGCCGCCGTCGAGCCAGGCGACGATCGCGGCGTCGTAGGCCGCCGTGTGCGCGAACGCAGCCCGGGCCAGCCGACGGCGCGTCGCCGAAGACAGCGAGCCCGATGCGCGCAGCTCGTCGAGGACCACCGGGTAGTCCGCCGGCGACGTCACGATGCCGACGTGCTCGTGGTTCTTGGCGGCGGCGCGCACCATCGTCGGCCCCCCGATGTCGATCAGTTCCACCGACGGGTCCGAGGAGAACGGATAGAGGTTCGACACGACGAGGTCGATCGCCTCGATGCCATTGGCATCCAGGTCCTCGAGATGCTCGGCCTTCGACCGGTCGGCGAGGATGCCGCCGTGGATCTTGGGGTGCAGCGTCTTGACCCGCCCACCGAGCATCTCGGGCGACCCTGTGACCTCGGCCACCTCGCGGTGAGCGATCCCGGCCTCACGCAGTTTCGCCGACGTGTTGCCACTCGCGACGAGCTCCCAGCCGAGGTCCGCCAGGCCTTGGGAGAACTCGACCAGCCCCTCCTTGTCGTAGACCGACAACAGCGCCCTCACGACGTCATCTCCTCGTGTACTCCTTTCGGTTCGATCGGCCGCCCCGCCTCCAACTCCGCCAGCGCCCAGGCCACGGTGGCCGGGTAGAGCGTCCGCTCGACCACCTTGATGCGCTCGTGCAGCGTCTCCTCGCTGTCGCCCGGCAGAACGGGCACGGACTGCTGGGCCAGGATTGGCCCTGCGTCCATCTCGAGCGTGGCCAGGTGCACCGTGCAGCCGGTCTCGGCAGCCCCGGCGGACAGGGCGTCGCGCACCCCGTGCCAACCGGGGAAGAGCGGCAGCAGGGCAGGGTGCGTGTTCAAGATGCGATCCGGGAAGGCGGAGTGCACGGTCCCACTCAGGACCGTCCCGAACCCGGCCATGGCCACAAGGTCCACCTGGTGAGCCACAAGCGTGGCGGTGACGGTGGCTGTGAACCCCTCCCGGTCGAAATCCGCGCCGAAGCCGCCGTAGGTTTTGCGATCGACGAGCTCGGGTGCGGCGCCATACTCCTCGGCGATTTCGAGGGCGGCGCAGGGCCGGTCGGCAAGGACGGTGGTCACCGGAAGACCATCCTCGAACATCGCCCGCAGGATCGTCCCGGAACCCGAAACAAGGACCGCGAGACGCACGAACGCCAATCTAGTGGGGACCGACCGGTCGCCCTCGCCCTGGGAATTCCCTGGTGGCGCTAGGAACCGTTGAGGTCGCCGTTCAAGGTCACCTCGTCCTGTTCCACGATCTTCAGTTGCTTCTGAAAGTCCTTGGCACTGCGCCGCGACCCGTGCTGCAGCGCGGCGAGACAGTCCGACGCGGCGTGAGCGGATGCCCCGATCATGCTCGTCCAGGCGCTTTCGGCGCCTGCCATCGGGATCGGAGGAGCGGCCGTGCGGGCCTGCCGGGCGTCGGAGGCCCACGTGCGGCAGTCGTTCACGGTCGTCTTGACCTTCCCGGTCGTGTCGTGGTGCTGCGCCCGTTTCCCGTCGTCGACCACTACGAGAATATCGTCGGCCAGGACCCCGACGTCCTGCTCGTAGCGTTGTTTCCACTGCTCCAAGGTCAGCGCGGACGTCGAGGAGGCAGACGCAACATTGGCGATGGACTGGCTCGAGGACGTTCCGTCCTTCGCTGCCCCTGCGGGAGGCATCGCGGCGAACTGCATGAGCCCGAGGGAGGCACCGGCGCATGCCAAACACAGTTTCCAGCCGCATCGGAAACGCGCCGGGCTGCGTTCACCCATCAGAGGGGTGCGACATGCTTCGCCACGGCGATGACGTCCGACGCCGGGACACCGAATCCGGCAACTGTGACAGAGGAGACGGCACTGAGGTACTTGGGGGCGCCCGAGGTGGTAAACCCCCAGCTCACATCGGTCTGGCCGGACGCTGTCACCACGTTGGCGGTGACGCCTTTCTTCAGGACGACCGTTCTGGCGCTGGTGAACTGCGGGACGCGAGCCGTCGCACCTGGTGCGACGGCGCTATTGACCTTGACCTCGACGACGAGGGCCGGTGCAGTGATGGCGGCGTCCTTGGGCCTCCCCCTCGGCGAGTACACGGTCTCATCGAGGTCGTAGTTGTTCGGCAGCGGCGCCGAGTCACGTCGCAGAGGGACCAACCCGGCGGGCACCTGCGTCGCGTGAGGGAGTTGGCACCACCAGGCGTCCGACTCGCCGCTGGCGCCCTTCTGCTGAGCGTAGAGCGGCGCTTCGATCGCCGGGTCCGATGCCATTGGTTTGCACGCCAGGGACTTGAGCGTGCCCAACGTCGTGGTTGCGGCGCCTGACGTTCCCAGCCAGACGGCTGACACCGTGGGCACGACCGCACACACGATGCCGATCGCGATCACCCGGCGGGCCGAGGGGCTCTCCCCTGTCGCCGTCTTAGCCTTGTGGTGAGGCACGCTCATCCCCCTTCAGGGTGCTCCGCTGTGCCGACGATTGGCTGGTTGAGGCGCTTGCCCCCGGCCGACCCGTCGAAGGCCGCATCGCCGTAGTTGAAGAGCCGCCGTCGGAGGCCAGTAGCCCTTGCCATCGTGGCTCGGTGCCATGCCGACAATCGGCCTGTTGAGCGTCATCGCCCGGGTGGAGCCGTAGAACTGGGCATCGTTGGCTTCGATTCACAAACGACTTCGAGCTACACACTGCGAATAACGAATTGTCAGCAGGGACGAGATCATCGAGTGGTTCTCAACTTGTCCGATCCCTCCTCACTTTTCCCATGTCCATGCACCTACATCCGCTCGGCCCAGCCCATGGCTATAGCCCCAATTCCTCCCATGCCCGTGGTGCCGGTGGTGCCTGTGGTGCCGATAGGTGAACTTGTCGAAGGGCGAAATCGCTGACGTACCCCCCGTTGTCGTCACCGTGACGTCGACCGTGCCGGTCCCCGCCGGTGAAACGGCCGAGACGACGTTCCGGCCGAGAACGGTCACGCTAGTCGCCGCTTGGGCGCCAAAGTGGACCATTGTCGTCCCGGTGAAGTTGGCGCCGACGATGTACACGGTCGTGCCGCCCGACTCGGGACCCCGATTCGGGAACACGAAGAGGACCGTCGGCGATGCGGCGGTTCCATAGGTGAAGTCATCAGCGCTCGAGGTGGCCGAGGTGCCGGCCGCTGTGGTGACCGTGACGTCGACGGTGCCGGTCCCCGCCGGTGAGACGGCGCTGACCGAGGTGGCGCTGTTGACGACCACGCCGGTGGCCGCGTTGG
>DATHPK010000297.1:0-9715 GCA_035483935.1 Acidimicrobiales bacterium
CGCGCATCGGCATCGACATGGAAAGGTCGAGACAGAGGACCGTGGCGGACCGGGAGAGCGCCTCGACCTCGACTACTTCGAAGTCTTCGGGCTTCAGCCGCACGGGGACGCCGGAGCCGCCGCGGCGCACCGCGTTGTGCACCGTCGTGGACAGGTGCAGGTTGAGTGGGTCGCCGTACTCGTACGCCTTCGTCGTCTCCTCGCGGTCGTGGCCGGCGCCGGTGAGGACCGTGGAGTGGTCGCCGATACGGTCCTTGTTGATCTGGCCGAAGAGGTCGGCGAGCGCCTTCTGCCCCAATCGGCGGACGCCGCGGGGGGTCAGCTCGATCTGGCCGCCGTGTTGCTCGATCAGGCCGGCGTCGGCCAGCGACTTGGTCAGGTTCGCGAGTTTGTCGAGGGCGCGGGCGGCGTCCTCCCCCATGTGCTGCCGGACCTGATCGAGATCGATCTCGCCGAGGGCGGCCGGAGTGGACGCGGATTGCAGCACCTCTTCCATGCGATCGAGCTGGCCGAGTTGCGTGGCGAGGTCGGTCGCGCGGTTGATCGACATGGGGCCGTCGCCCTGGAACTCGTAGGAGCGCTGCCAGCCGGCTTCGGGGAATGCTCGCTGCAGGTTCTGGGCCAGGCGGTCGACCTGCCAGCGCAGGTCCATGTCCTCGAGCACGGCCTCCATGAGCTGTCGTAGCTGTGCCTGCTGCTCGGGGCTGAGTGAGTTCCACACGGCCTGGGCGGCAGCCATGCGCTCGGCCAGTTGCTCGAGCAGCTCGTCGAGGTTCTGCGGATTGCCCGGGAACATGTCGCCGAACTTCTCCATGAACTCCTCGAAGCTCGGGTCGAGATCCTCGCCGGCCTCGCGCTGTTCGAGCATGCGGTTGAGCGCGTCGTAGGCGTCGCGCATGCGCGCCATCTGCTCGGCGTCCATGCTCGAGAGCGCCTCGGAGGCTCCCTCGAAGAACGTGTCGGCCATCTCCTTGCGGAGCTCCTCGACGAGCTCTTCGAACTTCTCGCGCGCCTCACTCGACACGAACTCGTAGTGCTGCATCGACTGGATGCGTCCGGCGGGGTCGTCGGGCTGGAGGTCGAGCGCCATGCGGCGCTCGGTGGCGACGTCGTCGGTGACCTGCTGGCGCCGCTCGTCGTCGGAAGTCGCCGCTTCCTCGACGAGGTCGTCGATGGCGGCGCGCTCGTCCTGCTCGATCTCGTCGAGGCGGACGGTCAGCTCGGCCATTCGGCCGTCGGGGTCCCCTTCGGCGAGCATCTCCTGGCGACGCCGCCTGAGTTGTTCGAGGAGGTCCCGCAGTCCCTGGACCTGGTCGCCGTCCGCGGTCCGGAAACCGCTGCGCAGCAGCCGGCGGAGCGCGTCGTCGAGGTCACCGCCCGCGAGCAGGTCGTCGGTGAGGCCCGCGAGGAGGTCGTCGGGATCGAGGTCGGCGAATTCCTGGGTGCCGTCCCATTCCGAGTAGTCGTAGCGAGCGCCGGCGCCGGTCATGTCGTCGACCCTCCTTACTTCCGGCCCCGGTAGAGGGCGCGGGCGCCCGATGCGTCCTTGTTCAGCCGCTTGGTGAGGTGCAGGCCCTCGAGGAGGAACTCGAGCGCGCTCGCCATCAGCGCCGGCGACTCGGCGTCGGCAGCCTCCGGACCGGCCAGTTTGCGCGTCGGCGGCTCGAGCTCGGGCATGTCGGCGAGCACGGACAGGTAGGTCGCACTCGGCATGTCGTCACCCACGTGCACGACGACCTGGTCGTGGAAGGCGCCGACGATCGACTGCGGGTCGTCGAGCGTGACGCGCCGGCGAAAGACCGAAAGCGTTGCCGCGGCCACCAGCTGGGCCACCACCTCCTCCTCGTGGCCCTCCTCCATGGCCTCGACCTCGATCTTGCCCTGGGTCGAGGGGACGAGGGCCGAGAGGTCGCTCACGCGCGGGACGGCGACGGGCTCACCCGTCTTCAGTGCACGGCGGACGGCGGAGGCGACCAGGGTCTCGTAGTTGGCGATGGAGAGTCGGACGCTGACACCGCTGCGCTGGTTGAGATGGGTGCTGCGCCGGGCCAGCTGGCTGATCTCGGCGATGATCTCCCTCATGAAGGGCGGCACGCTGACGGGCACGCCGGCCTCGGGGAGATCCGCCTCGGCCTCCATGATCTTGACCTCGGTCACGGTCTCGAAGGGATAGTGGGTGCGGATCTGCGCCCCGAAGCGGTCCTTGAGCGGGGTGATGATGCGGCCGCGGTTCGTGTAGTCCTCGGGGTTGGCCGTGGCGACGAGCATGACATCGAGCGGCAGGCGGATGCGGTGGCCCCTGATCTGGACGTCGCGCTCTTCGAGGATGTTGAGCAGGCCGACCTGGATGCGCTCGGAGAGGTCGGGCAGCTCGTTGATCGCGAAAATGCCGCGGTTGACACGCGGGATGAGGCCGTAGTGCAGCGCGAGCTCGTCGCTGAGGTAGCGGCCCTCGGCGATCTTGATCGGGTCGACCTCGCCGATGAGGTCGGCGATCGAGGTGTCGGGCGTCGCCAGTTTCTCGCCGTAGCGCTGCGAGCGGTGCACCCAGGTGACGGGCGTGGCCTCGCCGAGCTCCTCGAGCCGGTCGAGCGCGAAACGCGAGACGGGGTTGTAGGGGTCGTCGTTGATCTCGGAGCCCTCGACGATCGGCATCCACTCGTCGAGCAGGCCGACCAGGGAACGGATGACGCGCGTCTTGGCCTGGCCGCGCTCGCCCAAGAGGATGATGTCATGCCCCGCCAGGATGGCGTTCTCCAGCTGGGGCACGACCGTCTCTTCGAAGCCGAGGACGCCGGGGGTGAGAGACGAACCGGCGGCGATCGCCTTCTGTGTGTTGCGGCGCATCTCCGCGGCGACCGAGACCGACTCCCAGCCCGAGGCGCGCAGGTCGGCCAGCGCGGTCGGGAGGTCGCTCGGCGGCTTCAGGCCACCGGGCGATGGCGTCGCGGAGGGATCGAAAGAAGAAGGGCCAGGCATGGACGAAGCCTAAACCCGGAATCTCTCGTGCGGAGCGGCGGCGGCCGTTGCGTGGGCGGTGACCTGGCGCGCTACGCGATATCGACGTCGAGCCGGCGCAACAGGTCGCGCACCCGCCCCTCGATGTCGTCGCGGATGGGCCGGACTCCGGCGAGGGCCATGTCCGCCGGATCCGCGACCTCCCAGTCCTCGTAGGCCTTGCCGGGGACGATGGGGCAGGCGTCACCGCAACCCATGGTGACCACGACGTCCACCTGTTCGAGCACCTCACGGCTCCAGCGCTTCGGCGACTCGCCGGAGATGTCGATGCCGACCTCGGCCATCGCCTCGACGGCCACGGGGTTGATCTCGGTCTTCGGCTCGGAGCCTCCAGAGAAACCGACGACGCGGTCACCTCCCAGATGGCGGAGCCAGCCGAGCGCAATCTGCGACCGGCCCGCATTGTGCACGCACAAGAAGAGGACCGCCGCCGCCGGAGTTGTGGTCGTGGAGCTCGGGTCGGGCGCGGTCTGCGGTGCGTCCTCGTTCACGGTTTGGGGACCTCCGTCGGTCGGTTGGGTTCGTAGCGTTCGGTCTCGGGGTCGTTGACCCCCCGCAGGTGCGGGACGAGGATGTCCGCCGCCTCATCGGGTGTCACTCCCGGATACAGCGTGCGGATAAGGCCGAACGCGACGACGCCACCGACCACCTGGGCGGCGATGAACGAAGGTGCCGAGGACGGTGCGATGCCGGCGAAGGTGTTGGAGAACATGCGGCCTACCGTGATGGCGGGGTTGGCGAAGCTCGTCGAGCTGGTGAAGAAGTAGGCGGCACCGATGTAGGCGCCGACCGCCGCCGGCGTGGCCCGGGAGCGACCGGAACGGGCCAGCGCGAAGATCACGAGCAGCAGGCCGAGCGTCGCGACGACCTCAGAGAGGAAGTGCGCGGCCGAGGCCCGGTGCTTCGTCGAGAGCTCGAACGCAGCCCTGGAGAACATCAGGTTGGCCAGAACGGCGCCGCCGATGCACCCCGCCACCTGCGCGGGGAGGTACGCCGCCGCGTCCTTCCACGAGAGACCGCCGAAACCGGCGTCCACGAAGGACACGACCGGGTTGAAGTGACCGCCTGACACGGGCCCGAACATCAGGATGATGGCGTAGAGCCCGGCTCCGGTCGCGGCGGCGTTCTCGAAGAGCTGGAGTCCGGTGTTCCCGGGCGAGAGCTGCTGGGCGGCGATGCCCGAGCCGATGACGAGCGCAGCCAGGAACGCACTGCCGGCGAACTCGGCCAGGAGCCGGCGCCAGAGGACGACGTCGTTCATCTTTCGCGCCGCTCGCGACCGGCCGGGTCGGAGGTTCTCAGCAGCACTTCCCGGTGGCGGCGATGGCTGGGGCGTCGGCCTCGACGCCGGCGCAACAGGTGCCGTCGCCGGCGAGCCCCGTTTCGACCCCGGCATCGGAGAGGACCGTGTAGATCTCCCAGGGCGTGGCGTCGGGGTCTTCCACCCACACCTTGTCCTGGACGGCGTAGCAACAGGTCGTCTCCTGTTGGTCGAGCGTGTCGAGGCCCTCGCCGGCGAGGCGTCCGCTGGCCCGGGCCACATGGTCAGGGTCTTCTACTTCTACCCCCAGATGGTTCAACGCGCCCATGACGCCGGCGCCGCGGTCGTCGGCATGCTCGATGAGGACAAGCTTCAGCGGCGGGTCCGCGATGGCGAAGTTGGCATAGCCGGGGTGCACCTTCGCCGGCGCGCTCCCGAAGAGTTTGGAGTAGAAGTCGATCGCTGCGTCGAGGTCCGAGACATTGAGGGCGAGTTGCACACGGGACATGCGAATCTCCGATTAGATTGACCTACGTCGATATGTCAGTGTGTCTCACATATTGATCAGTGTCAATAGGTTGAGACGACGAGGTGGGGCCATGGCAACCCGGACCGTGAAGACGAGGGGCACGGAACGAACTGCCGGCTGTTGCGTCCCCATCACCGAAAGCGCGCTGCGCGAGAGGGACGCCGCCGAACTGGCCGAGGTCTTCAGCGCGCTGAGCGACCCCGTGCGGCTGCGTCTCCTCTCGATCGTCGCCGCCGAGGGCGAAGTCTGCAGCTGCAACCTGGAGCGGCCACTCGGCAAGAGCCAGCCGACGATCTCCCATCACACCAGGGTTCTGGCCGAGGCGGGATTGATCGAAGGCGAGAAGCGCGGCCGTTGGATGTGGTGGCACCTGGTGCCCGGACAAGTCGAACGGCTGCGCAGCCTGCTCGGGGGGGACTGACTTCGCCGCTCGAATCAGGGGGGCGAGGAGGCGGCAAAGCGGGCGGTGAGCTGATCGGCGAGGGCGCGCGCCGGACGCGCGAGCGTCCGATCGCCGCGCTGGGCCAGCGCAACCGTGCGGCTGAGCTCGGGCCCGGCGAAGGGGATGGCCGCGAGCGAACCGTCGTCCGGCAGAGCGATGGCGGGCACGACGGCGGCGCCGAGACCGGCCGCGACGAAGGAGAGGACGCCCGCCATCTCGCCTCCCTCGCTGACGAGATGGGGCTCGACCCCGGCGGCCGCACAGGCGTCGAGAGTGACCACCCGCAGGTCGTAGCCCTCCCGGAACATGACGAGGTCGAGGCCGTCGAGGTCCTTGACCTTGAGGCTGGCACGGGTGGCGAAGGGATGGTCCGGGGCTGTGGCCAGGACCAACGGGTCGTCGAAGAGCGGCGTGGTCACCACCAGCGGGTCGGTCACCGGCAGGACGACCAGCGCGAGGTCGACCTCGCCGGAGGCGACCTGGGGCACCAGCTGGTGCGAGCCGGCTTCGACGACCGAGAGGTCGATGCCGGGATGGCTCTGGTGGAACGCGACGAGCGCGGGCGCCAACGCGCTGGTGATCAGGCTCGGGGTGGCGCCGACGGCGAGGCGGCCGCGGGCCATGCCCGAGAGCGCGCGGGCCTCGGCGCCGGTGGCCTCGACATCGGCGAGGACGCGCTGCATGAAGGGGAGCAGTGTCTCGCCGTCGGCAGTCAGGGTGACCGGCCCCTGCCCGGGCCCCCGGTTGAAGAGGGCGACGCCGAGCTCGCTCTCGAGCAGGCGGACCTGGCGGCTCAAGCTGGGCTGGGCCAGGTGTAGGCGGGCGGCGGCCCTGGTGAAGCTGTGCTCCTCGGCGACGGCGAGGGCGTAGGCGAGTTGGTGCAGCTGCATATACGGGTGACCTCTTATTCAGAGCTTATCGCTCTGAAAATGATGCTCTTTATGTCTTTGACGTCCGGGTCGACCGGTCATAGGGTTCGGCGGAGATGGGCTGCGTCCTGGTGGGCCGCACCCCCGAGGACCGGCCACCGAGGAGGTCTGAGTGACGACGACGGTCGAGAGCGCATCGAGCACGCCGGTGGCCATCGGGGGGACACGGGGCGGACCCGATGTCTCCACCCTCCGCCGGGACACCTGGTGGGTCCAGCCCGTGGTCACGGTGACGGTCCTGACGGCCTTCGTCATCTACTCGACGTGGGCGGCCTTCGTGGGAAAGAACTACTACGCCGGGGCGTCGCTGAACCGGGACCTGATCTCGCCGTTCTACTCGCCCTGCATCGCCAACTCCTGCGTCACGGGGAGCCACTCGTTCGGCACACTGCCGTTCTGGAACTACTCCCCCGCGCTGCTGATCCTGATCTTCCCGCTCGGGTTCCGGCTGACCTGTTACTACTACCGCAAGGCCTACTACCGGTCCTTCTGGTGGTCGCCGCCCGCGTGCTCCGTGGCCGACGCGCACGGCAGCTACAGCGGTGAGACCCGGTTCCCACTCATCCTGCAGAACATCCACCGCTACTTCTTCTGGGTGCTGTTGCTCTTCAACGGCATCTTGACCTACGACGCCGTCTTGGCGTTCCGCCAGCCGGGATCGGGCGCGGGCTGGGGCGTCAGCATCGGCGCGCTGGTGCTCACCTTCAACGCCGCGTTCCTGTGGCTCTATTCGCTCTCGTGCCACGCCTGCCGGCACTTCTGCGGCGGCCAGGTCCGGTCCTTCGCCAAGCACCCGGTGCGTTACAAGCTCTGGAAGTTCGTGACGCCGCTGAACGGGAAGCACATGGTGTTCGCCTGGATCAGCCTGTGCGTGGTCGCCTTGAGCGACCTCTACGTGAGACTGGTGGCGAGCGGGACCATCCACGACCCCGGTTTCCACTTCTAAGGGCTGATGCCAGTGACTTCTACGGGCGAGACATCCGGGACGCAGTCAGTGTCGGGCGACGTGTACGAGACGCACGATTACGACGTGATCGTCATCGGCGCCGGCGGTTCGGGCCTGCGCGCCGCGATCGAGGCCAAGGAACGCGGCCTGCGGGTGGCCGTGATCTGCAAGTCGCTCCTCGGCAAGGCGCACACCGTCATGGCCGAGGGCGGCATGGCGGCCGCCATGGGCAACGTTTGGAAAGAGGACAACTGGCAGGTCCACTTCCGCGACACCATGCGTGGCGGCAAGATGCTGAACAACTGGCGCATGGCCCAGATCCACGCCATGGAGGCGCCCGACCGGGTCTACGAACTCGAGCGCTGGGGGGCCCTGTTCGACCGCACCAAGGACGGGCGGATCTCCCAGCGCGACTTCGGCGGCCACCGTTACGCCCGCCTGGCTCACGTCGGTGACCGCACCGGGCTCGAGCTCATCCGCACGCTGCAGCAGAAGGTCGTCTCCATGGGCACCGACGTGTTCATGGAGTGCAAGATCCTCCGTCTGCTGGCCGACGCGGAGGGACGTATCTCGGGCGCGGTGGGATACATGCGACCGACGGGCGAGATGGTCGCATTCACGGCCAAGGCCGTCGTACTGGCCACCGGATCGATCGGCAAGTCGTGGATGTACACGTCCAACTCGTGGGAGTCCGTGGGCGACGGCCATGCCATGGCCATCTGGGCGGGCGCCGACGTGATCGACATGGAGTGCGTGCAGTTCCACCCGACGGGCATGGTGTGGCCCCTGTCGGTGCGCGGCATCCTCGTCACCGAGGGCGTGCGCGGCGACGGCGGTGTCCTGCGGAACTCCGAGGGCACCCGGTTCATGTTCAACTACGTCGCCGACATGTTCCGGTCCGAGACGGCGGACACCGAAGAGGAAGCCGACGCCTGGTACGAGGACCACATCAACAACCGGCGCACGCCCGACCTGCTCCCCCGCGACGAGGTCGCCCGGGCCATCAACTCCGAGGTCAAGGCGGGCCGTGGATCGCCCCACGGCGGCGTCTACCTGGACATCGCGACGCGGCGTACCCCCGAGTACATCAAGCGCCGCCTCCCTTCGATGTACCACCAGTTCATGGAGCTGGCCGGCGTCGACATCACGGCCGAGCCGATGGAGGTCGGCCCCACTTGTCACTACATGATGGGCGGCGTCCGCGTGGACGCCGAGACCCAGGCGGCCACGGTGCCGGGGCTCTTTGCCATCGGCGAGGCGTCGGGTGGGATGCACGGAGCGAATCGGCTCGGTGGCAACTCCCTGTCGGACCTGATCGTGTTCGGACGCCGAGCAGGCATCGGCGCGTCGGACTTTGCCGAGGGCCGCGCCGGATCGCCGAGCATCGACGCGGCGGAGATCGCCTCGGTGATCGACGAGGCGTTCGCCCCCTTCGGGCGCGAGGACGGCTACAACCCCTACGACGTGCAGCACGAGCTGCAGGAGACGATGCAGGCGCTGGTCGGCATCATCCGCACCGGGCCCGAGCTCGAAGAGGCGCTGACCAAGCTCGAGGACCTGCGCCAGAAGACGGCCAAGGTCCAGGTGAAGGGCGGCCGGGCCTACAACCCGGGCTGGAACCTGGCCACCGACCTCCCGTCGATGATCACGACGTCGATCGCCGTGACCCAGGGTGCGTTGAACCGCAAGGAGTCCCGCGGCGGCCACACCCGGGAGGACTACCCGGGCCCGGACCCCGAGATGGGCAAGGTGAACTTCGTCCAGCGCCAGACCGGCGAGCGGGGGTACCTGGCGCCGATCTCGATCGGCCCCGAGCCGTTGCCCGAGATGCCCGCCGAACTGCGCGAGCTGTTCGAGGAAGGGAAGTAAGCCATGGCTGACACGGCTGAGACGACTGCGCCAGCGGACGGATCTGTGTCCGGCGGCGCGGCGTCCGCCCCAGGGGCGGGGCCCGGCACGGCCGACGGGGCCGGCACCCGGAGCGCCGAAAAGGTCACGATGCGGGTGTGGCGCGGGGACGAGAACGGCGGCGAATTCACGAGCTACGAGATGCCCGCGGTAGAGGGCGAGGTCGTGCTGGACGTGATCCACCGGATCCAGGCCGACCCGGCGCCGGACCTGGCGTGCCGCTGGAATTGCAAGGCGGGCAAGTGCGGGTCGTGCTCGGCCGAGATCAACGGGATGCCGCGACTCATGTGCATGACGCGCATGGACACGCTGCCCGAGGGCGAGCCGGTGACGGTGGCGCCGATGAAGACGTTCCCGATCATCCGGGATCTGGTGACGGACGTCTCGTTCAACTACGAGGTGGCCAAAAAGGTGCCCGCGTTCAAGCCGGGGCCCGAGCCCGAGGGCGGCTACCGGATGCAGCAGATCGACGTCGAGCGGGGCCAGGAGTTCCGCAAGTGCATCGAGTGCTTCATGTGCCAGAACGTGTGTCACGTCATCCGTGACCATGAGGAGAACAAGCCCAAGTACGCGGGGCCCCGGTTCTTCATCCGTTTCGCCGAGCTCGAGATGCACCCCTTGGACGTGAACGACCGCCGCGAGCTGTCGCACGATCTCGGGTTGGGCATGTGCAACATCACCA
>DATHPK010000298.1:0-5461 GCA_035483935.1 Acidimicrobiales bacterium
GCCGGCGAGGTCGGCGGGGCGGACGCCGCGGGGCTGACGCTCAACGTTCCGCTCCCGCCCGGAGCGACGGGCGATGTCGTGCGGCGGGCGCTCGACGAGGTGGCCCGCCCCACGATCGAGGAGTTCTCGCCCGACTGGGTCCTCGTGTCCTGCGGTTTCGACGCGCACCGCGACGATCCCTTGAGCAATCTGGACCTCGAGAGCGGCGACTTCGCCGAGTTGGCGCGCGTCGTGGCCGAGTTCGCGCCCTCGGCCGGGCGGCTCGCGTTGTTCCTCGAAGGCGGGTACGACCTCGACGCCCTACGGGCCTCGGTCGAAGCAACCTTGGGATCGCTCGTCGGCCGGCGGGTCGAGGCAGCCCGGCGGACCAGCCGCGGTGGCCCCGGCCTGGCCCAGCTCCAAGAAGCCAGCGAGACGAGGCGGCGTGCCGTCGACCGACTCCTCGAGGAGACGGGCGCGTGACGGTGTTCAGGCCGTGCGATGGACGAGCACAGGGCAGTGCGCATTCGCAGCGCAGTGCTCGCTGACCGAGCCGATCACCATGCCAAGGAACTCGCCGTGCCCGCGGTTTCCGACCACGAGCAGATCGGCGGCCTTCGACGCCTCCACGAGGACGGGCGCGGGATGACCCTCTACCACCCGCCCGCGGATGGCAACTTGGGGGTGCGCGGTTCGCAGTGGCGACAAGGCGGTTTCGAGCGTTCCGTTGATGTCACCTTCAGGATCGAAGTCCTCGGGGACAGGCAAGGCCCAGCCATAGCTGGAGGGCCACTCCCAGCACATCACCACTTCGAGGCCTGCAGACGTCAGCTCGGCCTGCCGGGCCGCCCATGACAGCGCATCGAACGAGGACGGAGAGCCATCGAAGCCGACGACGATGCGGCCACCTCCGTCGGATTGCGATACCGAAGACATTCCTCTCCTCCTTGTGATCGGGGGTTGCGCCCCGGCCCGCTATTCGAACCCCACCGACGTTAGGGCCGGCGAGGGGTCGGTGGGCCGTTCGGCGCTCGCCCGCGAGTAGCCCGGCACCCCGATGAAGTGGGAAGATTTCCTGCGTGGCGATCGGCGTGTTCCTCCTGGACGACCATGAGGTGGTCCGCACAGGCCTTCGCGCCCTCCTCGAAGCGTGTGACGACATCGAGGTCGTGGGCGAGGCCGACACGGTGGCGGAAGCGTTGATCAGTATCCCGGCGGCACAGCCCAACGTCGCAATCCTCGACGTGCGACTGCCGGACGGCAGCGGCGTCGAAGTGTGCCGCGAGGTGCGCTCGAACTCGCCGGACATCGCATGCGTGATGTTGACTTCCTACGCGGACGACGAAGCACTCATCGCGTCGATCATGGCGGGGGCGGCCGGCTACGTGCTGAAGCAGGTTGGAAGCCTGGACTTGCTCGACACCATCCGGCGTGCAGGAGCGGGGGAGTCGTTGCTCGACCCGGCCCTGACCGACCGGGTCCTCGAGCGCCTCCGCGAGGGCCCCAAGACCGACCCGCGCCTGGCCAGCCTCACGCCACAGGAACGCAAGATCCTCGACCTCATCGCGGAGGGTTACACCAACCGGCAGATCGCCGAGAACATGTTCCTGGCCGAGAAGACGGTGAAGAATTACGTGTCGAACCTGTTGGCCAAGCTGGGTATGGAGCGGAGGACGCAAGCCGCGACCTTTGCGGCACGGCTCAACGAGCGCTCGACGCAGGACGCCAGGACAGACGCCACCGGGACCTGACCACTCGGCGTCAACGCGTCAGGGTTCGGGCCAACTTCGGAGGGCCGTCAACCGGCCACGGTCTTCACGTCGAGGTTGATGCCAATGTCGTTCAAGGCCTGGCGCAGCCGGTCACGCTCGCGTTCGGGTTGCTCGAACCGGCTCGGTCCGCTCTCGATGCCCACGACCTCCGCCAGCTCGAGCAGCGCGACGTCGTAGCCGATCTGGAGGGCCAGGACGGCCGGCACGGTGTCGACGTTACGTTCCGGCACGCCCAGCTCGAGTTCCTCACGGCAGCGCCGGACCTCTTCGACCGCGTGGTGTCGGCTCGGATCGGGGTCTCGAGGGGACCGTTGTTCGATCGCGGCGTCAAGCAGCTTGGTGTACATCGACATCGTCCCGACTGGCTCGATTAGCGTGTGTTCTCGTCGCGGGCGCGCCGCAGCGAGCGGTCAAATACGACGTTCCCGCCGATTGGAGGGAGCAGGTAGGAAGGGAGAACCGTCGGGTAGAGGTCCCGCCGTCTGCGCAGCCAGCGCCTCGTTCTCTTCACCGTCCCCTCCTCTCGCCGCCACTCGGCTGCGGTGCCGAGCGGACGTCGTTGCAAGCTGCGAACAGCATGCACTTCCTGGTCGTGGCGCGACAGGGCCAGATGTCACAAGGGTGGCGGCGAGGCGGCGCGTCCGAAAAGCTGGGGCGACGACCAGAGGAGGCGGAGGTGGCGTGGGCCAGGTCCAGAATTGGAAAATGGCGACCGAGGGGGGTGGCCGCCATTCTCCAAGCACCGTTGTCTGGGAAGAGGAGGGTGTCCTCGGAATTGTGCAACCCACGTCCCCCAATTCGGTAGAGCCAAAGGTCATGGATTCCGCGCCAACAGCCCTTTTTCCAGGGCAAATGAACGCTTGGCCCGACGCGTACGCAAAGCGAGAGGGCGTCTCATGAGCAGGGTGCTGCCCGTTGAAGAGGCCGTCGCTCTGTTGCGTCCGGTGGACTCGCTCGGGTTCGGGCTGGGGCCGGCCAACCCCGACACCTTCCTCGCCGCCCTCGGCGTTCGGGACGACTGGCAGGACCTCCAGGTCGGCGGCGCGCTCTGCCTCAATTACTACGAGGTCTTCACCAAACCCGGCGTCTCATACCGCTGCGGCTTCTTCGGCCCGGCCGAGCGGCTCCTGCACGACGGGGGCTTCCGGGTGGAGCTCGTGCCGGGGGGCTTCCGGCAGTTCGCGCCCATCCTGGCCAGGTTCGCCCCGAGGGTGATGGTGGCCCAGGCCGCCCCGCCCGACGAGGCGGGCAACGTGAATCTGTCCCTCCACCTGGGCGCGACACGGGACGAGCTCCTGCGGGCGGGCCGCGACCCGGAGCGACTGCTGATCGTCGAGGTGAACTCCAATCTGCCCCGGACGAGGAGCCTGCCGCCGGCCTACGACAACACGATCCCGCTCGAGCTCGTCGACGTCTTGGTCGAGACGGACGCGACGCCGTTCGCGTTGGCGGACGCGCCCACCGAGGAGGTCGACGCCGCGATCGCCGCTACCGCTCTCTCCTACGTCAGGGATGGCTCGACGCTGCAGACGGGCATCGGCGCCATCCCAAACATCGTCGCCACGGAGCTGGCCACGAGCTCGCTCGGAGGATTCGGGATCCACTCCGAGATGTTCACCACCGGACTGATGCGCCTCCACCAGGCGGGAAAGGTGACCAACGACGCCAAGGGCGTCTTCGACGGTGTCTCGGTCACGACGTTCGCGCTCGGAACGGCCGAGCTCTACGAGTGGCTCGACGGCAACGGCGACGTCGCGTTCCTCCCCGTCGAGACGGTGAACGACCCGACCGTCATCGCGAAGAACGCGAAGCTCGTCTCGATCAATGGCGCCCTGTCTGTCGACCTGTACGGCCAGGTCGTGGCCGACAGCATCGACGGCCGGCAGATTTCGGGGGTCGGCGGCCACGAAGACTTCGTGGCTGGCGCGGAGTTGCATCTCGATGCCCATTCGCTCATCTGCCTGCGCTCGACCGCCGTGCGCCAGGGCGAAGTGGTGTCGCGGATCGCCGGCCTCCTCCCCGAGGGATCGGTCGTGTCGACACCTCGACACCACACGGGTGTCGTCGTCACCGAGTACGGCGCGGCCGAGCTGACAGGCCTCACCGTGCGCGAGCGGGCACACTCTCTCGTCGACATCGCCCACCCGGACTTCCGCGACGGGCTGCGCAAGGTCGCCGATGGGTTAGGCCGGCCCTGAGGCCTGATCAGCCGGGCGACGCTGCCAGGCCGAGCCTCCGCCGCAGTTCGGCGTCCGACCACTCCGGCGCCCCCGCCACAAGCTTGTGGATGAAGCCCTTCAGGCGTCGGAAGACGTCGTGGCTGTCCTCCAGCCAGGGCATCAGGATCGGGAAGACGTGGAACATTCCCTCGTACTCCTGCGCCTCGGTCGGCACTCCGGCGGCCCGGAGGCGTTGGACGTAACGGCGGATCGGGTCCCGGAACATCTCGTAGCCGCCCCACGAGACACAAGTGGGCGGGAAGCCGCTCAGATCCGCCGTCAAGGGTGAGACCGACTGGCTCGATGCGTCGGCGCCATGGAGGTAGGCGGCGGTGGGGATGTTCCAGGGCAAGATGTCGCGCTCGGCGTTCTCGGTCACGGACGGCTCGTCAAGGCGCAGGTCGACCTCGGGGGAGAAGAGGATGACGCCTGCGGGCTTCATCCTCGGTGCCACGAGACCGCGGTCGAGGAGGAGTGTGTTGGCAAGCCCTCCGCCGCCCGAGTCTCCGGCGAGCAGGATCCGCTCGTGCGGGATGCCGAGGTCGGTCAGCGCCGAGAAGACAGCTGACGCGTCCTCCGCCCCGGCCGGATACGGGTATTCGGGGGCGAGCCGGTAGTCGGCCACGAAGACCGCGCATTCCGTCTCCTTGCACACCCGCGAGGTGAAAAAGGCGTACATGTTGGGCGACGTCCCGATGTAGCCGCCCCCGTGGAGGTAAAGGATGACCCCGAGCGGCGGTTGCTGCCGCTGCCGGTAGAGGATCCCGGGCACGCCACCGAGCTCGGTCTGGTGGCACGACACGTCGAGCGAGTGGACGAACGGCGGCATGATGACCTTGCAGATGTCGTCGATCAACAGCTCGACGGAGCGGAACTCGGGAATCCGCAACGCGGACGAGTAGCCCATGAAGGCGCGGATCACCTCGCGCGTGACCGACATCCCGAAGTTCGACAGCGGTGAGGAGGGCCCGGTGAAGGGGTGCCGGAAAGGCACCCGCGCGAGCGCGGTTGCCATCTGCTCGACACCGAGCGCGACGTCGAGTGCGACGACGGGCGCCGCCGCCGTCTGTACCTCCGGTCGATTTCCCATGGCCATACGCGTTCCTCCCTGTGGGGGGCCTACTGGCCGACGATACGCCCGTGCCGTTGGGAACATCTTTGCCCGGATGCCTTGCTGGTTCGATGGTCCGCCCGTGTGCGGCGACCGCTTCGTGCCCGCTAGCTGCCCGGCCATCACTAGCCGAGCGGCTAGCAACCGGGAACCGTTCGACTACCGTCGCGGACGTGAGTCCGTCCGGCGCCGTCGCCAAGCGCGGCCGTGCGGCGACATACAGCGCCGCCCAGGTCCGCACGGCAGGTGTGGCCCTCGACCTGTTCGGTGAGCACAGTGTCAGTGGGACTTCGCTGCAAATGATCGCCGACGTTCTCGGGGTGACGAAGGCGGCCGTGTACCACCAGTTCCGTACGAAAGAAGCGATCGTCGTCGCCGCG